>NZ_CP102830.1:4144092-4461138 GCF_024730785.1 Pseudomonas sp. LS44
CGGCCTCGAAGGCCGCCATCCCCTGACCGAGCAAGGCGCCGAGCAGGCCCGCGAGGACATCACCGAGTCCGGCGCTGGCCATGGCCGGATGACCGTGATCGCACAGCGCGAGGCGACCGTCCGGCGCGGCAATCAGACTACCGGCCCCCTTGAGCACCACCACCGCCACGTACTTGCGCGCCAGTGCCAGCGCTGCCGCGCCGCGATCGGCTTGAACCTCGGCGGTAGAACAACCGAGCAGGCGCGCCGCCTCACCCGGATGCGGGGTGATCAGCAGCGTCGCCGGCGTGCTCACCTGACCGGCGGCGAGCAGGTTGAGCGCATCGGCGTCCCAGACCTGCGGCTTGTCGCTCGCCGCAGCGACCGAGAGAAGACTGCGGCCCCACGCACCCTGGCCGAGACCGGGGCCGACCACCAGCACATCGGCACGCGCGACCAATTGTGGCAATTGATAAGTGGAGGCCACGCCGACGCACATCAATTCCGGTTGGCGGGCCAGGGCGGCGGAGACGTGTTCGGCTCGAGTCGCCAGCGAGACCAGGCCAGCGCCGCAGCGCAACGCGCTCTGCGCACTGAGCAGGGCGGCGCCGCCGAAACCCTGATCGCCACCGATCACCAGCACATGCCCGTACTGACCTTTATGCGCGGTGCGTGGGCGTGGGGGTAGACGCGTCAGACTCGCGGCGCTGAGCCGCTGGGCACAGGCGGGCTGCCCGGCGAGAATCTGTGGATCGGCCTGCAAGTCGTCGAAACGCAGCGCACCGACCACCGCCGGACCAACCCCGGTGAACAGGCCGAACTTCAAGCCAATGAACGTCACCGTCAGATCCGCGCGTACCGCCACGCCCAGTTCGCTGCCCGTATCGGCGCACAACCCGGAAGGGATATCCACCGCGAGCACCGGCAGGCCGCTGGCATTGATCTGCTCGATGGCCTCGCTATAAGGCGCACGCACCGCACCAGTGAGACCACTACCGAGCAGTGCATCGACCAGCACACCGTGCAGCGGCGCATTCGCACTCCACGCCTGGATCGCCACGCCGGCGTGGTGCGCTTCGGCATACGCCTGCGCCGCGTCGCCGCCCAGTCGGGCGGGGTCACCGACCGTCAGCACCTGGGTCTGCCAGCCGACGCGCTGGGCCAGCGCGGCGATCAGATAGCCGTCGCCGGCGTTGTTGCCGTGCCCGGCCAGCACGCTCAAGGCGCCGGCCTCCGGCCAGCGCTGGCGCAACGCCCGCCAGGCGGCGTGGGCGGCGCGTTGCATCAGCTCGAAGCCCGGCGTGCCGCCGGCGATCAGGCGCGCATCCAGCTCTCGCGCCTGGGCGGCGCTGTACAAGGCCTGAGGCAGATCGACGGAATCGGGGGACATCACGGGCTCCAAAAAAGGCATCACACCGCCGGCGGGCGCGCTGGCCGGCGCAGGGCGGCGGGTTCTGGCAGAATTATACCCACCCCCGCCCTGGTTTCCGCGCATGTCCAGCATTGCTCTCGATCTCCCCGCCCTCGCCCAGTCGATCAAAGACTGGGGCCGCGAGCTGGGCTTTCAGCAGGTGGGCATCGCCGGTCTCGACCTCACCGAACACGAAGCCCATCTGCAGCGCTGGCTGGCCGCCGGCTACCAGGGCGACATGGATTACATGGCCGCCCACGGCAGCAAGCGCTCGCACCCCGAAGAGCTGGTGCCCGGCACCCTGCGAGTGGTCTCGCTGCGCATGGATTACCTGCCCGGCGACACGCGCATGGCGCAGCTGCTCGGCCAGCCGGACAAGGCCTACGTGTCGCGCTACGCGCTGGGCCGCGACTACCACAAACTGATCCGTAAACGCCTGCAACAACTGGCCGAGCGCATCCAGGCGCAGATCGGCCCGTTCGGCTACCGCGCCTTCGTCGACAGCGCACCGGTGCTGGAAAAAGCCATTGCCGAGCAGGCCGGGCTGGGCTGGATCGGCAAGAACACCCTGGTGTTGAACCGTAAGGCCGGCAGTTATTTCTTCCTCGGCGAGCTGTTCGTCGACCTGCCGCTGCCGGTCGACGCGGCGCATGCCAGCGAACACTGCGGACGCTGCACGGCGTGCCTGGATATCTGTCCGACCGCCGCCTTCGTCGGCCCCTATGTGCTCGACGCGCGGCGCTGCATTTCCTATCTGACCATCGAATACAAAGGCTCGATTCCCCTCGAGCTGCGCCCGCTGATTGGCAATCGGGTATTCGGTTGCGATGACTGCCAGATCGTCTGCCCATGGAATCGCTTCGCCCGACCCAGCGGCGAGGGCGATTTCCAGCCGCGCCACAACCTCGACAACGCCGAGCTGGCCGAACTGTTCCGCTGGTCGGAAGACGAGTTTCTCAGCCGTACCGAAGGCTCGCCGCTGCGCCGCGCCGGCTACGAGCGCTGGTTGCGCAATCTGGCGGTCGGCCTGGGCAACGCGCCGTCGAGCATCCCGGTGCTCGAAGCATTGCAGGCGCGCCGCGACGATCCGTCGCCCTTGGTCCGCGAGCATGTGCAGTGGGCGCTGGCGCGCCATGGAGTCGCTTCGGCGTAGGGCGTTACTCGCGCAGCAGTACGCCGGCGAGCTTGATGGCTGTGCAGGGGTGGCGGACTGTTCGCTGACGCTCCTGAGTCCGCCCTACGGCGAGCGCTTCACCCGCCGTCGTCCCCGCACGCGGGGCTCAGACCTTGAGGAAATGCTCGCGATAGTGGCGCAGCTCGGCGATCGACTCGCGGATATCGTCCAGCGCCTGGTGCGTACCCTGTTTCTGGAAACTGTCGCGAACCTGCGGCGCCCACAGGCCGGCGAGGATCTTCAGGGTCGACACGTCCAGATAGCGGTAATGGAAATACTCCTCCAGCGCCGGCATGTAGCGGTACAGAAAGCGCCGATCCTGGCCGATGCTGTTGCCGCAGATCGGCGACTTGCCCTTCGGCACCCACTGCTCGAGAAAGGCGATGGTCTGCGCTTCAGCTTCAGCCGGGCTGATGCGACTCTCGCGCACCCGCTGGGTCAGGCCACTTTCGCCGTGGGTGCGGGTGTTCCACTCGTCCATGCCGGCGAGCAGCGCATCGCTCTGATGCACGGCGATCACCGGGCCCTCGGCGAGGATATTCAGGTCGCTGTCGGTGACGATGGTGGCCATCTCGATGATCACGTCCCGCTCCGGGTCCAGGCCGGTCATTTCCAGATCGATCCAGATCAGATTTTGCGAATTTTGCATGCATGAACTCCTCGGCTAAGACGCGCAGTTTAGCCCAGCCGCGGGCCGCCTGGCCGCGCATGCTAAACTCGCCGCCGCTTTCCCTCCTTCCTCATTCGGAACCTTCATGGCCAAACGCCAGCTCAATCGCCGCCAAAACTGGCGGATCGAAAAGATTCAAGGCGAACGCGCCGCCCGCGCCGCCAAGCGCGAGTCGCATGCGCTGGACGAACTGGAAGGCGGCGACCTGGGGCCCGAGCAATTCGGCCTGGTGATCGCCCACTTCGGCGTCCAGGTGGAGGTGGAAGCCATCGAGGGTGAGCTGGCCGGCCAGGTATTCCGCTGCCATCTGCGCGCCAACCTGCCGGCGCTGGTGACGGGCGACCGGGTGGTCTGGCGCGCCGGCAATCAGGGCAACGGCGTGATCGTCGCCCAGCAGCCACGTCGTAGCGAGCTGTGCCGGCCGGACAGCCGCGGCCAGTTGAAGCCGGTCGCCTCCAACGTCGACCTGATCGTCATCGTTTTCGCCCCGCTGCCCGAGCCGCATGCCAACTTGATCGACCGTTACCTGGTGGCCGCCGAGCACGCCGGCATTCGCCCGCTGCTGCTGCTCAACAAAGCCGACCTGATCGACGAGCAGAACAGCGCCGCGCTGGACGCGCTCCTTGGCACCTATCGCCAGCTCGATTACCCACTGCTGGAGGTTTCCGCCCATGAAGGCGGCGGCATGGAGGAGCTGCAGCGCGTGCTGGATGGCCACGTCAGCGTGTTCGTTGGCCAGTCAGGGGTGGGCAAGTCGTCGCTGGTCAACAGCCTGCTGCCGGAAGTCGATACCCGCGTCGGCCCGCTCTCGGAAGTCACCGGCAAAGGCACGCACACCACCACCACGGCGCGCTTGTTCCACTTCCCTGGCGGCGGCGATTTGATCGACTCGCCGGGGATTCGCGAGTTCGGCCTGGTGCACGTCAGTCGCGACGACATCGAGGACGGCTTCATCGAGTTCCGCGATGTGCTCGGCCATTGCCGGTTCCGCGACTGCAAGCATGACCGCGAGCCGGGCTGTGCGCTGTTGCAGGCGGTGGCCGAAGGGCGCATTCAGCCACAACGGATGGCCAGTTACCGGCACATCCTCGCCAGCCTGCCGGTAAACGAGTACTAGCCTGCTGCAGATACGAAAAGACCGCGGCTGGCCGCGGTCTTTTCGTATCTGGCCACGCACTTATCGCTCGCGCGCCTGATCCATTTTCAGGGTGCCGTCTTCGAAGATGTTCAACTTCTCGCGCACCTCGCCAGCGCTGGCCGGCTGCACTTGCGTTGGCGGCGGAGCCACTGGCTGATCGAGCCCTGCGCCCGGCTGCCCCGGCTCCACCGGCGGGACGGCTGGGTTCGGCTCGACCGCGTCGTCCTGCTCGCCTTCGATGGCGCGCTGGGCTTTCTTGGTCAGCACAATGATGTCGATCCGCCGGTTCACCGGGTTGAACGGATCCTGGCGATCGAACAGCGCCGAGGAGGCGTAGCCGACCACCCGCGCGACCTGCTCATCCGGATAGCCGCCGGCCACCAACGCCCGCCGCGCCGCATTCGCCCGACTGGCCGACAGCTCCCAGTTGCCGAACCCTGCGTCGCCGGCGAACGGCTTGGCATCGGTGTGACCACTGACGCTGATCTTATTCGGCACCGCTTTGATGGTGTCGGCCATGGCCAGCAGGATGTCTTCAAAGTACGGTTGCAGGCGCGCGCTGCCGAGGTCGAACATCGGCCGGTTCTCGGCGTCCATGATCTGGATGCGCAGACCGTCCTGGGTGATCTCGAAGAGGATCTGGTCCTTGAAACGCTGCAGCTGCGGGTTCTCGTTGACCTTGTTCTGCAATTCTTGGAGCAGCAGCTCGAGACGCTCCCGCTCGAGGCGGTCGGCAATTTCCTCGGCCTGGGTCGGGTCGGTCTTGCTCTTGTCCTGATCGTCTGGAATGGTCTGCAGTTCCGGATTCAGGGTCTTTTCCGGCGCCGGTGTAGGGGTGCCGCCCAGATCGATAACGTACGGACTGGCGCTTTCGGTAAAGCCCACCGGGTCCTGGAAGTAGCCGGAAATGGCTTTTTTCTGCTCCGGGGTAGCCGACGACATCAGCCACAAGACCAGGAAGAACGCCATCATTGCCACGGCGAAGTCGGCGAAGGCGATCTTCCAGGCGCCGCCATGATGGCCGGCGGCATAGCGCTTGATGCGCTTGACGATGATCGGTTGATTGTTATCCATCGTTCAGCCGTCAGTTGCCGCGCATGGCCTGTTCGAGCTCAGAGAAGCTCGGACGGTGGGCCGGAAACAGTACCTTGCGGCCGAATTCCACGGCCAGGGTCGGCGGCATGCCCGAGGCCGAGGCGACCAGACAGGCCTTGATCGCCTCGTAGACGTTCAGCTCTTCCTTGGCATCGTGCTCCAGTGAAGTGGCCAGCGGCCCGAAGAACCCGTATGCCGCAAGAATCCCCAAGAAAGTCCCCACCAGCGCGGCGCCGACGTGCTGACCGAGAGCCGCCTGCTCCGCTTCGCCGAGCATCGCCATGGTCACCACGATACCGAGCACCGCGGCGACGATACCGAAGCCCGGCAGACCGTCGGCGATGCGGGTCACCGCGTGCGAAGGATGATCCAGCTCTTCCTTGAGACTGGCCAATTCCATGTCGAACAGACCCTCCAGCTCGTGCGGGGCCATGTTGCCGGAGGACATGATGCGCAAGTAGTCGCAGACGTAGGCCGTCATCCGCGCATCCTGCAGGACTGCCGGGTATTTGCTGAAAATCGGGCTGGCGGCCGGTTCTTCGATATCCGCCTCGATGGCCATCATGCCTTCGCGGCGACTCTTGTTGAGGACCTCGTAGAGCAGGCGCAACACTTCCAGGTAGAAAACGTGGGTGAAGCGCGAGCTAAACATCTTCAACGACTTCTTCAGCACGCGCATGGTCATGCTGCCAGGGTTGGCCTGGAGAAACGCACCGAGTGCGGCACCACCGATGATCATGATCTCGAAGGGCTGGATCAGCGCAGCGATTTTGCCGTGAGAAAGGACGTATCCGCCGAGCACACTAGCGAATACGACGATGATGCCGATAATTTTTGCCATAGGAAGGACTACTTGAAATCGCTGGTAGGGGGCTGAAAACAACTGCCCCTCTATTTATCGGAAGATTTGCGCCAGACTATAGGCCGTCAGAACGAAAATCCACTTCAGTACGCCGCGCATGCCGACTCCCACGCCTCTTCCCCGCAGCTTCGACGCTTGGCTCCAACATTTGCAGCGGGTTCGCTTGCCGGTGCCTGCTGATGAGCATCAGCACTTGCGCAGTGTTTTGCGCAACAGTCGCCTGTCGCTCGGGGAGATTGCCGGACTGCTACAACGCAGTCCGGCCGCCGCCCTGCTGCTGATGCGTGAAGCCAACCGGCACACCAGCAGCCTCAGTCAGCCGGCGGAAAGCCTGGAAGTCGCGGTCAACCGCCTTGGTCTGCGCCGCTGCGAAGAATTGCTCCAGCAATTGCCGGCGCTGGCCGAAGCGGATATTCCCAAGCCATTGCGGCAACTCTGGCAGATCAGCCAGCACGCTTCGCAGCTCGCCAACGGCATGTTCAGCGCGCGCCTGGCGCGGCTGTGGCAGGAGGTGCATTGCACCAGTCTGTTGTTTCTCGCCCCGCTGTGGCCGTTGGTGGCGGACCAACCGCAGTTGTTCGAGACGTGGGAACAGCGCGTACTGCGCAACGGCGAACCGGCACAGCAGGTCGAACGCGAACTGCTTGGTCTGCCGCTGCTGCAGTTGGCCCTGCAACTCGCCGAACACTGGCGCCTGCCGGATTGGATCGTGAACAGCTATCGGCTGCTGCTCAACGACCAACGCTTGCTGGTCAGAGCACTGCACATCGCCCGCGACCTCGATCATCCATTGCAGCAACAGCAGCATCTGGACGCCGATATTCCGTTACGCCGCTGGCTGACTCAACCTTCCAACAGCACACTTTTGGCCAACTGTCTGGCGCTTTCCGCGCATGCCGGCTGGGGCGGCACGCACAGCTTGCGCTGGCAACGCCTGAGCGGCTTGTACCTGCAAATGACTCTGAGCGATGTACAGCAACTAGTTCACCAGCAGGCGGTGCTCAGCGCCCAACAAATTGGCGCAACGGAACTCTGGCACCCCGCGCAGGCGCTGCTCTGGCCCTGGTCGGCCAGCCACCTGCACTCCACGCCCGCCCCTGTTGCGCCAGTCAGACCGGACAGTTTTGCGGTATGGCGACAACACTGTAGCGAACTGCTGCGCGAGCCCAGCCCGTTCGTTAATGTCGCGCAACTAACGGCCTGCGCGCGTGATGCGCTGCGTGAAAGCGGCATGCCACGACTCGTGCTGATGCTCGCCGACCGCCGCCACAGCCAACTGCGCGCCCAGCAATGCGCCGGCCTTGGGGGGCAAGCCGATGATCTGCAATTGGATCCAAATCAGAGTCAGGTCTTGCGCCGCCTACTCGCCAAGGCCGCGTTACTACGCCTCGGCCCCGCCAATCTCGCGCAATATTCGGCGCTGTTGCCCGGCAGCCTGAAAGCGCTGTTTCCTAGCGAACATGTGCTGCTGCGCTCGGTGGCCAACGGCGACCGCGTGGTGATGCTGGTGATTGCCGACCGCCAAGGTCAGCCGTTCAGCGACAGCCATTTGCAGGCGTTCGCCAAGACCGTGCAATGCATCGAACGCGCCATCGGTAACTTCGCCCGCCGCTAATTAGCGACGGCGGTCGGTTCGGTCCTACAAAAACTGCGTGACCGATCAGCAGGTCGATCAGCCCTCGGGGCGCAGGCTGAGCTCGACCATCAGGTCGTCGGCGAGGGTTTCCAGGCGGGTCTGCAACAGGTCCAGGGACAAGGTCAGCGGCACCGCGAGAATCGCCTCGGCATGAAACAGCGGTTCGCTGCTCATCGGCGCCGGCAGCACCTCGGTGCTCAGGCGTTCAATATTGATGCCATGCTCGCTGAGCAGGCGGGTGATATCACGCACGATACCCGGCCGGTCATTACCGACCAGATCGAGATGGATCGGCTTCCAGGTGCACGACGGCTCAATACCGCTTTCCGCCAACAGCACGCGAATCCCCTGGCTATTCAGCGCCTGCAGCGCATCGACCAGCTCGTCGTAGGCTTCGGCCGGAGCGCCGACCAAGAGGATCCCGGCAAACTGGCCAGCCATCCGTGACATACGGCTTTCCAGCCAGTTCCCGCCATGTTCGGCAATGCATTGGGCAATGCGTTCCACCAGGCCGGGTTGATCCTGGGCGATGACCGTAAGGACTAGATGATTCACGCGTAGCTCCTGTGCATGCCGGTCGGATGGCGCCGTTCAAGGCGCGGTCAGGCTCAGCCAATAGGTATAGAACAGCTCATCCCTCACATAGCCTAGGCGCTCATAGAGTGCCTGTCCGACTTGATTGGTTTTCGTCGTTTCCAACATCAAACCACAGGCTCCGGACACCTCGGCATGGGCGCGGGCGACATTCATCAAGGTTTCCCCGACGCCATGGCGACGGGCCCTTGGCGCCACGTACAAATCGCTGAGCAACCAGGCCGGCTGCAGTGCCAGGGACGAAAAGAACGGATACAACTGAACGAAGCCAACAGTCTGTCCACCATCATCGCGCGCCAGCCACAGCACTGAATCCTGCAGAGCCAGACGCGCTTCGAGAAAGCTGCGTACCGCCGCGCGCGGCTTGGCCATTTCATAAAAGTCCAGGTAGCCGGCGAACAGTTCGGCGAGCTCATCGAGATCGGTAGCGCAGGCACGACTCACCGACATGAAACAAACCCCAGAACGTAGTCGCTGCAGTATAGGCCGCCGACCCAGCGCGTCATGAGCTAGATCCGACCCAACGGATTTGAACCATTAACGTGTACTATCGGAACACTTATTCGATACAATTATTCAGTTTTTTGAGAACATACATGCCCTCAAGATGACCAGAAGGCACCCTCCAGTCGCAGTGCGACGCGTGCCCACTGATTTTCCCTATTTCTTCATGTAGTATGCCGCGCCTCGGACTACAAGAACGGCAAAAGCCCGGTCCGAAGCGGTTGAAGTGGTTATTGAGCAGAGTGAGGCAAGTGATGACTGAACGCGTTCAAGTCGGTGGCCTGCAGGTCGCCAAAGTCCTGTTCGACTTCGTAAACAACGAAGCCATCCCCGGTACCGGCATCGCTGCCGACAAGTTCTGGGGCGGTGTGGAAGCGGTCATCAACGACCTCGCACCGAAGAACAAAGCCCTGCTCGCCAAGCGCGATGCCCTGCAGGCGCAAATCGACGCCTGGCACCAGGCACGTGCCGGCCAGGCCCACGACGCCGTGGCCTACAAGGCGTTCCTGCAGGAAATCGGCTACCTGCTGCCGGAAGCGGCTGACTTCCAGGCCACCACGCAGAACGTCGATGAAGAAATCGCCCGCATGGCCGGCCCGCAGCTGGTAGTGCCGGTGATGAACGCGCGCTTCGCCCTGAACGCCGCCAACGCCCGTTGGGGTTCGCTGTACGACGCACTGTATGGCACCGACGTAATCAGCACCGAAGGTGGCGCGGACAAGGGTCCGGGCTACAACCAGGTGCGCGGTGACAAGGTCATCGCCTACGCCCGCGCCTTCCTCGACGAAGCCGCGCCGCTGGAAGGTGCCTCGCACGTCGACGCCAGCGCTTATGCGATCGACAACGGCAAGCTGGTCGTCAGCCTGAAGAACGGCAACCGCGTCGGCCTGAAGAACCCGGCGCAGTTCATCGCCTTCCAGGGCAACGCCGCGCAACCGGCTGCCGTGCTGCTGAAGAACAACGGCCTGCACTTCGAAATCCAGATCGACCCGACCAGCCCGATCGGCCAGACCGATGCCGCCGGCGTCAAAGACGTGCTGATGGAATCCGCACTGACCACCATCATGGACTGCGAAGACTCCGTGGCCGCCGTCGATGCCGACGACAAGACCGTGGTCTACCGCAACTGGCTGGGCCTGATGAAGGGCGACCTAGCCGAAAGCGTGGTCAAAGGTGCCAACACCTTCACCCGCACCATGAACCCGGACCGCGTGTACACCCAGGCCGACGGTTCCGAACTAACCCTGCACGGTCGTTCACTGCTGTTCGTGCGCAACGTCGGTCACCTGATGACCAACCCGGCGATCCTCGACGCGCAAGGCAACGAAGTGCCGGAAGGCATTCAGGACGCCCTGTTCACCAGCCTGATCGCGGTGCACAACCTGAACGGCAACACCAGCCGCAAGAACACCCGCACCGGCAGCGTGTACATCGTCAAGCCGAAGATGCACGGTCCGGAAGAAGTGGCCTTCGCGGTGGAAACCTTCGGCCGCGTCGAGGACGTCCTCGGCCTGCCGCGCAACACCCTGAAAGTCGGCATCATGGACGAAGAGCGTCGCACCACCGTCAACCTCAAGGCGTGCATCCAGGCCGCGAAAGAGCGCGTGGTGTTCATCAACACCGGCTTCCTCGACCGTACCGGTGACGAAATCCACACCTCCATGGAAGCCGGCGCGATGGTGCGCAAGGCCGCCATGAAGGCCGAGAAGTGGATCGGCGCCTACGAAAACAGCAACGTCGACATCGGCCTGGCCACCGGCCTGCAAGGCAAGGCACAGATCGGCAAAGGCATGTGGGCGATGCCCGACCTGATGGCTGGCATGGTCGAGCAGAAAATCGCTCACCCGCTGGCTGGCGCCAACACCGCCTGGGTCCCGTCGCCGACCGCCGCCACCCTGCACGCCATGCACTACCACAAGGTCGACGTGTTCGCCCGTCAGGCCGAACTGGCCAAGCGTACTGCCGCGTCGGTGGACGACATCCTGACCATCCCGCTGGCTCAGGACACCAACTGGTCGGCCGAGGAAATCAAGAACGAGTTGGACAACAACTCGCAAGGCATCCTCGGTTATGTGGTGCGCTGGATCGACCAGGGCGTCGGTTGCTCCAAGGTGCCGGACATCAATGACGTCGGCCTGATGGAAGACCGCGCGACCCTGCGCATCTCCAGCCAGCTGCTGGCCAACTGGCTGCGCCAGGGCATCGTCACCGAAGCGCAGATCGTCGAGAGCCTCGAGCGCATGGCCGTGGTGGTCGACCGGCAGAACGCCAGCGATTCGCTGTACCGTCCGCTGGCACCGAACTTCGCCGACAACGTGGCCTTCCAGGCCGCGCTGGAGCTGGTGATCGAAGGCACCAAGCAGCCCAACGGCTACACCGAGCCGGTGCTGCACCGCCGCCGCCGCGAGTTCAAGGCCAAGAACGGCCTGTAAGCCCTCGCGATGCACTGAAAGAGCCGCCCCTCGGGGCGGCTTTTTCGTTTCCGGTCCGACAGGAACAAGTAGCTCGGATGAAACCCGGGAAGCACAGCCGCCGGCTTCCCCGGATTGCATCCGGGCTACGGCTCGCAGGGCGACTTCGCACCTCCCATGACCTATCTCAACGAATCGTCACATGGGCAGGCGTAGGGTGCTCACATGCCGCCATCGGTTGATTTAGCTGCCTGCCACCCCCACTTAGGGAACTACCTCGTCTCTCGGATGGCATAGAGAGATGTAATCAATTCAATGCCTTCAATCAATTTAGCGATATAGCCGGATTGAATTAGGATGGCCCCATCAAATTTCCAAACCCCACTAAGGAGTTCATCCCATGTCTCTGATTAACACTCAGGTTCAGCCGTTCACCGCTAACGCGTTCCACAACGGCGAGTTCATCCAGGTTACCGAGCAGTCCCTGAAGGGCAAGTGGTCCGTGCTGATCTTCATGCCGGCCGCCTTCACCTTCAACTGCCCAACCGAGATCGAAGACGCCGCCAACAACTACGCCGAATTCCAGAAGGCCGGTACCGAGGTGTACATCGTCACCACCGATACCCACTTCTCGCACAAGGTCTGGCACGAAACCTCCCCGGCCGTTGGCAAGGCTCAGTTCCCGCTGATCGGTGACCCGACTCACCAACTGACCAACGCGTTCGGCGTGCACATCCCGGAAGAAGGCCTGGCCCTGCGTGGCACCTTCGTGATCAACCCGGAAGGCGTGATCAAGACCGTGGAAATCCACTCCAACGAAATCGCCCGTGACGTAGCGGAAACCCTGCGCAAGCTGAAAGCTGCCCAGTACACCGCCGCCAACCCGGGTCAGGTTTGCCCGGCCAAGTGGAAAGAAGGCGAAGCCACCCTGGCTCCGTCCCTCGATCTGGTCGGTAAAATCTAAGCCGCAACCCACAAGGTTGCTGCGCTACAAGGGCTGAATCTCAGCCCTTCTGGTGCCCGAACGCCCGGGCGCGATCCGTCCGGGCGTTTCTGTTTCTGAAATTCGTACTTTCGCAGAGGAAATTGCAGTCATGTTGGACGCCAATCTGAAATCCCAGTTGAAGGCTTACCTCGAGAAGGTCACCCTGCCGTTCGAGATCGTTGCGTCCCTCGATGACAGCGCGAAGTCTCAGGAACTGCTCGGCCTGCTCAAAGACATCGTCGGCCTGACCGACAAGATCACCCTGAAGACCGATGGCAGCGACGCCCGTCGTCCGTCGTTCTCGCTCAACCGCCCGGGTGCGGATATCGGCCTGACCTTCGCCGGCATCCCCATGGGCCACGAATTCACCTCGCTGGTCCTGGCCCTGCTGCAAGTTGGCGGCCACCCGTCTAAGCTGGACGCGGAGACCATCGAGCAAATCAAGAGCATCGAAGGCCGTTTCGAATTTGAAACCTACTTCTCGCTGTCCTGCCAGAACTGCCCGGACGTGGTCCAGGCGCTGAACCTGATGGCCGTGCTCAACCCGAACATCCGTAACGTGTCGATCGACGGCGCACTGTTCCAGGAAGAAGTCGAGCGCCGCCAGGTCATGGCCGTGCCGAGCATCTACCTGAACGGTGAAGTGTTCGCTTCGGGGCGTATGGAGGTGAAGGAAATCCTCGCCAAGATCGACACCGGCGCCGCCAACCGCGACGCCGAGAAGATGAACGCCAAGGACGCCTTCGACGTGCTGGTGGTCGGCGGTGGCCCGGCCGGCGCCGCCGCGGCGATCTATGCCGCACGTAAAGGCATCCGCACCGGCGTGGCCGCCGAGCGTTTCGGTGGCCAGGTGCTCGACACCATGGCGATCGAGAACTTCGTTTCCGTGCAGGAGACCGAAGGACCGAAACTGGCGCGCGCCCTGGAAGAGCACGTCAAGCAGTACGACGTCGACATCATGGACCTGCAGCGTGCCAGCGCGCTGATCCCGGCCAGCGCCGTCGGCGGTCTGCACGAGGTCAAGTTCGAGAGCGGTGCGAGCCTCAAGGCCAAGACCGTGATCCTCGCCACCGGCGCACGCTGGCGCGAAATGAACGTGCCCGGCGAGAAGGAATACAAAGCCAAGGGCGTGTGCTTCTGCCCGCACTGCGACGGCCCGCTGTTCAAGGGCAAGCGCGTAGCGGTGATCGGCGGCGGTAACTCCGGCGTGGAAGCGGCCATCGACCTGGCCGGCATCGTCGCCCATGTCACCCTGATCGAGTTCGATGACAAGCTGCGCGCCGACGCCGTGCTGCAGAAGAAACTCAACAGCCTGGCCAACGTCACCGTGATCAAGAGCGCGCTGACCACCGAGGTCAAGGGCGACGGGCAGAAAGTCACCGGCCTGGTCTACAAGGACCGCGTCAGTGAGGAACTGCGCACCGTCGAGCTGGAAGGCATCTTCGTGCAGATCGGCCTGCTGCCTAACAGCGACTGGCTGAAGGGCAGCATCGAGTTGTCGCCACGCGGCGAGATCATCGCCGATTCGCGGGGCGAAACCTCGGTGCCGGGCGTATTCGCCGCCGGCGACGTGACCACCGTGCCGTACAAACAGATCGTTATCGCGGTCGGCGAAGGGGCCAAAGCCTCGCTGAGTGCCTTCGATCACCTGATCCGCACCACCTGATCGAGCGCTAAACACAGCCGCCGTCCTGCTCTGCAGGCGGCGGCTTTTTAGTGCAAGGGTATTTGCGTTCTCGCGACACCCGACTTCAGCGATGCGACAAGCCCCTGCTCGGCCCTATCGCACCGGGGCCATGCGCTTGGCTGCACTTTGGGCGCTATGCTAGCTTGGTGCCACGCCAGGAAGGCCCGTTAACGCCGGAGTGCTCTGTAACCCCAAGAGGAACCTGTATGGCCGAGGCTACGCCCGCCCTGGAAATCCGCAACCTGCACAAACGTTACGGCGACCTCGAGGTTCTCAAGGGCATCTCCCTGACCGCGCGCGATGGCGATGTGATCTCGATTCTCGGCTCTTCCGGCTCCGGCAAGTCGACCTTTCTGCGCTGCATCAACCTGCTGGAAAACCCGCATCAGGGACAGATCATCGTCGCCGGCGAAGAACTCAAGCTGAAGACCAGCCGGCATGGCGAATTGGTCGCCGCCGACAACAAACAGATCAACCGCCTGCGCAGCGAAATCGGTTTCGTCTTCCAGAACTTCAACCTCTGGCCGCACATGACGGTGCTCGACAACATCATCGAGGCGCCGCGCCGGGTGCTCGGCCAGAGCCGTGCCGAAGCCATTGAAGTGGCCGAAGCGCTGCTGGCCAAGGTCGGCATCGCCGACAAGCGCCACGTTTACCCGAACCAGCTTTCCGGCGGCCAACAACAGCGCGCAGCGATCGCCCGCACCCTGGCCATGCAACCGAAGGTGATTCTGTTCGATGAGCCTACCTCGGCGCTCGATCCGGAAATGGTCCAAGAAGTGCTAGCGGTTATCCGCGCGCTCGCCGAAGAAGGTCGCACTATGCTGCTGGTTACCCACGAGATGGGTTTTGCTCGGCAAGTGTCCAGCGAAGTGGTTTTCCTGCATCAAGGGTTGGTGGAAGAACAAGGCTCACCCGCGCAGGTCTTCGACCACCCGAACTCGGCACGCTGCAAACAGTTCATGTCCAGCAATCACTAACGGAGCAACACGCATGATGACATATAAGAAAATGCTGCTGGCCGCTGCCGCCACCCTGGCTTTCGGTTCCGGCGCCTTTGCCGCGGATAAACTGAAGATCGGTACCGAAGGCGCTTACCCGCCCTTCAACCTGATCGATGCCAGCGGTCAAGTAGTCGGTTTCGACGTCGAGATTGCCCAGGCGTTGTGCGCCAAAATGAAAGTCGAATGCGAAGTGGTCACCTCCGACTGGGACGGCATCATTCCGGCATTGAACGCGAAGAAATTCGACTTCATCGCCGCCTCGATGTCGATCACCGAAGAGCGCAAGCAAGCGGTCGACTTCACCGACCCCTACTACACCAACAAGCTGCAATTCATCGCCAGCAAAACCACTGAGCTGAAAACCGACAAAACCGGCCTGAAAGGCAAAGTGATCGGCGCCCAGCGCGCGACCATCGCCGGCAACTGGCTGGAAGACAACCTCAACGACGTGGTCGACATCAAGCTCTACGACACTCAGGACAACGCCTATCTGGACCTGGCGTCAGGCCGCCTCGATGGCATCCTGGCCGACACCTTCGTCAACTGGGAATGGCTGAAGAGCGATGCCGGCAAGAGCTTCGAGTTCAAGGGTGATCCGGTATTCGACAACGACAAGATCGGCCTGGCCGTGCGCAAGGACGACCCGCTGCGGACCAAGCTGAACGCCGCGCTGAAGGAAATTGTCGCCGACGGCACCTACAAGAAGATCAACGACAAGTACTTCCCGTTCAGCATCTACTGATGCGTCCCGACTGGCGCCGTCGCCCGGCGGCGCCAGCCTCCAATAGTTGCCCCAGATGAATTTCGATCTCTACGGATTCGGTCCGGCGCTGGCCGCCGGCACTCTGATGACCATCAAGCTGGCGTTATCGGCGCTGGCCCTCGGCTTGGTGCTCGGCTTGCTCGGCGCCCTGGCCAGAACTTCTCCGCTGCGGCCCCTGCAATGGCTGGGCGAAACCTATTCGACGCTGGTCCGCGGCGTACCCGAGTTGCTCTGGGTACTGCTGATCTATTTCGGCACGGTCAATGCCATGCATGCCCTGGGCGCGTGGATTGGCCGGCCTGAGCTGGAACTCAGCCCCTTCGCCGCCGGCAGCATCGCGCTGGGCCTGTGCTTCGGCGCCTACGCCACGGAAGTATTTCGTGGCGCGATCCTCGCAGTGCCGCGCGGCCACCGCGAAGCCGGTCAGGCGTTGGGCCTGTCCAAAGGGCGAATTCTTTGGCGGCTTGTTCTGCCGCAGATGTGGCGCATCGCCCTGCCCGGGCTCGGCAACCTGTTCATGATTCTGATGAAGGACACCGCGCTGATCTCGGTGGTCGGCCTCGGCGAAATCATGCGTACTGCGCAAATCGCCGTGACGGTAAGCAAACAACCGTTCACCTTCTTCCTGGTCGCAGCCTTCATTTACCTAGGCCTGACTGTGCTGGCCATGATCGGCCTGTACTTCCTCGAGAAACGCGCCGCGCGCGGCTTTGCCAGGAGCGGCGCATGAACTGGGAAGTGATCCTCAAATGGCTGCCGCGCTTTGTCGACGCCGCCGGTCTGACCCTCGAACTGGTCGCCATCGCCGTACTCGCCGGGCTGATTCTCGCCCTGCCAATGGGCATCGCCCGCGCCTCGCGACACTGGTATGTGCGCGCCCTGCCGTATGGTTACATCTTCTTCTTCCGCGGCACGCCGCTACTGGTGCAACTGTTCCTGGTCTACTACGGCGCGGCGCAGTTCGATGCGGTTCGTCAGGGGCCGCTCTGGCCATACCTACGCGATCCGTACTGGTGCGCGGTGCTGACCATGACCTTGCACACCGCCGCCTATATCGCCGAGATCCTGCGTGGCGCCATTCAGGCCGTACCACCAGGCGAAATCGAGGCGGCCCGCGCGTTGGGCATGTCGCGCGCGCAGGCGATGCTCTACATCGTCCTGCCGCGCGCCTCGCGCATCGGTCTGCCGGCCTACAGCAATGAAGTGATCCTGATGCTCAAGGCCAGCGCCCTGGCCAGCACCGTCACCCTGCTGGAATTGACCGGCATGGCGCGCACCATGAATGCCCGCACCTATCTGTCGGTGGAGGGATTCTTCACTGCCGGAGTGTTCTACCTGCTGATCGCCTTTATCCTGGTCCGCGCCTTCAAATTGCTGGAGCGTTGGCTACGCGTCGACGTCACGCAAGGCCGCTAATCCGCCGCGCCAACGGACCTTCATCAGGCTTTCAAAATGCTTACCGGCCCCTCCCTGCTCGAGCGCTTTCAGGCGCTCGACGCCTTTCTTCTCAGTCATCAAGGGCTTTGGCGGCCACGCCCGTTCAACCATCTGCAACTGCCGTGGGAAGCCGAACATGCCAAGCTGGCGCGCTGGTTGCGCGGGCGATCGCTGGAGGCCGCCGAAGCCGCGGACAACCATCCGGAGCTCCTCGCCGCGCCGGCACCCTTCCCGCAGCTGGCCGCGCGTGCCATGGAGCTTGCGGCAGTCGGCGAATTACCGGCGCAACCCCGCCAGATGCCTCCAGCACGCTTCAGCCATGATGTGCCGGGACGCAAATGGCAGCAGATCGAAGTCTTCGCCCAGCACCTGAATTTCGATCAGGCGCCACGCCACTGGCTCGACTGGTGTTCAGGCAAAGGCCACCTCGGCCACCTACTCGCCTGGCAGGGCGGAGACCTGACCTGCCTGGAGCATGACCCGGAACTGGTCGAGTCCGGCCGCGCGCTCAGCCAGCGCCGCCAGCTCGCGGCTCGGCATATCAACCAGGATGTGCTCGCCGCCGATGCCGGCGCGCATGTGCACCCCCACCAAACCCCGGTTGCCTTGCACGCCTGCGGCGACCTGCATGTGCGCCTGATCCAGCTGGCCAGTGCCGCCGGCTGCGCGCAAATGGCAATTGCACCGTGCTGCTACAACCGCATTGCGGCGCCCACCTATCAGCCGTTATCGGCCACCGCGCAAGCCTCGGCGCTTGAACTTTCGCGCGAGGATCTGGGCCTGCCCTTGAGCGAAACGGTGACCGCCGGCGCCCGCGTGCGCCGCCAGCGCGACACCTCGATGGCCCGCCGACTGGCCTTCGATCTGCTGCAACGCGAACTGCGCGGCGGCGATGCCTATCTTCCTACGCCCTCGCTACCCAGTGCCTGGTTGCAGAAAGACTTCCGCAGCTACTGCGAGGACCTCGCCGCATTGAAGGCCTTGCCGATTCCGGGCACGCGCGACTGGGCCGCGCTGGAGGCTGCCGGCTGGCAACGTCTAGCGGCGGTACGCAATCTCGAACTGCTCCGCGGTTTGTTCCGCCGCCCCCTGGAAATCTGGCTGCTACTCGATCGCGCGTTGTTTCTACAGGAACTTGGCTACCGGGTCAGCTTGGGCAGCTTTTGCCCAGCCGGGCTAAGCCCGCGCAACCTTTTGCTGCTCGCCGAGCGCGAGCAAGTTGCGCACACATTCTGTGGATAAGTTTGTGGGTTGTTTCTGAGCAAATCGCTGAAATCCACGCCGCACAAGGCGAAAAGGTGATTGACGCTTTTTTATCCAGAAAATAAACCTATAAAAAACAGATATTTATAAAAAAAATTCAGCATCGCCTCAGAAAAATGCATCGCCGTACTAAGTGCTTCAAAATTGTGCATAAGCTTTCAGGCCAATCTTCGATAAAAGCGCCTAAATCGCCCTTTTCACGTCTTTACTCGGCCCGGCCAATGGATATAATGGCGGCCCGAAAAAGCCGGTATAGCTCAGCTGGTAGAGCAACTGACTTGTAATCAGTAGGTCCCGGGTTCGATTCCTGGTGCCGGCACCATACAAAATAAAGGCCTACGAGAAATCGCAGGCCTTTTTTGTTGCCTAAATTTGAACTGGGGTAGGTTTGGGGTAGGGATTTACCAATAGCTGCCAAGCCGGTTAGAAAAAATCTTGGCCTCCCTCGCGGCGCACCCTAGACATACGCTCTCAACTGCCTCCATCGGCAAACTCCGACTTGGTGTTTAAAAAGTTGGGGATTTAGGCCTGAGCCTATCTTGAGAACCTCTCATCACTCAGCCTCGCCAGCCCTCAAACTGGGCTTGTCCCTATCAAACCGGACACCGGCACCCCGTTAAGTTGAGGCTCCTGCCATGCCCCACCTAACGTCTTCGGCGCCTGCAAAAAACCACGGGGAATTAGCCCAAACATCCCACCCAGACAGCCCGGCGACATTGCTCGGTTCCTTGCAGAGTCGGTAAAGTTAGCTAGCTTGTTACACAGCGCGGATGTTCCCCTGTTTTAAATCCGCACTCCTACTCGCCATCAAACTGCAACGCTTAGTGTGGCTAACTGTTCGGAGACGCTTCAGAAGAACACGGACGTGGAGGTGTCTTGACCTATGTCAGCTCGCCCCTTTCGAATCCGCGCTTAACTGACGTCAACTCTTCCCTGGATTGGAGGTTTGCAATGTCACAGTCCGCTCAAAAACTAAAACTCGGAGCGCTAGTAGCTCTCGTAGTGGGTTCGATGGTCGGCGGCGGGATCTTTTCTCTGCCACAGAATATGGCTGCAAGCGCCGACGCAGGCGCCGTTTTAATCGGTTGGGCCATTACCGCGGTCGGCATGCTGACCCTGGCCTTCGTGTTCCAAACCCTGGCCAACCGCAAGCCAGATCTCGACGGCGGGGTATATGCCTACGCCAAAGCTGGTTTCGGCGACTACATGGGCTTCTCATCAGCCTGGGGTTACTGGATCAGCGCCTGGCTCGGTAACGTCGGCTACTTCGTACTGCTGTTCAGTACCCTCGGTTACTTCTTCCCGATTTTCGGCGAAGGCAATACGGTCGCCGCCATCATCGGTGCGTCAATCCTGCTCTGGGCCGTGCATTTCCTGGTTCTACGAGGAATCAAGGAAGCCGCCTTCATCAACTTGGTCACCACCGTTGCCAAAGTGGTGCCGTTGATCCTGTTCATCCTCATCTGCTTCTTCGCCTTCAAACTGGATATCTTCACCACCGACATCTGGGGCGCGAGCAACCCCGATCTCGGCAGCGTGATGAACCAGGTGCGCAACATGATGCTGGTCACCGTCTGGGTGTTCATCGGCATCGAGGGCGCGAGCATCTTCTCCTCCCGTGCGGAAAAGCGTAGCGACGTCGGCAAGGCCACCATCATCGGTTTCATCACCGTGCTGCTCCTGCTGGTGCTGGTTAACGTGCTGTCTCTCGGCATCATGGCTCAGCCGGAACTGGCCAAGCTGCAGAATCCGTCGATGGCCGCCGTGCTCGAGCACGTGGTCGGTCACTGGGGTGCAGTGCTGATCAGCGTCGGCCTGGTTATTTCCCTGCTCGGCGCCCTGCTGTCCTGGGTACTGCTGTGCGCAGAAATCATGTTCGCCGCAGCGAAAGACCACACCATGCCGGAGTTCCTGCGCAAGGAAAACGCCAACCATGTGCCGGCCAACGCGCTGTGGCTGACCAACGCCTGCGTTCAGGTGTTCCTAGTCATCACCCTGTTCAGCAACAGCACTTACCTGTCGCTGATCTATCTCGCCACCTCAATGATCCTGGTGCCGTACCTGTGGTCGGCGGCCTATGCGGTACTCCTGCCGCTGCGCGGCGAGAGCTACGAGACCGACGCCCGCGACCGTACCAAGGACCTGATCATCGGCGGCATCGCCCTGATCTATGCCGTCTGGCTGATTTACGCCGGCGGCCTCAAATACCTGCTGTTGTCCGCGCTGCTATATGCCCCAGGGATCATCCTGTTCGCCAAGGCCAAGCGGGAACTCGGCCAACCCATCTTTACCAATGTCGAGAAACTGATTTTCGCCGTCGTCGTGATCGGCGCTCTCATAGCCGCCTATGGTCTCTACGACGGCTTCTTGACTCTGTAACTTCGTAAGGAGAACTGACATGGCAACTGAAAAAATCAAATTCGGCGTCCATTCCGAAGCCGGTAAATTGCGCAAAGTAATGGTCTGCTCGCCCGGCCTGGCCCACCTGCGTCTAACCCCGAATAACTGCGACGAACTGCTGTTCGACGACGTGATCTGGGTCAGCCAGGCCAAGCGCGACCACTTCGACTTCATTACCAAGATGCGCGAACGCGGTGTCGATGTATGCGAGATGCACAACCTGCTGGAAGAGACCGTGCAGAACAAGGCGGCCCTGAAATGGATCCTTGACCGCAAGCTCACCCCCAACAGCGTCGGCCTCGGCCTGCAAAACGAAGTGCGCTCCTTCATCGAAGGCCTGGAGCCGCGCCGCATTGCCGAATTCCTCATCGGCGGCGTGGCCGGCCGCGACCTGGCCGCACACAAAGAATCCGACGTTTCGAAGATGTTCAACGCCTACCTTGGCGATTCCAGCTTCATCTTCCCGCCGCTGCCGAACACCCAGTTCACCCGTGACACCACCTGCTGGATCTACGGCGGCGTGACCCTCAACCCGATGTATTGGCCAGCCCGCCGCCAGGAAACCCTGCTGGCAACCGCCATCTACAAGTTCCACCCAGACTTCACCAATGCCGACTTCCAGGTCTGGTACGGCGATCCTGACGTCGACCACGGCGCCGCTACCCTCGAAGGTGGTGACGTGATGCCAATCGGCAACGGCACCGTGCTGATCGGCATGGGCGAACGCACCTCTCACCAGGCCATCGGCCAAGTTGCGCAGGCACTGTTCAAAAAGGGCGCCGCCGAGCGTGTGATCGTCGCCGGTCTCGGCAAGTCCCGCGCCGCGATGCACCTGGACACCGTGTTCAGCTTCTGCGACCGCGACCTGGTGACCCTCTTCCCTGAAGTTGCCTACCAGATCGTCCCGTTCACCCTGCGTCCCGATGAGAGCAAGCCAGGCGGCATCGATGTGCGTCGCGAGGAAAAGTCGTTCCTCGACGTCGTCGCCGCGTCCCTCAATCTGAAGAAACTGCGCGTGGTTGAAACCGGCGGTGACAGCTTCGAAGCGGAACGCGAGCAGTGGGACGACGGCAACAACGTGGTCGCCCTGGAGCCCGGCGTGGTAGTCGGTTACGACCGCAACACCTACACCAATACCCTGCTGCGCAAGGCCGGCGTTGAGGTGGTCACCATCAGCGCCAGCGAACTCGGCCGCGGCCGTGGCGGTGGCCACTGCATGACCTGCCCGATCATCCGCGACCCGATCGACTACTAATCTCACCACCCCTCAGGCGGCCCACCCGGGCCGCCCGCCCCGCCCGCCCCGCCAGCCATCAGCAGTTCTGACGGAGCCAGATTTCAGCTGTTTTCAAGGAGAAGTACCATGGCTTTCAACATTCACAACCGTAACCTGCTCAGCCTGATGCACCACAGCCCCCGCGAGTTGCGTTACCTGCTGGACCTCTCGCGCGACCTGAAGCGCGCCAAGTACACCGGCACCGAGCAGCAGCGCCTGAAAGGCAACAACATTGCGCTGATCTTCGAAAAGACCTCGACCCGTACCCGCTGCGCCTTCGAAGTCGCCGCCTACGACCAAGGCGCCAACGTCACCTACATTGACCCCAACTCTTCGCAGATCGGCCACAAAGAGAGCATGAAGGACACCGCTCGCGTACTCGGCCGTATGTACGACGCCATCGAGTACCGTGGCTTCAAGCAGGAAATCGTCGAAGAGCTGGCCAAGTTCGCCGGTGTCCCGGTGTTCAACGGCCTGACCGACGAATATCACCCGACCCAAATGATCGCCGACGTGCTGACCATGCGCGAAAACAGCGATAAACCACTGCATGACATCAGCTACGCCTACGTTGGCGATGCCCGCAACAACATGGGCAACTCGCTGCTGCTGATTGGCGCCAAGCTCGGCATGGACGTACGCATCGGTGGCCCGAAAGAGCTATGGCCGGAAGATGATTTCGTCAAACAATGCCAGGAGTTCGCCAAGGAAAGCGGCGCACGCATCACCCTCACTGACGACCCGAAGGTCGCGGTCAAAGGTGTCGATTTCATCCACACCGATGTCTGGGTATCTATGGGCGAGCCAGTGGACGCCTGGGGCGAACGCATCAAGTTGCTGCTGCCGTTCCAAGTCAACGCCAAGCTGATGAAGGCCGCCGGCAACCCACGGGTCAAGTTCATGCACTGCCTGCCGGCCTTCCACAACAGCGAAACCAAAGTCGGCAAAGAGATCGCCGCGAAGTATCCGAAGTTGAAAGACGGCATCGAAGTGACCGACGACGTGTTCGAGTCGCCCGCCTGTATCGCCTTCGAGCAAGCGGAAAACCGCATGCACACCATCAAGGCGATCCTGGTTTCGACCCTCGCCGACATGTAATCGCCGGATGCGCTTCCCGCGTTGCGACCCAGTCGCCGGTGCGGGAAGCGCCCCACTTTCTGGAGGAATTGAATATGCGTATCGTCGTCGCATTGGGCGGTAACGCCCTGTTGCGTCGTGGCGAGCCCATGACTGCTGACAATCAACGCATCAACGTGAAGATCGCGGCGGAGCAAATTGCCAAGGTGCATCCTGGCAACGAATTGGTTATCGCCCACGGCAACGGCCCCCAAGTCGGCCTACTGGCCTTGCAGGGCGCGGCCTACGACAAGGTCGCCCCTTACCCGCTGGACGTGCTCGGTGCAGAAACCGAAGGCATGATCGGCTACATGATCGAACAGGAAATGGGCAACCTTCTGCCGTTCGAGGTTCCCTTCGCCACCATCCTCACCCAGGTCGAAGTGGACGGTAAGGATCCGGCCTTCAAGAATCCGACCAAGCCGATCGGCCCGGTCTACTCGAAGGAAGAAGCTGAAGCCCTGGCCAAGGAAAAAGGCTGGAGCATCGCCCCGGATGGCGACAAATTCCGCCGTGTCGTCGCCAGCCCGCGGCCGAAACGGATCTTCGAGATTCGCCCGGTGAAATGGTTGCTGGACAAAGGCACCGTGGTCATCTGCGCCGGCGGTGGCGGTATCCCGACCATGTACGACGAGAGCGGCAAGAAGCTCAGCGGCGTCGAGGCGGTGATCGACAAGGATCTCTGCTCCTCGCTGCTGGCCCAGGAACTAAACGCTGACCTGCTGGTGATCGCCACCGACGTCAACGCGGCTTTCGTCGACTGGGGCAAGCCGACGCAGAAAGCCATCGCCCAAGCTCACCCGGACGAACTTGAGCGCCTCGGCTTCGCCGCCGGCTCCATGGGCCCGAAAGTCCAGGCCGCCAGCGAATTCGCCCAGGCCACCGGCAAGGTCGCGGTAATCGGCTCGCTCGCCGACATCGAGGCCATCGTCCAAGGCAAGGCCGGCACCCGTGTCAGTACCGCCAAGCCGGGCCTGAGTTACTACTGATCCACCCAGCGCGGCGACCGGAGCAACCGGTTGCCGCCGCTACCCCGCCATACCGCCAGTCGCCTGCCTAGCGACCAGCCCCGACAATACGTATGACCACTCGCGTCAATAGTGACTTAATAGTCACAATCCTCGTCAGCGTAAGCATCCAAATTCTAATTACGTGCACCGCCTCCGGACTTCCTGTCCGTGGACTGTGAGGCCGTAGCTGCCATTCCGAGCTCGCCGTAGCGCATGCAAGGGCCTATTTGAAGGAGTTGCCGAGTAATGTCACGTTTGCCAGTCATTGTTGGTTTTGGCGGTTACAACGCCGCGGGGCGTAGCTCCTTTCACCATGGGTTTCGTCGCACCGTGATCGAGTCCCTGGACGCTCTGACCCGTCAGGAAACCCTGGCTGGTCTGGCCGTGATGATGAAGCTGGTGAAAGTGGTCAATGGCAGCTTCCACTCCAGCACCGACGAGCCACTGTCGCTCGCCGACATCGAAACGCGCTTCGCGGCGCAGATTCTCGACTCCACGTTGGTACGGCGCATTGAAAAGCGCTACCTCGACGTCGACGCCGTGCATTGGCAGAAAAACCTCAGCCTCAGCAGCGGCGATGACAATCCGCTGACCTTCGTTACCCAGCGCAAGCAATTGCCCGAGCCGCTGCCGGCCAATTGGTCGGTAGAGCCGCTAGAAGACAATGCGGTACGCGTCACCCTGCTGGGTGGTTGCGATATCAAGGTCGATAGCTTCCGTGCTCTGCCGGTCAAATCCGCCGGCCAACTGCCGACTGGCTTCGAGCCGGATGAGCTGTATGCCTCGCGCTTCCACCCGCGCGGCCTGCAATTGGCGATCATCGGGGCGACCGACGCCTTGCGCTCCACCGGCATCGCCTGGACGACCATCCTCGAACACGTCGCTCCGGACGAAGTAGCCGTGTTTGCCGGCAGCTCCATGAGCCAGCTCGATGAAAACGGTTTCGGCGGCATGATGCAGTCGCGCCTCAAGGGCCACCGGGTCACCGCCAAACAATGCCCGCTGGGGCTGAACACCATGCCGGCGGACTTCATCAACGCCTATGTACTGGGTAGCGTCGGCACCACCGGCAGCGTCACCGGCGCGTGCGCGACCTTCCTCTACAACCTGCAAAAAGCCATTGATGTGATTAACAGCGGGCGCGCGCGCGTGGTGCTGGTCGGGAACAGCGAAGCGCCAATCACCGCGGAAATCATCGAAGGCTACGGCGCGATGAGTGCCCTGGCCACCGAAGACGGCCTGCGCAATGTGCAGGGCGGCGGCGAGGTGGACTTCCGCCGTGCCAGTCGACCGTTTGGCGAAAACTGCGGTTTCACCCTCGCCGAATCCACCCAGTACGTGGTGCTGATGGACGACGCCCTGGCCCTGGAGCTGGGCGCCGACATCCATGGCGCAGCCACCGATGTGTTCATCAACGCCGACGGCTTCAAGAAATCCATCTCCGCTCCGGGGCCAGGCAATTACCTGACCCTGGCCAAGGCGGTCGCCAGCGCCGTGCAACTGGTGGGCCTGGAAGGCGTGCGCCGACACAGCTTCGTGCATGCGCACGGCTCCAGCACCCCGGCCAACCGGGTCACTGAATCGGAGCTGGTGGACCGCGTCGCCGAAACTTTCGGCATCGAGGAATGGCCTGTGGTGGCGGTCAAGTCATACGTCGGCCACTCGCTGGCGGCCGCTAGCGCCGATCAACTGATGTCAGCGCTAGGCTCTTTCAAGCACGGCATCCTGCCGGGGATCAAGACCATCGACCGGGTGGCCGATGATGTGTTCCGCCGCCACTTGCACATCTCCACCGAAGACCAGAGCCGCCAGGAGACGCCGTTGGACGTGTGCTTCATCAACTCCAAGGGGTTTGGCGGCAACAACGCCAGCGGCGTGCTGCTGGCGCCGCGGGTGGTCGAGAAGATGCTGCGCAAGCGTCATGGCGAAGAGGCGTTCGCCGCCTACAGCGTCAAGCGCGAAGCGACCCGCGCTGCTGCCCAGGCGTACGATGAACAGGCGCTCAAGGGCCAATTCGACGTCATCTACAACTTCGGCAACGACATGATCGACGATCAGGCCATCGAGCTCGGTACCGAGCAGATCAAGGTGCCGGGCTTCAGTCGGCCGTTGGTCTTCCACAAGGATGAACGCTTCAGCGACATGCTCGACTGAGGCTCGCTGGCGAGTTCCCGCGCCTACGCCAATCCCGTAGCGCGGGCCATGCCACTTTGTGGCTCTGGGCCGCTCCTACCAGTTAGTCATCCACGCACTTAAGCGCGCTCGCGGGCCAGACGCAGCAGCTCGCCGCGCCAGCTCGCCTTAGCCGGCAAGGCCAGGAACGAGGGATTGAGATAGGACTCGCGCGCCGCATACGTCAGCGGCGCACCGTCGATATCCAACACTTCGCCACCGGCGCCTTCCAGCACGCCCTGGGCAGCCGCCGTATCCCATTGCGAGGTGGGCGCCAGACGCGGATAACAGTCGGCATCGCCCTCGGCGAGCAGGCAGAACTTCAGCGAACTGCCGATATTGGCCAGCTCGATCGCACCGAAATGACGACTCAAACCAGCCAGCAAGCTTTCTTGCGCCGGACTGGAATGCCGCCGGCTGGCCACCACGGTAAAACCGCTGACGGGCTCGGCGCGCACCCTGATCGCCTGCTCCTGGCCCTGCGCGTCGGCGCACCAGGCGCCCAGCTTGGCACCGCCGTAATAACAGCGACCGGTGGTGGGCTGGCCAACCACGCCGAACACCACCCGCCCCGCTTCGATCAACGCCACGTTGACGGTGAACTCCTCGCTGCCGGCGATGAATTCCTTGGTGCCGTCCAGCGGGTCGACCAGCCACCAGCGTGTCCAGTTGGCGCGCTCGCTCAGGGGGATTTCGCTGTCCTCTTCGGACAACACCGGAATCTGCGCATCAAGTGCGCACAAGCCGTCGGCCAGCACCTGGTGAGCGGCCAAATCGGCAGCGGTCACGGGCGAGGCGTCGGCCTTTTCGACCACGGCCACATCGGCGCGCCAATACGGCAGGGTGGCGACACCGGCGGCACGCACCAGTTCGATTACCACGGGCAGCAACGGATGGCTCATAGGGTGATCTCGCCACGCTGGATGAGCAGGTCGCGCGCCAGATACAGCGCCGCCAATGCGCGGCCTTCGCTGAACTGCGGATGTTGGATCAGGTTGGCCAGCTCGCGCAGATTGACCTTGTCGACACGCATGGACTCGGGCTCATCGCCGGGCAGACGCTCTTCATACAGATCGCGGGCCAGCACCACCTGGATGCGCTGGCTCATGTAGCCGGGCGACAAGCTCAGTTCGGCCAGGTACTCGAGCTGCCGGGCACCAAAGCCGGCCTCTTCCTTGAGCTCGCGATTGGCCGCGTCCAATACATCCTCGCCCGGCTCGACCAGCCCTTTGGGCAGTGACAGCTGATAGTCGTCAGTCCCCGCGCAGTATTCCTCGACCAACAGCGCGTGCTCGGCGTCGGCCAGCGCCACGATCATCACCGCGCCATAGCCCGTGCCCCGGTTGGCCAGTCGCTCATAGGTGCGCTCGACGCCGTTGGCGAAACGCAGCTGCAGCTCCTCGACAGTGAACAGGCGGCTTTTGGCGACAACCTCGCGGCCGAGGACAGTGGGTTTCTGACGCATGGGACGACTCCGTGGCATGAGCAGGCGGGTTATCATACCCCGGCTTTGCCGATTGTCCGCCGCGCCGATTGCGCCATCTACCACCGCTGCTCGCTGAATCCGCCATCATGCCGACACTGCCCTGGGCCGAGATCGACACCGTCCTGCTCGACATGGACGGCACCCTGCTCGACCTGCATTTCGACAACCATTTCTGGCTCGAACACCTGCCGCAACGCTACGCCGAGCACCACGGTATCAGCCGTGCCGAGGCCGACGCCGAACTGCTGCCGCTGTTTCGTGACCATGCCGGTACCTTGAATTGGTATTGCACGGACTTCTGGAGCCGCGAGCTGAAGCTGTCGATCCGCGAACTCAAGCGTGAAGTGGCCGAATTGATCAGCCTGCGTAGGGATGCCGACATCTTTCTTGCCGCACTGCGGCGCAGCGGCAAGCGCGTGGCACTGATTACCAACGCGCACCGCGACTCGCTGTCGCTGAAACTCGAGCGCATCGAGCTGGCGGCGTATTTCGACCGCCTGATCAGCTCCCACGATTACGGCGTCCCCAAGGAAGACCAGCAATTCTGGCTCGCCCTGCAAGACGATTTTGGTTTCGACCCGCCGCGCAGTCTGTTCATCGACGACAGCCTGCCAATTCTGCGCAGCGCCGGGCGCTTCGGCATCGCCCACCTGCTCGCCGTACGCGAGCCGGACAGCCGCAAGGGCCCGAAAGACACCGAGGAATTTGCCGCGCTAGGCGACTATCGCGACTTGCTGGCGGGGCTGTAGGAGCGAATTCATTCGCGATCATGGGCAACACCCATCGCGAATGCATTCGCTCCTACAGAAAGCTACTCGAGAACGCGCAGACAGATAGCTCCTCTCCCCCTTTCACTTATGACAAGAGGGAGAGGGCAAAATGGACGGCGCTAGGCTTGCGGCCAGCGCCTATTCCGGAATGCGCAGCACCTGCCCCGGATAGATCTTGTCCGGGTGACCGAGCATCGGCTTGTTGGCCTCGAAGATCTTGTTGTACAGGTTGGCGTTGCCATATTCGACCTTGGCGATGGCGCTCAGGGTGTCGCCCTTCTTCACCGTGACGAAGCGCGCCGCCGGCGCCGGTGCCGCCACCGTGATGCGGTCCTCGACCTCGCTGACCCCGGCGACATTGCCCAGCGCCAGCAGGATCTTCTCCTTCTCTTCCTGGCTGGCCACCTCGCCGCCGGCGACGACCTTCTCGCCCACCACCTCGACCTGGATATTCGGATTGCCTAGGCCGACCTTGGCCACATGCTCTTTCAGCGATTCGGCTGCCTGCGCTTCCTGACCTACCAGCGATTCCCACAGCTTGGCACCGGCTTCTTTCACAAAGGCGAAAATGCTCATCGTCAACTCTCCTGTCGATTGGTTTGGTCGCGACCGGGTAGCCCGCTCGCACGCCGGAAAGAGTCTAGCCAGCCCCCTGCATGAGCACCGACAAACCGACCAACGCAAGCCCCCGCGGGCGACAACGGCCGCGCAGAGCGCTTCGCCGCCGGGCCGCGCCAACCTGCCGGAGCTGGATTAAGCTGAGAGCCTGTTTACGATCTCGCGAGCTAGAGCCAGACAAGGCAAAAATGGCGAGGGAGCGGAGTTTACGCGCTGTAAATGAGCATGACTCGTTGCACTCGCCCTCCGGGTCGCGCTGAAGCGCGTTAGCAACAAGCTGCTTTCCGAGGCCATTTTTAACGCCGCATGGCCGACGCACAGTAGATCGTAAACAGGCTCTGAGCGGGCCGGCCGCGCAAGCGGTTAAGGCCTCAGCTTCTTCCCCCGTCACTGCGGAGTCAGTCATGTCGATTTCCATGCACCAGCTGTCCATCCCGGTATTCGAACGCATGCTCGGCAACCTCAGCGCGATCATCGCCAAAGCCGCCGCCCATGCCGAAGCGCGCAAGATCGATCCGGCGGTGTTCGTCAACGCCCGCCTGGCCCCCGATATGTTCCCCTTCAGCCGCCAGGTGCAGATCGCCTGCGATGCCGCCAAAGGCGCCGGTGCGCGCCTGGCCGGCGTCGAAGTCCCCAGCCATCCCGACACCGAAAGCAGCTTCGCCGAGTTGCAGGAACGAATCGCCAAGACCCAGACTTTCCTGAGCAGCCTCAGCCCAGCACAGTTCGACGGCAGCGAAGCACGGCGCATCAGTCTCAAGCTGCGCGACCGTGAAGTGGAGTTCCAGGGCCTGGACTTCCTCACCCAGTTCGCCCTGCCGAACTTCTATTTCCATATCAGCACCGCCTACGCCATCCTCCGCCATAACGGCGTGGATATCGGCAAGCGGGATTACCTCGGCGCCTGAGCATGGCGCGCGCGCCGCCTGATGGCATCGACGCCAGCGGGGCGCCATTAAAAGGCCAGTAAAACACGTCCAAAAGGCCGCTAAACCGGCCGATGGAAAGCAGCTTCAGACCCGCCGGAATCGACGAAGTTCCCCGGCAAAAACAACAAGTTACAGAACGCGAAAAGGTCGTGCTACTCGTCGGCAAATGCTTGTAAGCCGCCCGTCTCGCCCCGCAGGATCGCCTCCGTCATCCCACATAGGTGCTCCTGTTCATGAAGTACTCCTCGATCCTTCTGGTCTCTCTCGGCCTGTTCAGCGGCGCCGTCCTCGCCGATGGCGACACACGCGCAGGCGTCGGCGGTGCATTGGGTGGGGTGCTGGGTTCGGTCGTCGGCCAATCGGTCGGCGGCAGCACCGGTGCCGCCATCGGCGCCGGGGTCGGCGGTGCGGCCGGCGGCGCGGTCGGCGCCCAGCGTGGTAACAAAACCGAAGCGGCGATCGGCGGTGGTCTGGGCGCGGCCGGCGGCAACGTCATCGGCAACAAGATCGGCGGAACCACCGGCGGCCTGATCGGTGCGGCCCTCGGCGGCGGCGGCGGCGGCGCGCTGGGCAACCACTACGGCGACGCCAGCCGTGACGACGACGATGATGACTACCGCGGCGGCCGCAACTACCGCGACGGCGATCGCCACGACAATGGCTACCACCGCGGCCATCACAAGAAGCGCTGGAAACATCGCAATCGCCACGATCACGACGACGACTGATCGCCGCCCGAGCTGTTACCGGCAACCACGCCGGCAACTGACCAACGGGTAAATTTTTCGCCGCTGGCATGATCCAACCCAATACCAGGCGGCGCTCCATCCGTGACAATGGATGTTCCTGTTTCTTCCCCTCGAGGTTCGCAGCATGCGCTCAGTTCTTTCCGCAATCGCCCTGGCCCTGCTGGTCGCCCAAGGCGCCAGCGCCGACGACAACACCAAAGCCGCGGTTGGCAGCGGGATCGGCGGCGCGCTGGGTAATGTGCTCGGCCAGCAGGTCGGGGGCAGCACCGGCGCGGCCATCGGCGCCGGCGTCGGCGGTGCCGCCGGGGGCGCGATCAGCAGCAAGAGCGGCAATAAAACCGAAGCGGCGATCGGCGGCGGGCTCGGTGCCGCGGGTGGCTCGATCATCGGCGGCAAGCTCGGCGGCAGCACCGGCTCGGCCATTGGCGCCGGTCTCGGCGGTGCCGCCGGCGGCGCACTCGGCAACGACCTGGGCGATGACGACGGCGGCCATGGCCAAGGCAAGAAACACAAAAAGCATAAGCACGACTGACCCCCACGCTGCTCGACCCCGGCCCGTCCAGCGCGGGCCGTGCTCACACGGTGGCCTGCCTCGGGCCGACAAAGACCGCGTTCATTGATCCAGATCGATACTTCGCCGCGCCGCCAGGCCGAAAATGCCTCCAGCATTTAATCGATCGAGGTTCCCCTCATGCGTACTCCCTTCGCCACTCTGGCCATGACCCTGCTGGTTTCCCAAGGCGTGCTCGCCGAAGACAACTCCTACCTGAATGCGCGCAACGACAGCGGCCGCGCGCAGGCGCAAGTCGCTAAGCACCGCCACGTTGATCACCACGCCATCGCGCCGGCCAAGGCCGCAGTCCCGGCCCCAGCGGCGCCAGACGCCTAACCCAAGGCTTCGCGCTAATCCACGCGCGGCCCCCCCTCCATCTCCTCCAGGCGCTCCAACAAGCGCGCCCGCGCCGCATCGCGCAGCGCGATCGACTCCAGCCAGCCAGGTCCCGCCGCCCGCAGCGGCGCGCAGACGCTGACGGCGAGCGCACCGTGGCGCGGGAACCACTGGCCGTCGCGCAGCACCGTGCGCGCACCGCGGATGGCCACCGACAGCAGCGGCACGCCGGCCCGCGCAGCGACCACGAAGGCGCCCATGTGGAAGCCCTTCAGGCCCGGCTCGCGGCTGAGGGCGCCCTCCGGGAAGAACAGCAGGGATTGCCCCTGGGCGAGGGTGCCGGCCAGGGCTTCGGCATCCTTGACGCTGCGTTGCACATCGAAGCGCTCGACGAAACGGGCGCCGAGCTTGCGCAGGAACAGGCCGGCGATCCATTGCTCGGCCAGCTCGCGCTTGGCGACGAAGGCGAACCGCGGCGGCAGGGCGGCGCAGAGGATGACGCCGTCGAGGTAGCTGGCATGGTTGGCGACCAGCACGCTCAGGCCGGAGCTCGGCAGCTGCTCCAGGCCCTCGACCCGCAACGGCACGCCGCACAGGCGCAGAAACAGGCGCGCCGCGGCGCCGGCGAAGGACCGGCACCAAGGCTGTCGCGGTAGCAGCGCGACGCCCAGCCAGGTCAGCGGCGCCACCAGCCAGAACAGCAACCAGATATAGCCGGCATACAGCAGGCCGCGGCTGGCGCGCCAGCAACGGCCCGCCAGGGCCCGCGCGGACAGCCCCCCCAGGCGCAGCAGCTGCCGCCACACCGCGCGGCGGCGCCCGCCCAGTTCGCCGTGTTCGTACAGCTCGCGGCTGGCGGCGCGGCGGATCTTTCCGCTGGAAGTCTTCAGCACGCTGTGCGGCGGCGCTAGGACGATATCGTCCGGCGGCACGCCGGTGAGGTCGACGACGATGCGGTTGATCTCCTGCTGCAGGCGCTGGCGCGCGGCGGCCTCGCTGGCGTGGGTTTCCGCCAGCACCACCAGGCGCTCGGTACCGCTGGCCGGCGCGCGACTGCCGAACACCGCGACGCAGCCCTTGCGCAGGCCCGTCAGGTTGCCGACCGCTGCCTCGACATCGTAGGGATAGATGTTGCGCCCGGCGCGGATGATCAGGTCCTTGGCGCGGCCAGTCAGGTACAGCTCGCCGCCGGCCAGGTAACCCAAGTCGAGCGAGTCCATCCACTCGCCGTGCAGCACCCGTCGGGTCTCTTCCGGGTTGCGGAAGTAGCCGCGACTGGTGGACGGCCCCTTGAATTGCAGATGGCCCTCGATGCGCTCGGGCAGCTCGAAGCCGCCGTCATCGACGATGCGCAGCTGATGGCCCGGCAGCGCCCGACCGCTGGCGACGAAGCGCAGGCTATCGCTCGCCCCCGCCGCGGCGGGCCGCGCCTGGCCACGGGTCTGGAAAGGCGCGCGCTGCACCCTGTCGATCAGCGGGCCGCGCTCCAGGGGCGGGAAGGCCACGCCGAGTGTGGCCTCGGCCAGCCCGTACACCGGCGTCAGCGCCGAGGGCGCCAGGCCATAGCGGCCGAAGCGCTCGGCGAAGCGCTGCAGGGTATCCGGACTGACCGGCTCGGCGCCGTTGAGGGCCAGGCGCCAGCGGCTCAGGTCCAGGCCTTCGAGGTCATCGTCGTTGAGGCGGCTCATGCATAGCTCGTAGGCGAAATTGGGCGCCGCCGACAGCGTGCCGCCATAGCGGTCGAGGGCCCACAGCCAGCGCGACGGCCGCGCCAGGAAGGCCAGCGGCGACATCAGTACCAAGCTGTAGGCGTAGTACAGGCTGCCCAGCCAGGCCCCGATCAGGCCCATGTCGTGATACATCGGCAACCAGCTGACGAACACGTCACGCGGGCTGATCCGCACCCCCGCGCCCATGGCCCGCAGGTTGGCGAGCAGATTGGCGTGGCTGACCATCACCCCCTTGGGCTGCCCGGTGCTGCCCGAGGTGTATTGCAGGAAGGCAAGGTCTTGCGCCTGGCGTGGCGGCGTCACGAATTCGCCGCGCTCGTCCGCCAGCTCGGCCACCGTGGCGATCTCGCGCAGGCTCGGCACCTGCGGTTGGAGCAGACGGGCGAGTAACTTCGCCTCGGTCACGGTGAGCAACGCCACCGTCTCGGCGTTGTTGAGGATGCCAGCCTGGCGGCGCAGATGCTCCTCGATCTGCGACAGGCGCAGCGGCGGGTAGATGGGCACGGGGACGCCACCGGCCAGCAGCACGCCGATGAAACCGCAGAGAAAGTCGCGCCCGGTCGGCAGCATCAGCGCCACCGTCTGGCCGCCGCGCAGACCGCGGCGCTGCAGGCCGGTGGCCACGCCCAAGGCACCCTGGTACAAGGCGGCGTAGCTGAGGTCGTCGCTGCCGTCGCTGTCATTGAGCAGGCGCACATGGATGCGCTGCGGCTGGTGGTGCAGGTGCCATTCCAGCACTTCGATCAGGGTCGCCGCGGCATCCGGCGCGCTCGGCGCCGCGGCCGCGGCTTCCGCGCCAGGGCTGGCGGTCGGTGCGAGCGACGGCGACGCGCGGCCATGCGCCTGCACCGCGAGGAGGAGATCGGCCGGGGTCTCCGCGCTGGCGAACAGCTCTTCGGCAAAGCGCACGTCGAACGCCTGCTCGAGGCGCGACCACAGCTCGACCCGCGCCAGGCTGTCCAACCCCAGGTCACGGTCGAGGGCGCTGTGCAGGCTGACCTGCAAGCCCTCGGCCGCATACGGGCGCAACTCGACCACGGTTTGCCGGACGATACCGAGCAGCTTTTCCGCTGCATCGGCACCGCAGTCTGGACTGGATTGCTGAGGCAAGCGAGGCATCGGCAGTCCCTCATGGCAAGACCCTCGGGGGTCCTGGCCATTATGCGCCAATGCCGGCGACCGGGAAGACCGGCGTGGAGGCGCGTGATTTGGCCGTAGCCCGGATGTAATCCGGGGATATCACCGGAGAACCGTAGGATGGGTTGAGCGAAGCGATACCCATCGAAGATCCAGCGATGGGTATCGGCGCTGCGCTTCTCAACCCACGCGGCCCGACCCATCCTACGGAACTGCATTTGTCCCGGATTGCATCCGGGCTACGGTGCTGGCCCTCGGTGGAAAATGCTTCGCAGTTTTCCACCCTACGCAGACTGGCCGACTGGGTAGGGTGGATAACGCTTTGCTTATCCACCATCACGCCGGCAGAAAATGCTCATGGGCAAGACCCTGCACAGATTCTAAGCTGAGCAGAACAGCGCCCGCCCGGAGAGCCCCCATGCCAGCCAGCCTTGCCCCTGGAGTGACGCGCCGCGAGGCCTGGTCCTGGGCGATGTTCGATTTCGCCAACTCCGGCTACACCACGGTGGTGATCACCGCGGTGTTCAACGCCTATTTCGTCGCCGTGGTCGCCGAGGGAAAACCCTGGGCCACGCTGGCCTGGACCAGCACCATCGCCCTCGCCAATGCGCTGATCATCCTCAGCGCGCCGCTGGTTGGCGCCTACGCCGACGCCTTCGCCTGCAAGAAGCGCCTGCTGCTGTTTAGCACCCTCGGCTGCGTCGTCTGCACCGCCGCACTGGCCTGGGCCGGCCCCGGCGCACTGGGGATCGCCGTGCTGTTCGTGGTGTTGTCGAATTTCTGCTTCGGCAGCGGCGAGAACCTGATCGCCGCCTTCCTCCCGGAAATCGCCCGTGAAGATGCCCTCGGCCGGGTCTCCGGCTGGGGCTGGGGCTTTGGCTATGTCGGCGGTCTGGTCAGCCTCGGCGCCTGCCTGGCCTATGTCGGCTGGGCGCAGGGCCAGGGCCACGACGCGGCGCAGTTCGTGCCGGTGTGCATGCTGATCACCGCGGTGCTGTTTGCCGTGGCCAGCGTGCCGACCTTCCTGTTCCTGCGCGAACGCAGCCAGCCGCAACTGCAAGCCGGCGCCGTGCCGCTGGCCCAAGCGGTCTGGCGACGCTTCGCCCAGACCCTGCGCGAAGCCGGGCGTTATCGCGACCTGCGGCGCTTTCTCGCCTGTACCGTCTGTTACCAGGCCGGGATCTCCGCGGTGGTCACCCTGGCAGCCATCTACGCCAATCAGGTCATGGGCTTCAGCACCCAGGACACCTTGGTGCTGATCTTCGTGGTCAACATCACCGCCTCGCTCGGCGCCGTGCTGTTCGGCTGGCTGCAGGATCGCCTCGGCCATCGCCTCACCCTGGCGCTAACTCTATGCGGCTGGCTGGGGATGGTCGGCTTGGTCTGGGCGGCGCAGGGGCCGGCATTGTTCTGGCTGGCGGCGAATATCGCCGGCCTGTGCATGGGCGCCAGCCAGTCGGCCGGACGCGCCATCGTCGGTAGCCTGGCGCCGGCGACGCGGCTGGCGGAGTTCTTCGGCCTCTGGGGCCAGGCGGTGAAACTGTCAGCGATTCTCGGCCCGATGACTTACGGCCTGACCAGCTGGCTAAGCGGCGGCGACCACCGCCTGGCGATGCTGATCACCGGCAGTTACTTCGTCGCCGGGCTGCTGATCCTCGCCGGCGTCGACCTCGAGCGCGGCCGTCGCGCCGCCCTGGCCGAGGCCTAGGTTGGCGTTGAGCGCAGCGATACCCAACAAGCAAGCCGCAGGCTTGCCTGCTGCAGCCATCAGCCCGGCAACAACGCGCTCAACGCCTCGCGCAACGACGGCGGAATCGCCACCGGGCGGTTGCTCTCGCGGTCGACGAACACATGCACGAAACGCCCGGCGGCGCAGGCCTCCTCCTCGCCGTGCTTGAAGATCGCCAACTCGTACTGCACCGAGCTGTTGCCCAGCTTGCCGACCCGCAGGCCCACTTCAATGCGCTCGGGAAAAGCGATCGAGGCAAAGTAATCGCACGACGAGCTAACCACGAAACCAACCACTTCACCGTTGTGGATATCCAGCCCGCCCTGCTCGATTAGATAGGTATTCACCGCGCTGTCGAAGAAGCCGTAATAGACGACATTATTGACGTGGCCGTAGACGTCGTTGTCGTGCCAGCGCGTGGTGATCGGCTGGAAGTGGCGGTAGTCGCTGCGCAAGTGTTGGGGTTGGCTCATCGGTTTCTCTCGATAGGGTTCTTGTAGGAGCGAATTCATTCGCGATGGGAGACAGCCCTATCGCGAATGAATTCGCTCCTACGGGTATGGCGGGGCTCAGTAAGCAGCTCGATAAATCGCCAGCGCATCCGCCTCGCTGACGTCGCGCGGATTATTCACCAGCAGGCGCTGCTGCAACATCGCGTCGCTGGCCAGTTGCCCGAGCATCGCCTCCGGCACGCCGGCGTCGCGCAGACGGCTAGGCAAACCGCAGCGCTCATTGAGGGCCGCCAGCTCGCCGACGAACTGTTCGACCAAGTGCTCGACGCTACCCGGCTTGAGTTTGTCGCCCAACAACAGCGGCGCCAGTTCGGCGTACAGCGGCGCGGCGGCCGGCGCGTTGAAGCGCAGCACGTGCGGCAACACCAGCGCGTTGGAAAGGCCGTGAGGAATATGAAAGTGCCCGCCCAGCGGATAGGCCAGCGCATGCACCGCGGCGACCGGCGCGTTGGCGAACGCCTGACCGGCCAGCAAGGCGCCGAGCAACATGGCCTGGCGTGCTGCGCGGTTCTGCCCGTTGTGCACCGCCTCATGCAAGTTGGCCGCGAGCAAGCGCAGTGCCTCGCGGGACAGCAGGTCGGACAGCGGATTTTTCTTCAGCTTGCTGGTGTACGCCTCGATGGCGTGCACCATGGCGTCGATGCCGGTGGCGGCGGTCACCGCCGGCGGCAGGCCAAGGGTCAGCTCGGCATCCAACAGCGCCAGGTCCGGCAACAACAGCGGCGAGACCACGCCCATCTTGGTCGTCTCGCCGGTGGTGATGATGGCGATCTGGGTGACCTCCGAGCCGGTGCCGGCCGTGGTCGGCACCTGGATCAGCGGCAGGCGTCGGCCCTTTGCGTTGCCTACCCCATAGATGTCGGCGAGCGACTGCCGGCAATCGGGATGAGCCAGCAGCGCGACCAGCTTGGCCACGTCCATCGAACTACCGCCGCCGAAGCCGACGATCAGTTCGGCCTGCATGGCCTTGGCCTGTTCGACAGCGGCGAGGACGATGGCTTCCGGCGGGTCGGCGAGCACCTGGTCGTACACCGCGACGCTCACACCCTCGGCAGCAAAGCCGGGCAGCACGCCGTCGAGCAGGCCGAAACGGCTGATCCCAGGGTCGGTGACAATCAGCACCGAGCGCGCCTCGCGCTCGCGGCACAGGCTGGCCAGGCGCGCGGCGGCGCCGGCTTCGCAAAGGATCTGCGCGGTGGTGGCGAAGCTGAACGGCTGCATGGCGGTTCCTCTGGTTGTTTTTTGGTCGGTGAGTGCACCAGTTTTGCGGAGCGGGCCCAACCGTAGCCCATCCCTCTCTCTAGGCGCCCCCACCCACAAATGGGGAGGGAGTAGTCCGTGCACGGCGGGTCAGCCGCGTGTCACCCCTCTCCCTTTCTTGTATGAAGAAAGGGAGAGGGGCCGGGGGAGAAGGTCGCCCTCAAAATGGAAAGCGCCCCTCACCCAGACCGTAGGATGGGTTGAGCATAGCGATACCCATCAGCCTGCTCGTTGGGTATCGCTGCGCTCAGCCTGCGCGGCCCAACCCAACCGACCAAGACCGCTCCGGTCTTAAAACGCAAAGCTCTCTTCGCCCAGCGCCATCAAACACGCCGCACCACCGAGCAGGGCCTCGCGGTGGCCGCTGGCACGCGGCAGCACGCGACGCACGAAAAACTCCGCGCTATGCAGTTTGGCCTGGTAGAACGCGGCCTCGTCGCTGCCGGTCTCCAGTGCGTCCTGGGCGCGGGCGGCGGCCTGCAGCCACAGACCGGCGAGCAACACGTACGCCGAGTAGGCCAGGAAGTCCACCGAGGTCGCGCCGATTTCCTGCGGGTCACGCTGGCAGGTGGCAAGCACTTCAGCGCTCAAATCGCGCCATTCACTGATCCGCGCCTGCACGGTCTTGGCCAACTCGGCCAGCGCCGGGCGAGCGAGTTGCTCGTGGCATAGCACGCTCAGTTCGATCTGCAACGCCTTGAGTTCCGCCCCGCCATCGCCGAGCAGCTTGCGGCGGATCAGATCGAGTGCCTGGATACCGTTGGTGCCCTCGTACAGCTGGGTGATGCGGCTGTCGCGCATCAGCTGCTCCATGCCCCACTCGCGGATGAAACCGTGGCCGCCGTACAGCTGCACGCCGAGGCTGGCGACCTCCTGGCCCATGTCGGTGAAGAAGGCTTTGACGATCGGGATCAACAATGCCGCGCGCTTGCCGGCGGCCTTGCATGCCGCGGCGTCCGGGGCACCGTGTTCGAGATCGAGCTGCCGCGCGCAATAGGCGGCGAGCATGCGGCTGCCTTCGGTCAAGGTCTTCTGGGTCAGCAGCATGCGGCGCACGTCCGGGTGGACGATGATCGGGTCGGCCGGTTTGTCCGGCTGCATCGCACCAGTCAGACCGCGCGACTGCAGGCGCTCGCGGGCATAACGCAGACCGCCCTGGAACGCCGCTTCGGCGATGCCGAGGCCCTGCAGGCCGACCTGGAAGCGCGCGTCGTTCATCATGGTGAACATGCAGGCCAGGCCCTGGTTGGCCCCGCCGATCAGCCAGCCGGTAGCGCCGTCGAAGTTCATCACGCAGGTCGAGGCACCCTTGATGCCCATCTTGTGCTCGATCGCCCCGCAGCTCAGCGCGTTCTTGGTGCCCGGCGTGCCATCGGGGTTGGCGATGAACTTCGGCACCAGCAGCAGGCTGATGCCCTTCACCCCGGCCGGCGCATCGGGCAGACGGGCGAGCACCAGATGGATGATGTTGTCGGTGAAGTCCTGCTCGCCGCCGCTAATGAAGATCTTGTTGCCGCTGACCTTGTAGCTGCCGTCGGCCTGCGGCTCGGCCTTGGTGCGCAGCAGCGCGAGGTCGGTGCCGGCCTGCGGCTCGGTCAGGCACATGGTGCCGGTCCATTCGCCACTGACCATCTTGCTCAGGTAGGCGGCCTTGAGCTCTTCGCTGCCATGCTTGTGCAGCGCCAGCACGGCGCCTTCGGTGAGCCCGGAATACACGCGGAACGACAGTGAGGCGGCCATCAGCATCTCGTGGAAGCTGGCGGCGACCAGTTGTGGGAAGCCCTGGCCACCGAACTCGACCGGCCCGGTCATGCTCGCCCAGCCGTTGTCGACGTACTGCCGGTAGGCGTCGCGGAAGCCTTGCGGGGTGGTCACCTGACCGTCCTGGAGTACGCAGCCCTGTTCATCGGCATTGCGGTTCAGCGGGGCGACTACCTCACCGGTGTAGCGCGCGGCTTCATCCAGCACGCCGTCGATCAGCTCGCGGTCGAGGCCGCTGCCGAGCAGTTCACAGTGGCCGCTGACGTCGAACAGCTCATGCAGGACGAAGCGCATGTCGCGCAGCGGGGCCTGATAAGTCATACGCGACCCTCCTGCATGTCAGCGAAACGCTTGCCGCTGCTGGCCAGTTGTTTGATCAATGCTGCCGGCTGCCAATGCGCACCGAACAGCTCTTGCAGGCGCTGCAAGCGCGCGAGAATTTCGCCCAGACCTTGCCCGTCGGCCCAGGCCATCGGCCCGCCTTGGCTGGCAGGGAAGCCGTAGCCGTTGCGGTAAACCAGATCAATGTCTTGGCTGTTGGCGGCGATGTTCTCCTCGAGAATCTTCGCCCCCTCGTTGACCAGCGCCAGCAGGCAGCGCTCGAGGATTTCCTCGTTGCCGATGTCCCGGCGACGGAAGCCCAGCCCCTCGGAAACCCGCAGCACCAGCGCATCGACCTGCGGGTCGTGCTCGGCCTGGCGGCTGCCTTCGGCGTATTGGTAATAACCCAGGCGCGCCTTCTGGCCGAAGCGACCGACTTCGCAGAGCGCGTTGTCGACCTGCACCAGCGGATCATCCTGGCCTTCGCCGGACAGCTGACGCGAGCGCCAGCCGAGATCGATGCCGACCACGTCGTACATGCGGAACGGCCCCATGGCGAAACCGAAGCCCTGTAGCGCGCTATCGACCTGCGCGGGAAAAGCGCCTTCGAGCAGGATCTTGCGCGCTTCACGCACGTAGGTTTCGAGCATCCGGTTGCCGATGAAGCCGTGGCAGTTGCCGGCCACCACGCTGACCTTGCCGATGCGCTGGGCCAGCTCGCGGGCGGCCTCCAGCACGGCCGGCGCGGTTTGTTCGCCGCGGACGATTTCCAGCAACTTCATGATGTGCGCCGGGCTAAAGAAATGCAGGCCAAGCACTTGTTGCGGACGATTGGTGACCCCGGCGATGGCGTCGATATCCAGATACGAGGTGTTGCTGGCGAGGATCGCCTCCGGCCGCACGCGCGCGTCCAGGGTGCGGAAGATCTGCTGCTTGAGTTCGAGGTTCTCGTACACCGCCTCGATCACCAGATCGGCATCCGCCAGCGCCGCGTAATCGCCGACTGGGGTAACCCGGGCCAGACGCGCGGCGCACTCGGCCGCGTCGATCCGCTCGAGGCGCAGGTTGTGCGCATTGGTCTCGGCCAGCACGCCCATGGCCTGCTCGAGCATTTGCGGATTGTTGTCCAGCCACAGCACCGGCACGCCGGCGTTGGCCAGGCTCATGACGATGCCACGGCCCATGGTGCCGGCGCCGATCACCGCGGCTTGCTGAATGGAGAAGGCGGACTGGCTCATGGTTATTCCTCTTGTAAGAACCCGTGCGAAAACGCCGACGCGACAGCCCTGCGGCCAAAACGAAGTGCGCAAAAAATCGTCAGCAACCTTAGAGTAGGCACTACTATTTTTGAAATTTAGTCTTGTGATAAGTCGTATTTAGCAGATGAATATCTCGACCTTCGATCTCAACCTGCTGCGCGTGCTGGATACCTTGCTGCGCGAACGCAACGTTTCCCGCGCCGCCGAACGCTTGGCGCTCAGCCAGCCGGCGGTGAGCAATGCGCTCAATCGCCTGCGCGAATTGCTCGACGATCCCCTCTTGGTACGCGCCGGGCGCAGCATGCAGCCGACGCCACGAGCCCTTTCACTGGAAGCGCCGATCCGCGCCGCGCTGGCGCAGATCGAGCAGAGCCTCAGCGGCGCCGAGCAGTTCGATCCGGCGCGCAGCCGCCAGCGCTTCAGCGTCGCGATGACCGACTACGTCGAGCTGCTGTGCATGCCGCGGCTGCTGGCGCAACTGGCCGAGGAAGCACCAGGCATCAGCATCGCCCTCGTCCAGCTCGGCTCGCAATTACCGATCGACGCGCTGGACAAAGGCGAGCTCGACCTGGTCCTGGGGCGCGTCGCCAGCCTGCCCAGCCGCTTCAGCCGGCGGCAATGGCTGAACGGCACGCTGTGTCTGGTCAGCCGCCGCGACCACCCGCTGTTGACTGGCGCGCCCGATCTGCAAACCTTCCTGCGCCTGCGTCACCTGTGGGTGCATGGCGGACAAACCCGCGGCATGGTCGATCAGTGGCTAGCCGGGCAGGGTCTGAAGCGCGCCATCCACTACACCACGCCGAACTACCTGCAGGCCGCGCACATCGCCGCCAGCACCGACCTCACCGTGGTGCTGCCCATCCACCTGGCCGAACACTTCGCCACCCTGCTGCCGCTGGCGTTGCATCCGCTGCCATTCGATGTCGGCACCTTCCAGCTGGAGATCGTCAGCCTCGGCCAGCGCCAACGGGATGCGGCCTTGCAGTGGTTGATCGAACGGATCGGCGCGATCGGCCAAGCGTAAGCAAGCACTGAGACCGTAGGATGGGTTGAGCACAGCGATACCCATCGATCCGTCCGTTGGGTATCGCTGCGCTCAACGCCAACCTACAAAAGCCCGTCAGCCTAACGCCGCCTCCACAGGCACCTCGCGCTTGGCCGCGACTGTGGGCGAGGAGAACACCAGATAGCCGTCCTCGACCTTGCCGAAACGCAGCAGGGCGAGGTCGAGGGCGTAGTTCTGGTAGAGCTTCCACGGCGCGCGGTCGCCCTGGCTGGGCATCTTGTCCGCGGCGCGGTGGATGTAGCCGGAATCCAGGTTGAGGAAGGGTTCTCGCTTGACCTGGCAGCCAACGTCGCGCGGCGTGCACTGGCGCATGCCGATGGCGTCCATGTGGTTGATCACCCGGCAGAAGTATTCGCTGGAGAGGTCGGCCTTGAGCGTCCAGCTGGCGTTGGTGTAACCCAGCACCGCGGCGGCGTTGGGCAGGTCGCGCAGCATGATGCCGCGATAACCCATGCTTTGCGCGGGGTCGAACGGCTGGCCGTCGAGCGTCACCTGCATGCCGCCGAACAGCACCAATTCAAGGCCGGTGGCGGTGACGATGATATCGGCGTCGAGGGTTTGCCCGGATTTCAGGCGGATACCGGTTTCGGTAAAGGTATCGATGTGGTCGGTGACCACCGAGGCCTTGCCCTGGCGCAAGACCTTGAACAGGTCGCCGTCCGGCACCGCGCAGACCCGCTGGTCCCATGGTTTGTAGCTCGGGCTGAAGTGGCGCATGTCGAAGTCTTTGCCAAGCTGGCGCTGGGCGATGCCGAGCACCGCTTTACGCACCAGCCCGGGGAAGGCTTTCGACAGGTAGAAGAACACCATCTGCAAGGCCACGTTGCGCGCCCGCGCCTGGCGGTAGACCCAGTTCTCCGGCAGGAAACGCCGCAGGATGTTGGAAATCACGTCCTTCTTCGGCAGGTTGATCACGTAGGACGGCGAGCGCTGCAGCATGGTGACGTGCGCGGCCTTGTCGGTCATCGACGGCACCAAGGTCACCGCGGTGGCGCCACTGCCGATCACCACGACTTTCTTGCCGGCGTAATCGAGATTTTCCGGCCACAACTGCGGATGGATGACCTCGCCCTTGAACTGTTCGCGCCCGGCAAACTCTGGGGTATAGCCGCCTTCGTAGCGGTAGTAGCCGGTGCACATGAACAGGTACTGACAGCTCAGGCGAATCGGCTCGGGCTCGTCGCCGCGCTGCACGTCCAGGGTCCAGGTGGCGCTGCTACTGCACCAGTCGGCCTTGAGTACTTTGTGCTGGTAACGGATCTTGCGGTCGATGCCGTTCTCCCGCGCGGTTTCCTCGATGTAGTTGCGGATCGACGGACCATCGGCAATCGCCTGCGGATCGCTCCACGGCTTGAAGTTGTAGCCGAGGGTGTACATGTCCGAGTCGGAACGGATGCCCGGATAGCGGAACAGATCCCAGGTCCCGCCCAGCGCCTCGCGCCCCTCGAGAATCGCAAAGGTCTTGCCCGGGCACTGCTGCTGCAGATGGTAGGCGGCACCGACACCGGACAGACCGGCGCCAACGATCAGTACGTCAAAGTGTTCAGCAGGCATGGCGACTCCTCGAAATGGGCCTGGCGCAGTCCATGGATTCAAGACCGCCAGCGCGATGTCTGCCAGATTCGCCGCCCGATGCGAGCTTGTCCCCGACCGTAGGTTGGGTTGAGGAGTCTGCGACGAAACCCAACGGGCAGCTCGTAGGGCGTACTCGCGCAGCAGTACGCCAAGGCGGCAGAAATGAGCGGCGGACTGTTCGCTACGCTCCTGAGCGGCCGGCGCCTGGAGGACGGGGCCGGCGCTCAACGCCAACCTAGCGGGTTTCGAGCAGCTGCCTGACCGCGGCATAGGGATAGTTTTCCAGCGCGGCGAAACCGGGAATGCTGCGTGCCTTGAGCTTGGTGAACAGCGGCACGCTGATGCCGCAGAGGAAACGGGTCAGGCATTCGACGCTCGGCTCAGCCTCTTTCAACTCTTCATAGCGCTGGCTGAAGCTGGCGCACAGGCCGTGCAGCTTTTGCTGGTCCACGGTCGGCAGCGGCGGCGGCTCCGGCAACCGGGCGATCTGGCCATGACACACCGAACAATGGCCGCAACGCTGCGGCGCCTGTCCATCACCGAAATACGCGGCGAGCCGCTGGCTCAGGCACTGCTCGCTGGCGAACAGCGCCAGCATCGCGTGGATGCGGACGATCTCGCTGGCTTCATGCTGCTGGAAGTAGCGGTGCAGATCGGCGCTCAAGGCCTGCGGGTCGAAATCAGGATCGAGCAGCGCGTAGACCTCGGTCATCTGCTTGCTTTCCAGCTCGATCCAGCCCTGCTCCTGGAACCAGTCCAGCGCCTTGACCACCCGGCCGCGCTCGGCCTGATGCTGTTGATAGAGCGCGTCGAAATCCACCGTGCACCAGGTCCGCGCGCGTTGCGAGCTGGCGACGATGGCGGCAACGAATTGGCGCCGTTCGCCACTGAACCGCTCAAGTAGCGCGTCGGGTTCAAGCAGGTACTTGAAGCGGTATTCGGCGAAATAGGCATAGCGCGGAGCGATGATGCCGCGCAGCTCCAACTGCACCAGCAGGGTCTTCAGCGGCAGTTGGCGGATATTGCTCTGCTCGCTCAAGGCATTGAGCAACAGCTCCCACTGGCCGTCCTGCCCGGCTGCCAACAGTTCATCGAGCACGCAGCGGATGCCGCCGAGCTCCGGCGTATCGCCGTAGACGAAGTTTTCCAGCACGTTAAGGCTGTCGCGGTTAGCCAGCACCAGGCAGTCGGACGGCTGGCCGTCGCGCCCGGCACGGCCGATCTCCTGGCTGTAGTTCTCGATGGATTTCGGCAAATCGAAATGCACCACGTTGCGGATGTCGCTCTTGTCGATGCCCATGCCGAAGGCGATGGTGGCGACGATGCAGTTCAGCTGCCCGCTCATGAACTGGCGCTGAATGGCCTCGCGCTGCTCGTGAGCCATGCCTGCGTGGTAGGCGCTGGCGGGAATGCCGCGCTGGCTGAGATGCTCGGCGATCTGCTCGGCGGTCTTCTGCTGGGTGACGTAGACGATGCTTGGCTGACCGGGTTTGGCGTTCAGCCAGTCGACCAGGCGACGGCGTTTATCCGCGCCGCTGACCGGTTCGACCAGCAGGTTGAGGTTGGGCCGATAGAAGCCGGTGGTGATCACGTCCGCCTCGTTGATGGCGAACTTGCTGCGCATATCGGCGATCACCTTCGGCGTCGCCGTGGCGGTCAGCAGCAACACCTGGGGAATGCCGAATTGACGCTGATAATCGGGCAGCTTGAGGTAGTCGGGGCGGAAATTGTGGCCCCACTCGGAGATGCAGTGCGCCTCGTCGATCACCAGCAGGGAAATCGGTACCTGGCCGATGAAATGACGGAAGCGCTCGTTCTTCAGGCGTTCGACCGAGATCATCAGGATCTTCAGCTCACCGGCCTTGGCCCTGCGCATGGTCTCGGCGGTCTGCTCGCGGCTCTGCGCCGAATCGACGCTGGCCGCGGCGATACCGTGGCGGGCGAGAAAGGCCAGTTGGTCCTGCATCAGCGCCAACAGCGGCGAGACCACCAAGGTCAGATGCGGCAGATGCAGGGCCGGCAGCTGATAACACAGCGACTTGCCCGAGCCGGTGGGAAAGATCGCCGCCGCCGAGCGCCCAGCCAGCACGGCGCCGATCGCCGCCTCCTGGCCGGGGCGGAAACTGCGGTAGCCGAACACGCGTTCGAGGGTGGGGTACATAGGCTGTCACTCCGTTGCCGGCTGTAGCGGTCGCTGACCGTAACGCGCTGAACATGCTTTGGGTAGGAGCGATTTCATTCGCGATCCGTGGTGATCCGACGGGGATTATCGCGAATGAACTCGCTCCTACACATGCCCCGCGCACGCCACACAGGCCACGCACTGCGAGTCTGATCGTGCCCACGCTCTGGGTGGGCATGCAGCCCGCGACGCGGAGCGTCCTCGGCGGGGTTCCCGCGCGGAGCGTGGGAACCATCAGCAGCGGCAGAAACGACAAAGCCGCCCGGAGGCGGCTTTGTCACATCACGCGCGGTGCAGCTTAGAGCTGCGGGCCGGCGTTCTTGATGGCGTCGCTGACGTCGAACTTCTGGAAGTTGTCGACGAACTGCTTGGCCAGGCCTTTGGCGGCTTCGTCGTAGGCGTTCTGGTCAGCCCAGGTGTTGCGCGGGTTGAGCAGGTTGGTTTCGACGCCCTGCACTTCCTTCGGCACGCTGAGGTTGATGATCGGCAGTTGCTCGGTCTCGGCGCCGATCAGCGCACCGCTCTGGATCGCCGCGATCACGCCACGCGTGGTGGGGATGTTGAAGCGCTTGCCGACACCGTAGCCGCCGCCGGTCCAGCCGGTATTGACCAGGTAGACCTTGGAGCCGAAGCCGCGGATGCGCTTGATCAGCAGTTCGGCGTACTCGCCGGCCGGACGCGGGAAGAACGGCGCGCCGAAGCAGGTGGAGAAGGTCGACTTGATGCCGCCGCCCGAGCCCATTTCGGTGGAGCCGACCAGCGCGGTGTAACCGGAGAGGAAGTGATAAGCCGCTTGCTCTTCGTTGAGGATCGACACCGGCGGCAGCACGCCAGTCAGGTCGCAGGTCAGGAAGATCACCGCGTTCGGCTCGCCGCCGAGGTTCTGCTCGCTGCGCTTCTCGACCAGCTCCAGCGGGTAGGCGGCGCGGGAGTTCTGGGTCAGGCTGTCGTCGGCGTAATCCGGCACGCGGTTCTCGTCGAGCACCACGTTTTCCAGCACCGCGCCGAACTGGATGGCTTTCCAGATCACCGGCTCGTTCTTCTCGGACAGGTCGATGCACTTGGCATAGCAACCGCCCTCGATGTTGAACACCACGCCTTCGCCCCAGCCGTGTTCGTCGTCGCCGATCAGGTAGCGGCTCGGGTCGGCGGACAGGGTGGTCTTGCCGGTGCCGGACAGGCCGAAGAACAGGGTCACGTCACCTTCTTCACCGATGTTGGCGGCGCAGTGCATCGGCAGTACGTCGGCGGTCGGCAGCAGGAAGTTCTGCACGCTGAACATGGCTTTCTTCATTTCCCCGGCGTAACGCATGCCGGCAATCAGGACTTTCTTCTGCGCGAAGTTGAGGATCACGCAGCCGTCGGAGTTGGTGCCGTCACGCTCCGGTACGCACTCGAAGTTGGCGACGTTGAGTACTTGCCACTCGACGCGAGCGGCCGGGTTGTACTGCTCCGGATTGATGAACAAGCAACGGCCGAACAGGTTCTGCCAGGCGGTCTGGGTAGTCATCTTCACGGCCAGGTAGTGATCGGCGGCCGAACCTACATGAACGTGGGAGACGAAATGGTCCTGGGCGTTGTTGAACGCCTCGACGCGGTCCCACAGGGCATCGAACTTGTCGGCCGGGAACTTGCGGTTGATCGGACCCCAGGCGATGGCGGCGCTGGTGCTCGGCTCGTCGACGATGAAACGGTCGACCGGCGAACGCCCGGTGCGGTGGCCGGTGCGGACCACCAGAGAGCCATTGCTGGCGAGCTCGCCTTCGCCGCGACGGATGGCTTCTTCGATCAATTGGGCCGCGCTGATGTCGGTGTACACGGCGGTATTGGCTTGCGTCATGTGATTCCCCATCGGCTCCAGGGCCGGGCTTGCGAAAAATGTAGTAAACCTAAAGCACTACTACAGAAAAAAAGTGCGCGGATTATGCCAGAGGATGCTACGCCTGTGCGAGGCATCTGGTCGTGGCGTCGGCGGCACTGAAAACCCCTGCAAAACGTGGCGCTACCGCGCGCAACCGGGCCGTTCTGGCGTGCCACCCCGCCCGGTTTGGACCGCCGCATCGAGAATGGTTCCGCGCGCCTGCCGCACGGCGGGGTGCGGAGCAGCACCGGCCACGACTGACGCGCCTGGCGGCCGCCCGGCCCGATCAGTGACGGGTATCGGAGGCCGGCTGGACGCCGCCGCCGGCGAACAGCTGGGCGATATCGGTCGCATCGAAGGCATAGCGCTGATTGCAGAACTGACAGTCGATCACCACTTCGCCGCCCTTCTCGGCCAGCAATTGCTCGACATCAGCCTGGCCCAGGCTGATCAGCGCCCGCGCCGAACGGTCGCGCGAGCAGCTGCAGCGAAACTCCAAAGCGAGTGGATCGAAAAGACGCACCGCGTCCTGGTGATAGAGGCGGTGCAGCACCGTCTGGTTGTCCAGACCGAGCAGTTCCTCGGCGCTCAGGGTGTCGGCCAGGGTGGTCACGTGCTGCCAGCTGGCGGCGCGCTCTTCAGCCTCTTTCAGGCGATCGGCAGGCAATTGCTGGAGCAACAGCCCGCGCGCGCGGCTGCCATCGGCGTGCAACCAGAAGCGCGTGGGCAACTGTTCGGAGGAGGCGAAATACTGCGACAGACATTCGGCAAGGTTATGCCCATCGAGCGCCACGATGCCTTGGTAGCGCTGGCCACGGCGTGGCTCGACGGTGATGGTCAGGCTGCCTTCGGGCATCAGCTCGGCCAGACCGCTGCCGGCGCTGACTTGCTCGGCATGGAAACGCGCGATGCCGCGCAGCTCGCGGGCGCTGGAGCATTCGACCATCAGCAGCGGCACGGCGCCGGCCGAGCGCGCCTGCAGGACCAGCAGGCCATCGAACTTCAGGGTGCCGACCAGCAGCGCCGCAGCAGCGAGCATTTCGCCGAGCAACTGGGCGACCGGCTCGGGGTACTCATGCTTGGCCAGCACATGGCGATAGCTGGCGTCGAGCGCAACCAGCTCGCCGCGCACGTCGGAATCATCGAAAAGAAAGCGTTGGGAAAAGTCAGACATGCCGGAGTCGCCGCGAGAAGCCAGGGCCGGCGATTTTAGGCGCAAAGCCGGGAGCGACCAAGGGCCTCTTGTCCAGCGACATGTGGTGGGGCTTTTCCGGTGCTGGTGCGAAGTCTTGATGCGCGGTGGGCTGTGGCTTTTTATCCCCTCGCCCCTCTGGGGAGAGGGTTAGGGAGAGGGGTGTGCGCTCAAGCCCACATGTGTCCGCCTGACTGCCCTCTCCCCCAGCCCCTCTCCCATAAATGGGAGAGGGGAGCACGGCGGCGATACATGTAAGAGGGGGGAGGCACAGCAGCGCCTTCGGTGGCTATCTGCTAGAGCCCCATCAGTTCATGTTCTCGCTCACTGATCCTGCCGATCACGAAAGGTCGACAGATCGCGGCGCTGCTTCTTGCTCGGCCGACCCTCGGTACTCACGCCCAAGGCGCCAGCCTTGCGCTGCGCGGCGGCCTGCTCGCGACGGGCGATGCTGTCGGCGGTCTCGCTGTACAGCATTTGGGCCTCGGGCGCACCGCGGCGAACCACCGAGAGCGCCTGGACGATCACCGTGCGTTCGTCGAAACCAGTACGGATCAACAGCTCGTCACCCACTTTCGGCTCCTTGCTCGGCTTGCAGCGTTCGCCCCGGCAGTGCACCTTGCCACCCTCAATGGCCGCTTTGGCGAGGCCTCGGGTCTTGTAGAAACGCGCCGCCCACAGCCATTTGTCCAGGCGCACCTTGTCGTCGTGTTTGTCGCTCATCGCAGATTCCACCCTCGGCCAGAGCTCAATCGCACAATGAAATGCCACCGCGGTAAACCGCTGGCGCGCGCGGATGCAGTTGTCATGCAGCCCGACTAGAATGCCGACATCTCTTTCACGGTGGCTGGCTCGGTACACTTATTTTGAAGACCTTCGACCACCTTTCGGTAATCGGTTTGCGTGAATGGATCAACCTGCCGGACCTCGGCATGGTCGGTCTGCGCGCCAAGATCGACACCGGCGCCAGCACCTCGACCCTGCATGCCAGCGAAATCCAGACCTTTCAGCGCGATGGCGGAGAATGGGTGCGCTTCACCGCCCACCTCGGCACGCTGGTGCAGCGCCGGCATCGCTGCGAGGCGCCGCTGGTCACGCAGAAAAACATCCGCAGCTCCAACGGCCAGGCGCAGAGCCGCTATGTGATTCGCACTTTGTTGACCCTGGGCGATCGTAGCTGGCAAGTGGAGTTCACCCTGGCCTGTCGCAAGACCATGCGTTATCGCGTACTGCTCGGTTCCAAGGCGCTGGTGCATGGCCAACTGGTGGTCAACCCGGCGTTGACCTACGTCCAAGACAAACCGCTTCTCCCCTCTTCCCCCATCACAGGTGCTGCATGAAGATTGCTGTGCTGTCGCGCAACCCGCGTCTGTACTCCACCCGCCGTCTGGTCGAAGCCGGCGAGCAACGCGGTCACGAGATGGTGGTGATCGACACCCTGCGCGCCTACATGAACATCGCCAGCCACAAGCCGCAGATCCATTACCGCGGCCGCCCGCTGGAGGGCTTCGACGCGGTGATCCCACGGATCGGCGCCTCGGTGACCTTCTATGGCTGCGCGGTGCTGCGCCAGTTCGAGATGCAGGGCGTATTCCCGCTCAACGAGTCGGTGGCGATCAGCCGCTCGCGCGACAAGCTGCGCTCGCTGCAGCTGCTATCGCGCAAGGGCATTGGCCTGCCGGTGACCGGCTTCGCCCACTCGCCAGACGATGTGCCCGACCTGATCCAGATGGTCAACGGCGCGCCGCTGGTGATCAAGGTGCTGGAGGGCACCCAGGGCATCGGCGTGGTGTTGTGCGAGACCGAGAAAGCCGCCGAATCGGTGATCGAGGCGTTCATGGGTCTCAAGCAGGACATCATGGTCCAGGAGTACATCAAGGAAGCCGGCGGTGCCGATATCCGCTGCTTCGTGGTCGGCGACAAGGTGATCGCCTCGATGAAGCGCCAGGCCAAACCCGGCGAGTTCCGCTCCAACCTGCACCGCGGCGGCACCGCCAGCCTGATCAAGATCACCCCGGAAGAACGCATGACCGCGCTCCGCGCCGCGCGGGTGATGGGCCTGTCGGTGGCGGGGGTGGATATCCTGCGTTCCAATCACGGCCCGCTGGTGATGGAGGTGAATTCCTCACCAGGCCTGGAAGGCATCGAGGTGACCACCGGCAAGGACGTCGCCAGCATCATCATCGAATACCTGGAGAAGAACGCCGAGCACGGCCTGACCCGCACCAAGGGCAAGGGCTAAACCTTGATTCGTAGGGTGGGTGTAACCCACCGCCCAGGCTGGATGCGGGTGTTCGGGGTGCTGCCGCCTGGCGGGTTACGCCGCTACGCGGCTAACCCGCCCTACAAAAACGAGGTGCAACACTTCACTGGTCATAGCCAATAAAAAGCCCCGCAGGTGCGGGGCTTTTTATTGGCGGCGTGCTCAGTGGCGGGTTTCGTCCGCCACTTGCGCATCCGCCGGCTTATTGTTGATGAAGCGCTCGAACAGCTGGTTGGCGTTGCCCAGCGACATCAGGTGCGCATAGATCCAGCCGAGGAAGCCGCTCTTGTGCAGGCTCAGCACCTGCTCGTCGGACAGTGCGGCGAACTTGGCCTCGTCGATCGCCTGGAAATCACGCAGCACGAAGCTTTCGCCATTCGCATGGGTCAGTTGCAGGTTGCGCGGGGTGAGCAGTCCCAGCTCGTTGAGAGTCGACACCAGCAGACGGGTACGCTCCATCTCGTGGGTGAAATTCTGCAGGAACTGGATCATCTCGTTGAGGTAGGCGCTGTTCTCGCCTTCGTCGGTGAACAGTTGGCGACCGGCTTCCTCGTTCCAGCCGCTGTAGGCGGCGTCGAAGCAGACGGTGAAATTCTGGCTGGCATCCTGGGCGAGCACGAACGGATAGCGCCGCACGAACGCCGGCACGTAGGTATTCGCTTGCCATTGCTGAGCAGCGTCGAGGTAGGCGTTGTGGCCTTCCTTCAGACCGAGCAAGGCGATCGGCATCAGCTGTTCGCCCTGGCCGATGAACACGATTGGGTAATGCCGCGCGGCCTGGAAGAACTCCAGCCCGGCCAGCGGCACCAGATGCGTCTGCGCGGCGAAAGCGCAGTTCTCGGCGGCTTTGAGCTTGAGGTTCTTGTGCTCGTCACGATTGAGCGCCTTGATTTCCTTGTACAACAACATCGTGGTCATTCCCGTCTCCCCGGAGTTTTGTTTTTTTAACGAATGATCAATTGCGCCAGAACCTGGCCGCTGTCCTGGTCCGGCACCACATCTTTAAGTGTGTTCGCGGCAATCAGGCTGAGGCTCACATGCCGGCCCCAGTCGAAGTTGAGGCCGACGCCAACGCTTTGCAGATCGACGTCGGCGGTGCCCAACTCCATGGCCCGACCGTAATCGAAAAAGATGAAGGGTTGCCAGTGTTCGTTGCCATCCGCACGCCTGCCTCAGACGTGCGTCGAGGTGCGCTGGTAGGCACCCAGCCAACCGGCGAACGTCGCCTCATCCATCGGCTCGCCGAAGTAGTAGCCCTGCCCCAGGGCGCAGTCATGCAGGCGCAGGTGTTCGGCCTGGGCGTGGTTCTCCACGCCTTCGGCGATGCACTCGAGACCGAGGTTGCGGGCGATCACCAGGATGGTCTCCACCAACATGCGGCCGCTGCCTTCATTCTCCAGGTCGCTGATGAAGCTGCGGTCGATCTTCAGGCGGTCCAGCGGCAGGCGCTTGAGGTAAGTCAGCGAGGAATAGCCGGTACCGAAATCGTCGATGGCGAAGCGCACGCCGAGGGCCTTGAGCGCGTGCATCGCGGCGATGCACTGGTCGACGTCCTCAAGCAGCACGCCTTCGGTGATCTCCAGTTCCAGCACGCTGGCCGGCAGGCGATGGCGCTGCAGGCAGTCGCTGACGCGCGCCACCAGCCCCGTCTGGCGCAGCTCGCGCGGGCTGAGGTTGACCGCCAGGACCAGCTGCGGCCACTGCGCGTGCCAGCGCGCCAGTACCGTGCAGGCATTCTCCAGCACCCAGGCGCCGAGTTCCTGGATCAGCCCGGTGTCCTCGGCCAGCGGAATGAACTGGCTGGGCGGAATCTCGCCGCGTTCCGGGTGCCGCCAGCGCAGCAGTACTTCGGCGCCGGCCACTTCGCCGCTGGCCAGCGCCAGTTGCGGCTGGAACACCAGGTGCAGCTGGCCGCGCGCCATAGCCTGGCGCAATTCGCTCTGCAGCAGTAGGCGCTGGTCGATCACTGCCTGCATCTCCGGGGCGAAGAAGTGCAGCGCGTTGCGTCCGCCGTGCTTGGCGCGGTACATCGCGGTGTCGGCCTGCTTGAGCACGTCAGCGGCGCCCTGGGTGCCGAGCGGGTGCAGGGCGATGCCGATGCTGGCGCTGACCGACAGTTCGTGCTGGTCGATCTGGTAGCTGCCGAGCAGGCTGGCGAGCAGCTTCTCGCCGACTTCCGCGGCATGCTCGCCGGCGGCCGCCGGGCTGTCGCCGAGGGCCTCGAGAAGCACCACGAACTCGTCGCCACCGAGCCGCGCCAGGGTGTCCTCGGCGCGCAGACAGCCGGCCAGGCGCGCGGTCACCTCGCGTAGCAGCGCATCGCCGACCGGATGGCCGAGGCTGTCGTTGACGGTCTTGAAGTGGTCGAGGTCGATGAACAGCAGCGCGCCAAAACTGCTTTCGCGATGCTCGCGAGCCATGGCCTGTTGCAGACGATCAAGCAGCAGGCGGCGGTTGGGCAAGCCGGTGAGCTCATCGCTGAAGGCCAGGCGCTCGATTTCGCGCTGGTAGCGCTGGCGCTCGGAAATGTCGGTGACGCTGAGGCGCACCAGCGGCCGCTCGCCGCCGGGCAGACGTACCAGACGCACCTCGCAGGGACGCTGGCGGCCGGCGGCGTCGCGCATCAGCCACTCGAACACCGGCGTCTCGCCCTCCAGGGCGGCGCGCGCATAGGCGCGCGCGACTTCCAGCGAGGGGCGCCCGTCGGGCTGCAACAGCGGGCTGAAGCTGGTCGGCATGCGACCGATCAGCTGCCCGCGCGGCAGGCCGAGCAGGCGCACGGCGTTCTCGTTGGCCTCGACGATGCCGCGCTGGGTGTCGAACATCAGGATCGCTTCCGGGGCGTGCTCGACCAGGGTGCGATAGCGCGCTTCGGCATCGCGCCGCGCGGTGATGTCCTCGACCAACACCAGACAGGCTTCCAGGCAGCCCTGCGCATCGCGCACCGCGCGCAGACTCAGGCGGGTGTAGACCACGCTGGCGTCGGCACGCAGAAAGCGTTTTTCCACTTCGTAATCTTCGCGCGTGCCGGCTTTCACCGCTTCGAACAGCGGCTCTTCAAGCGCCAGGTCGTCAGCGTGAGTGATCGCCGACCAGGTCGAACCGCACAATTCGTCGCGGCTACGACCCAACACCTGGCAGAGCTTGGTGTTGACCTCCAGCCACAGGCGCTGCGGGTCGATCATCGCCATGCCGATCAGCGGCGCCTCGAAGAACAGCCGCAACCATTCGTCACGCTCGCGCAATTGCTCCTCGGCGCGCTTGCGCATGCTGAGATCCTGCAACGCGCCGTAGAGGCGAATCGCCTGGTCACCATCACGCTCGGCTAGACCCTTGATGCGCACGTAGCGACTGTTGCCACGGGCGCTGAGCAGGCGCAGTTCGAGGTCGAACGGCGCATCGTGCTCCAGGGTGCGCGCCAACGCCTGCTCGAATTGCCGGCGGTTTTCGTCGTCGAAATAGCGCAAGGTCTGCTCCAGGCTCGGCGTCACCCCGGAGGGGTCGAGCTCAAAAATACGGAAGCAGCCCTCGCTCCAGAACATGCTGGAATCGCGCAGATTCAGAACCCAGCCGCCGATGTCGGCGATCGCTTCGGTCTGCGCCAGCAGATGGGTCTGGCGCAGCAGCTCCTCGCGGCGCTTGGCCAGTTCCACGCCCTGGGTTTCCCGCGCGCTGACATCATGCTGCAGGGCGACGAAATGACTGATGCCCTGTCCGTCACGCATCGGCGCGAGGATGATCTCGTTCCAGAACAGGCTGCCGTTCTTGCGATAGTTGCGCAGCACCACCTGACACGACTCGCCCTGCTGCAAGGCGCTGCGCAGACGCTGCAGCTCGCTCTGATTGCGGTCCCGGCCCTGCAGGAAGCGGCAGTTCTGGCCGAGAATTTCCTCGCGGGTGTAACCGCTGATGCGCTCGAACGCCGCGTTGCAGTAGATCAACGGCAGATCCGCCTGCCGCGCATCGGCGATGCTCACGCCGGTTGGGCTGGCCTCCAGCGCCACATTGGCCAGCGCCAGTTGCTGCTGGACATCGACGCCGCGACCTAAGGCCATGCGCAGATCGCTGAGGCTGCGGCCGACCAGCAGGGCGGCGAACAGCAACAGCAGCACGCTGACATGCAGCGCACTGATTTGCGGGGCGAGGCCGATCAGCTCATGCATTGCCGACGGCACCAGGGTCAAGGTGGACAGGGCCAAGCCGCTCAACGCGGCTCCACAGAACGCGCCCGGCAAGCCCCAGCGCAAAGCCAGGCCGAGCAGCACCAGGCCCATCAGCGGCAGCGCGAACGGCAGCGGCAGCACGTTGAGCAGCCCCGGCAGGCCCACCAACAGTACCAGCAGCAGCGGCCAGGGCGGCAGGCAGCGCAACGGCTCGGCCAGCGGTAGCCGGCTGCCGCCCGGCGGGGTCGCCACCCAGCCGGGCTGGCGCAACCACAGGGTGCCGTAGGTAAGCAGTGGCGGCGCCACCACCAGAATAATCAGACTATCGAGCAGCCACTGGCTGAGACTGACCGGCGCCCAGTTGTCGACCTGCAGATGGCCACTGAGCAGCAGGGTGGCTTGCAAGCCCAGCGCCAGCAGGGTCACCGGGACCAGCCCGCCGAGCAGGATGAAGCGCAGCAGTTGGTTGATATTCGGCAAGGCGACATCGAAGTCGTCGCGCCGCAGCAACAGCCAGGCGACACCGATAGCCAAGGTTTCCGGCAGTGCGTAAAGCGGCGCCCAGGCCCACGGCAGATTCCACAGCGGCACGCACACCAGGGCGTTCAGATAGACCGCCGGAAGCACCCGCGGCCCCCACCAGAGCACGAACACCAAGCCGAGGGCGAACGGCAGATACCAGAGGGCGATCCCATCGATCTGCTGGGTGAGATAGGAGAGCCAGGAAGCGAGATGGAGCAACGGCAGGGGCAGCCACCAAGTCCATTTGGGTCGTCGGTCGTGAACGGCGAGCATGCTGACCTCTTGTCATTCTGCCGGATCAGCATAGGACATGATCCGCGCGAACATCCTTGAGCGCTCGCGACGGACTGACGCGGAGCCACCCGTCTTAGGTTTGGCGACTGTCCGGCAGGCTTGCCGTAGGGTCGACGACCACTCTCCAGGAGCGCCGCCATGCTGCGCCTGCACATCGTCCTGAGCCTGCTCTTGCTCGCCGGCTGCGCTCGCGACCCCGGCGGCCTGCCGCTGTGGCGCGAGACCGCGGTCGCAGCGCCGAAGCTGCAATACCTCGGCGTCGGCGGCTACCTGCTGCGCTGGCGCGGCGAAGCCCTGCTGTTCGCGCCATCGTTCAGCAACCCGGCGACGCTCGGCCTGCCGCCGCTACGGGTGGTCGCCGACGACGCACGGATCGATGCGCTGATGCCGCCGGCAGCCGACGCCGGCATGCTGCTGGTCGGCCATGCCCACTACGATCACCTGCTCGACGTGCCACGCGTGCTGCTCAAGCACGCGCCGCAAGCGAAGGTCTACGGCTCGAAGACCATGGGCCACATCCTCGCTGCGGTGATCCCACGCTCACGCATCGTCGACGCCGAGACCGACATGGCCCGGGGCCTGACGCCCGGCCGATGGTTCGATTCGCCCCACAAGCGCTTCCGCGTCATGGCCATCGAGAGCGAGCACGCGCCGCACATCGCCGGCCTCAAGTTCCTCGGCGGCAGCTACACGCACGACCTCAAGGCACTGCCCGCCAGTATCTGGGGCTGGAAGGAAGGCCAGACGCTGGCCTTCCTGGTGGACCTGCTCGACACACAGGGCCGGCCGGTCTACCGCTTGCACTACCAGGACGCCGCCAGTACCCCGCCGCTGGGCTTCCCACCGCTGCTGCCGGACGCCAAACGGGTCGACGTGGCAATCCTCTGCGTCGGCTCGTGGAATCAGGTGCCTGGCTATCCGAACGCGCTGCTGCGTTTGCTGCGACCGCGCCTGGCGGTGCTCGGCCACTGGGAGGACTTCTTCGGCAGTGATCCGCAGCAACCGCAGGCACTGCGCTTGCTCGACGAACAGGGCATCGTCGCCGCTACCCGCAGCCACCTGCCGGCCGACGGCCGAGCAGTGATGCCCGTACCGTTCGCCGAAGTGCCGCTCCCCGCGCCGCCACGCTAGCAGGCTGTTGAAAAATGTAGGCGAGGCAGCCGAGACAAGGCAAAAACGGCCGAAAAAGCGCAGTTTACGTGTTGTAAATGAGCATTTTGACTGGGCTCGCACGCGAGGCCGTTTTTAACGCCGTATCGGCAACGCAGGTAGTTTTTCAGCGGCCTGCTAGGCAGCGTCGCGCGGCAGCAGCAAGCCCAGCGGCAGGCACACCCGCGCTTCCAGTCCGCCGCCGGCGCGGTTGCGCAACTCGACGCTGCCGCCATGCTGGGCGGCGATGCGCTTGACGATCGCCAGCCCCAACCCGGTACCGCGTCCGCCACGCGCCTTATCACCGCGGATAAACGGATTGAAGATGTTCTCCAGCTCGGCCGGATCGAGACCCGCGCCGCGATCCAGGACGCTGAGCACCACGTAGGGCGCGCTGCTGTCGGCGGCCACCGAAGCAGCCACCTCCACCGATGAACCACCATGGTTGAGGGCGTTTTCGATCAGATTGTTGAGCATCCGCTTGATCGACACGCGGCGCAGCGGCATGGCCGGCATCGGCTCCACGCACAGGCGCACGCGGGATTCGCCCTGGTTGAACGGCGCCACCACCTCGCAGACCAGATCGGTCAGGTCGGCCTCCTCGACCCGCTCGTCGCGGCCATCACGAATAAAGGCGAGGAACTGGTCGAGAATCGAGTCCATGTCTTCGATGTCGCGGACCATGTCGTCGGTCAGTTCGGAATCATTGTCGAGCAGCTCGAGCGACAGGCGCAGGCGAGTCAGCGGCGTGCGCAAGTCATGGGAGACCCCGGCGAGCATCAGTTCGCGCTCGCGGGCGGCCTGTTCGACGTCTTCGGCCATCTGGTTGAAGGCGCGGTAGACCTCGGTCATCTCGCTCGGCGTGTCGCTGATCGGCAGGCGCACGCTGCGGCCCTGGCCGAGGCCGCGGGCGGCGAACACCAGGCGTTTGAGCGGCGCGCTGAGTTGGCGTACGAAAATCCACGCCGCTGCGGTGGACAGCACGCCGATGGCCAGGAACCAGCCGAGCACGCTCCAGATTTTCTGCCCGCGCAGCGGGTGCGGGTACAGCGGCACCTCGACCCAGCCTGCGCCAAGGCTCGGCGCGCGCACCCACAACGCCGACGGCTGGTGGACGCGCAGGCGCACCTCGGTGTCCGGGCCCAGCTCCATGCGCATCTGTCGTTGGAACACGTCGGTGTATGGCCAGTGGTACTCGCCCGCCGGCGCCTCGTTATCGGCGCGCCAGCGCAGGCCAGCGGCCTTGGCCACTTCCTCGCGCGATTCGGCGTGGGTCGCCCAGTAGGCGCGCAGGGTCAGCGCCGCGCCGTGGCTGTACTGGCGGTCGACCAACACGTCTTCGTTCATCAGCAGATAAACCAGGGTCAGCGCCTTGGAAAACAGCACGACGATCAGCACCAGCCAGAGGGTGCGGGCGAAGAAGCTTTGCGGGAACCAGACTGGGGTTTTCATAACGCGATCACAGGTGAATGCAGGGTGGGTTAGCCGCGCAGCGGCGTAACCCACCGTACGGCCCGGAGGGACGCCAGACTTGAACACCTTTGGTGGGTTACGCCTTCGGCTAACCCACCCTACGACTTATTTGCTGCCATCGGGCACGAACACATAACCGACGCCCCAGACCGTCTGGATATAGCGCGGCTTCGACGGATCGGGTTCGATCAGCCGGCGCAGGCGTGAGATCTGCACATCGATGGAGCGCTCCAGGGCATCCCACTCGCGACCGCGGGCGAGATTCATCAACTTGTCGCGGGTCAGCGGCTCACGGGCGTGCTGGACCAGGGCCTTGAGCACGGCGAATTCGCCAGTGGTGAGCATGTGCGTTTCTTCGCCCTTCTTCAGCTCGCGGGTGGCGAGGTACAGCTGATAGTCGCCAAAGCTGACCATCGCGTCCTCGCTGTCCGGCGCGCCGGGTACCGGGGTGGCCTGGCGGCGCAGCACGGCCTTGATCCGCGCCAACAGCTCGCGCGGGTTGAAGGGCTTGGCCAGGTAATCGTCGGCACCGAGTTCCAGGCCCTGGATACGACTGCTCTCGTCGCCCTTGGCGGTGAGCATGATGATCGGCACCTGGTTGTTCGTCGAGCGCAGCCGCCGGCATGCCGACAGGCCATCCTCGCCCGGCAGCATCAGGTCGAGGACCACCAACTGGAACAGCTCGCGAGCTAGCAGACGGTCCATCTGCTCGACGTTTTCCACCGAGCGGACCCGATAACCCTGTTCGTCGAGGAAGCGCTCGAGCAGGCGACGCAGGCCCGGATCGTCATCCACGATAAGAATTTTTTCGCCTTCAACTGGGGCAATGCTGCTCATACAGGCTCCTTGGAAATCACTCGCCATTATGGCCCAGGCGCCAAACGGCGCGGGCGGCGCATTCGTTAGCAGATTTGTCCCACCATACCCGGCCGCCGGTCATCAGCCCGGCGCATTTGCGAGCGACAGCGGAAGGGCTGGTTATAATGCCGGCCCTTTTGCAGGCTGGGTAACCCCAGATAACCGAGCATCATGGTTATCAATAGCCTGATCGTGGCAAGCGCGGCTTGTCTTTCTTTTGTCAGTGTCAAGGTAGTCATATGTCAGCGAATGTCATGGCCAGCATCAACCAACGTATTGCCGAAGAACTGTCCGGGCTGCCCACTGGCCGCGTTCTGCCGCAACAGGTGGCCGCCGCCGTGGCACTGCTCGATGAGGGTTCGACCGTACCTTTCATCGCCCGTTACCGCAAAGAAGTCACCGGCAGCCTCGACGACACCCAGTTGCGCCTGCTCGAAGAGCGCCTGCGCTACCTGCGCGAGCTGGAAGAGCGCCGCGCCGCGATCCTCACCAGCATCGAGGAACAGGGCAAGCTGACCCCGGAACTGACCCGCGAAATCAACCTCGCCGACACCAAGACGCGCCTCGAAGACCTGTACCTGCCCTATAAACAGAAGCGCCGCACCAAGGGCCAGATTGCCCTGGAAGCCGGCCTCGGTGAACTGGCCGATGGTTTGTTCAACGACCCGAACCTGAGCCCCGAGAACGAAGCGGCGCGTTTCGTCGATGCCGAAAAGGGCTTCGCCGACATCAAGGCCGTGCTCGAAGGCGCCAAGTACATTCTCATGGAGCGCTTCGCCGAAGACGCCAGCCTGCTCGCCAAGCTGCGCGGCTTCCTCAAGGATTACGCCACCCTCAGCGCCCGCCTGGTGGCGGGTAAAGAAGCCGAAGGGGCAAAGTTCAGCGACTACTTCGAGCACGACGAGCCGCTGAAGAACGTGCCGTCGCACCGCGCCCTGGCGATTTTCCGCGGCCGCAACGAAGGCGTGCTGAGCGCTGGGCTGAAGGTCGGCGAGGAAACCGCCGGCACCCTGCATCCGTGCGAAGGCATGATCGGCGAACGCTTCGGCATCAAGGACCAAGCTCGCGCCGCAGACAAATGGCTCGGCGAAGTGGTGCGCTGGACCTGGAAGGTCAAGCTCTACAGCCATCTGGAAACCGACCTGTTCGGCGAATTGCGCGAGAAGGCCGAAGACGAGGCGATCAGCGTGTTCGCCCGCAACCTGCATGACCTGCTGCTCGCCGCTCCGGCTGGCCCGCGCGCCACCCTCGGCCTCGACCCCGGCCTGCGCACCGGCTGCAAGGTCGCCGTGGTCGACGCCACCGGCAAAGTACTGGACACCGCCACCGTCTACCCGCACGCGCCGCGCAACGACTGGGACGGCACTCTCGCGACTCTGGCCAAGCTGTGCACCAAGCATGCGGTCGACCTGATCGCCATCGGCAACGGCACCGCCAGCCGCGAAACCGACAAGCTGGCCGCCGAGCTGGTCAAGAAACTGCCGGGCCTGAACATGACCAAGATCATGGTCAGCGAGGCCGGCGCCTCGGTGTATTCGGCCTCCGAGCTGGCCGCCAAGGAATTCCCCGACCTCGACGTGTCGATCCGTGGCGCCGTTTCCATCGCCCGCCGCCTGCAGGACCCGCTGGCCGAACTGGTGAAGATCGAGCCGAAAGCCATCGGCGTCGGCCAGTACCAGCATGACGTCTCCCAGCTGAAACTGGCGCGCAGCCTGGACGCGGTGGTCGAAGACTGCGTGAACGCCGTCGGTGTCGATGTGAATACTGCCTCGGCGGCGCTGCTGGCACGCATCTCCGGCCTGAACAGCACGCTGGCGCAGAACATCGTCGCCCATCGCGATCAGCACGGCGCGTTCAAGAGCCGCGACGCCCTGAAGAAAGTCCCGCGCCTCGGCGACAAGACCTTCGAGCTGGCCGCCGGCTTCCTGCGCGTGATGAACGGCGACAACCCGCTGGACGCCTCGGCAGTGCACCCGGAAACCTATCCGCTGGTGCAGCGCATCGCCGCCGATACCAGCCGCGATATCCGCTCGCTGCTCGGCGACTCGGGCTTCCTCAAGCGCCTCGATCCCAAGCAGTTCACCGACGAGCGCTTCGGCCTGCCGACCGTCACCGACATCCTCACCGAACTCGACAAACCCAGCCGCGATCCGCGTCCGGAGTTCAAGACCGCCGCCTTCCAGGATGGCGTCGAGACCCTCAAGGACCTCAAGCCGGGCATGGTGCTGGAAGGTGTGGTGACCAACGTCGCCAACTTCGGCGCGTTCGTCGACATCGGCGTGCACCAGGACGGCCTGGTGCACATCTCGGCGCTGTCGGAGAAGTTCATCAAGGACCCGCGCGAGGCGGTCAAGGCCGGCGATGTGGTCAAGGTCAAGGTCATGGAAGTCGACATCGCCCGCCAGCGCATCGGCCTGTCGATGCGCATGAGCGACACCCCCGGCGAGAAAGTCGAAGGGCCGCGTGGTGGCAATCGTGGTAACGCGCCGCGCAGCGAACGGCATGCCCCGGCCGACAAGCCGGCACCCGCCAACGCGGCCATGGCCTCGTTGTTCGCCAACGCCAAGCAAATGAGGAAGAACTGATGGATACGCCAGAATCCAACGCCGGCAGCGCCTTCAGTCGCCTGCTCGGGCTGGAAATCGTTTCCGCCGCAGAAGGCCGCGCCGAAGTGCACATGAAGATGCACGACGGCCTCGGCAACGTGCACGGCAAAATGCATGGTGGCGCGCTGTTCTCACTGATCGACACCGCCATGGGCCAGGCCTGCCACAGCCTGAGCGGCGGTGAAGCGGTCAGCGTCACCCTGGAAAGCAAGATCAACTACATCCGCCCGGTGAGTGCCGGCGAACTGGTCTGCCGCGCCTGGGTACTGCATGCCGGCAAGCGCACTCTGGTGGTCGAGGCGGATACCTATCAGGGCGAAAAACTGGTCGCCAAGGCACAGGCAACTTTTTCGCGGATCTGAATTCGATCGGCGTACTGGCGGCCAACGGCGGGCTGTTCGCTACGCTCCTGAGCGGCCGGCGCTCCGACCCGCCCTGCATCCTGCGTGGCGGTGGCTAGGCAGTCACGTGGCATATGCTCAAACAGGCAGGGCGTACTCGCGAAGCAGTACGCCAATGGCCAGCACTCAGGCGCCGCCACGCTCAACTCGATCTACAGTGCTCGGATAACCGAGCGGTTCACCAGCCTCACCCGCTCAGGCGACCACGCCAGCGTCTCAACCTTGTAGAACACGAAATCCACCCCCATATTGGGGCGACTGCCGTGTGAAGGAATACCATCTTGAGCGAGCTTCTCAACCGCCGTCTGACCCTGCTGGGCGAGCGCCCCAATCTCGATCTGCTCAACCAGTGCCTGCACGGTATCGAGCGCGAATGCCTGCGCGTCGACGCCAATGGCCAACTGGCGCTGACCCCGCATTCGCCGGCGCTGGGCTCGGCGCTGACCCATGCGCAGATCACCACCGATTACTCGGAATCGCTGCTGGAGTTCATCACCCCAACCGAAACCGACCCGGCGGATACCCTCGCCGATCTCGAGCGCGTGCACCGCTTCGCCTACAGCAAGCTCGGCGACGAATACGTGTGGAGCGCCTCGATGCCCTGTCCGCTGCCCAGCGAGGAGGACATTCCCATCGCCCGCTACGGCAGCTCGCACATCGGCCGCCTCAAGTACGTGTACCGCAAGGGCCTGGCCCTGCGTTATGGCAAGACCATGCAATGCATCGCCGGCATCCACTACAACTTCTCGCTGCCCGAAACGTTGTGGCCACTGCTGCAAGCCAGCGAAGGCAACCGCGACAGCGTCCGCGACTACCAGTCGGAAAGCTACATCGCGCTGATCCGCAATTTCCGCCGCTACAGCTGGCTGCTGATGTACCTGTTCGGCGCCTCGCCGGCGCTGGATGCCGGCTTCATGCGCGGCCGCCCACACCAGCTCAAACAGCTCGACGCCGACACCCTGTATCTGCCCTACGCGACCAGCCTGCGGATGAGCGACCTGGGCTACCAGAGCAGCGCCCAGAGCGGCCTGACGCCGTGCTACAACGACCTGGCCAGCTATACCGACAGCCTGCGCAAGGCGGTGTCCACGCCGTACCCGGAATACGCGCGGATCGGCACCAAGCGCGACGGCGAATGGCTGCAACTGAACACCAACGTGATCCAGATCGAAAACGAGTACTACTCGAGCATCCGTCCCAAGCGCGTGACCTACACCGGCGAACGGCCGATCGAGGCGCTGATGGCGCGCGGCGTGCAGTACATCGAAGTACGCTGCCTGGACATCAACCCGTTCCTGCCGCTGGGCATCGACCTGGAGGAAGCGCGGTTCCTCGACGCCTTCCTGCTGTTCTGCGCCTTGCAGGACAGCCCGCTACTGGCCAACGGCGAATGCCACGCGAGCACCGACAACTTCCTCAAGGTGGTCAAGGAAGGCCGTCGTCCAGGCCTGCACCTGCAACGCCGCGGCGCGCCGGTCAGCCTGCAGGACTGGGGGATGGAACTGCTCGAGCAGATTCGCCCGTTCGCCGAGCTGCTCGATCGTAGTCACGGCGGCAGCGCGCATGTCGAGTCACTGGCCGCGCAACACGCCAAGCTCGCCGATCCGGACCTGACGCCCTCGGCCCAGGTCCTCGCCAACTTGCAGCGGAACGGTGAAAGCTTCAGCGCCTTCGCCTTGCGGCAGAGCCGCGCGCACGCCGAATACTTCCGCGGCACACCGCTGGATGCCGCCCAGCAAGCCGAATTCGAAGCACTGGCGCGCCAGTCGCTGGCCGAGCAAGCGGCACTGGAGGTGGAGCAGGTTGGCGATTTCGATGCGTTCGTCGCCAGTTATCAGGCCAGCATCCTCGGTCTGGCGGTTTAGGGTCTGTTAACGCTACTGACACGGCCGCGCCGGAGCCTGTTTTTGCGCGAGGCAAGGCACGAGATGCAAGGTTTGGCATTCCAAATGAGCATCGAGAAACGCAGCATCGCGCAAAAACTGGCCCGTCCCGCAGGGTTGCGCGGGAAATGGCCCCCGCTGTCGTTCCAGGACTTGCCAAGGGAATGACCATTGCCTGCGTCCTGCGCCTAACCGGGGGCCATTTCTCGCTGCAACGCGGCTCGCGTCAGTAGCGTTAACAGGCCCTAGCTCAGCAAAAAAGTCGACCCCGTCACAAACAGAGCACGCGCAGGCCGGGGCGGGATTAGCGGCACAGTCAGCAATGCATGCTCCCGCTACGATAAGTTCTGAGTGAACAACGCGAGCCCGCGCCATGGAGCCTACCGAGGCCCTCCCCGATAACGACCTGCCCACCGATCGCAAGTGGAGCCTGGAAAGCCTCAACAAGGCTTATCAGCAAGGCTACATGGCCGGTCTCACCGGCCATCCGCCCAAGCAACAGTCCTACGGCGCCGAAGTGCTCGCCGCCGCCTGGGAAGCCGGTTGGGATGACGGCGAAGAGCAATACCAGCGCCTGCTGAAAAGCGCCTGAAGCCACACCTTGGGGGTTTCTCCCTGATCGGGATGGGTCGAGCGCAGCAGCGATGCCCATCGAACCGACTGCGCCAGGTCGTAGGGCGTACTCGCGCAGCAGTACGCCAAGGCGGCAGAAATGTGCGGCGGACTGTTCGCTACGCTCCTGAGTCCGCCCTACAGCCAACCCACCCGAATCCTCAGTAGCCCGGATGCAATCCGGGAACCGGCGCGCGATACGCCGGCTCCTTTCACATCCCAACCGCACGTCTCCTGCTGCCTACAGCGCCTTATCGAAAATCTTCGAATTGCGCTGATAGTTGTACAGCGAGGCGCGGGCCGTCGGCAGGTGTTCCACGCTGCTGGGCACGAAGCCGCGCTCGCGGAACCAGTGGGCGGTGCGCGTGGTGAGCACGAAGAGTTTCTTCAAGCCTTGCGCCCGAGCGCGTTCTTCAATGCGCTCGAGCAGTTCGTCGCCGCGCTTGCCGTGCCGATACTCTGGACTCACCGCCAGGCAGGCCAGCTCGCCGCAATCGGAATCGGCGATCGGATACAGCGCCGCACAGGCGATGATCAACCCATCGCGCTCGACAATGCTGAACTGCTCGATTTCGCGCTCCAGCACTTCCCGCGAGCGGCGCACCAGGATGCCCTGCTCTTCCAGCGGGGTGATCAGATCAATCAGCCCACCGACGTCCTCGATGCTCGCTTCACGCAGCGACTCGAACTGCTCCTGGGTCACCAGCGTGCCGCCACCGTCGCGGGTGAACAGCTCGGTGAGCAACGCACCATCCTCGACAAAGCTGACGATATGACTGCGCGGCACACCACCGCGACAGGCCTCGGCCGCGGCGTCGAGCAATTCCGCCTGATAGCTGTTGCCGAGCCGCTGCAGATGCGCGGAGGCCTGTTGCGGACGCAGTTCACGGAGCAGCTTGCCACTGTCGTCCAGCACGCCTTGTTCGGCGCCGAACAGCAGTAGCTTTTCGGCACCCAGCTCGATGGCGGCGCGGGTCGCCACGTCTTCGCAGGCGAGGTTGAAGATTTCCCCGGTGGGCGAATAACCGAGCGGCGAGAGCAGCACGATGGCGCGCTCGTCGAGCAGCCGGCCGATGCCCTTGCGGTCGACCCGGCGCACTTCGCCGGTGTGGTGGTAGTCGATACCCTCGACCACGCCGATCGGCCGCGCGGTGACGAAGTTACCGCTGCTCACGCGCAACCGTGCGCCCTGCATCGGCGAGGCGGCCATGTCCATCGACAGGCGCGCTTCGATGGCGATGCGCAAATGCCCGACCGCGTCGATCACACAGTCCAGGGTGGCGCTGTCGGTAACCCGCAGATCACGATGGAAATGCGGCGTCAGCCCTTGCGCGGCCAGGCGCGCCTCGATCTGCGGGCGCGAGCCGTGGACCAGCACCAGGCGCACACCGAGGCTGTGCAGCAGCACCAGGTCATGGACGATGTTGCCGAAATTCGGGTGGGCAATGCCCTCGCCGGGCAGCATGACCACGAAGGTCCGCTCCCGGTGAGCGTTGATGTAGGGCGAAGCGTGGCGAAGCCAATTGACTGATTCGGTCATGAAAAAACCTGTGGGGCGGAACTCGAGTGCTCCCCTGGGCGAGTCGTCGCCAAGGGGCCGAGGGAGCCGGCAGGGCGCGCTCCCTACCCGTCTACCGCACGCGGCAGAGGGGCCAATTCGTATTCATCGTCGCAGCACAGGTGGCTCTCCGCTCAATTGTGGGGGCTCAGGCAGTAATGCTGGATCAGCTGGCGCAACAGTGTCACGGTCGGTTGCAGGCGCGCCAGTTCCAGGTATTCGTCCGGCTGGTGGGCGCAGGCGATATCGCCCGGGCCGAGCACAATGGTCTCGCAGCCAAGCTGCTGAAGATAAGGCGCTTCGGTGCCGAATGCCACCGACTCGGCGGTGTGCCCGGTCAGCCCTTCGGCGACCCGCACCAACTCACTGGCGGCCGGCTGCTCGAACGGCGGCACCGCCGGGAACAGCGGTGCGTAGTCGATGCGCACCTGATGCTGCTCGGCGAGCGGCTGCAATTTGGCGCGGATCGCCGCACGCAGCTGTTCCGGCTGCATGCCCGGCAGCGGACGCAGGTCGAACTCCAGCGAGCACTTGCCACAGATGCGGTTGGGATTGTCGCCGCCGTGGATGCAGCCGAGGTTGAGGGTCGGCTGCGGCACGCTGAACTGCGGGTTGTGGAATTCCTGCTGCCACTGGCCACGCAATTGCTGCAAGGCGCCGATGGCATCGTGCATGGCTTCCAGGGCGCTGTGGCCGAGGCTCGGATCGGAGGAGTGACCGCTCTGTCCGAGAATGTCGATGCGCTCCATCATCACGCCTTTGTGCAGGCGAATCGGCCGTAATCCGGTCGGCTCGCCGATCACCGCGACCCGCCCGAGTGGCCGGCCAGCGGCGGCCAGGGCGCGCGCCCCAGCCATCGAGCTTTCTTCGTCGCAGGTGGCGAGAATCAGCAGCGGCTGCTTGAACGGCTGATTGAGCAAGGGCAGCAGCGCCTCGATAATCAGCGGGAAAAAGCCCTTCATGTCGCAGACGCCGAGGCCGACCCAGCGGCCGTCGGTTTCGGTCAACTTGAGCGGATCGCTGCGCCACAACGCCTCGTCGTACGGCACGGTATCGCTGTGCCCCGCCAGCACCAGGCCGCCGGGGCCGCTGCCGTAACTGGCGAGCAGATTGAACTTGCCGGGCGAGATTTCCTGCAACTCGCAACGCAGGCCGAGGTCGCCCAACCAGCCGGCCAGCAACTCGATCACCGCGCGGTTGGACTGGTCCAGCGCAGGCTGGGTGCAGCTCACCGAGGGCGCGGCGATCAGCGCGGCGAATTGTTCTTTCAAGGACGGCAAGGGCATCGGCGGTCTCCAGCGAATGGACCCATCATAGAGACAAAGCGGGCCGACGGCAGCGGCGAACGTAGATTCGTAAACCGTAGGGTGGACTCAGGAGCGTAGCGAACAGAGCGCCGCCGGCATCGCGGCATGGCCCAGCGATTGGAGGCGTACTGCTGCGCGAGTACGGCCTACGGGTCTGACGTAGATTTTTTGTAGGAGCGGATTTATCCGCGATAGCCGGCGCCGCAGATCGCGAATGAATTCGCTTCTACCAAGACGCTGAAACCAGCTTTGGGTGGGTTACGCCTGCGGCTAACCCACCACAAAAGCATGGCCCGGCAAGCGGCGGGCTTGTCCTGTAGACTTTCCGGTCTTGGCAGCCGTTCCGCGCTGCGTCCGAATTGTCCCGCCCATGAACAAAGAAACCGAGATCAAACTGCGTGCCAGCCGCGCCACCCTCGCCGCACTGCGCGAGCATCCACTGCTGAAAAAGCGTAACAAGGCGGGCTGGCAGCAGCGCGAGCTGACCAACCAGTATTACGACACCGCCGCGCGCGATCTGGCCCACGCCAAAGTCGCGCTGCGCGTGCGACGTGACGGCGACACCTATATCCAGACCCTGAAAAGCCGCGGGCAGAGCGTCGCCGGACTGTCCGAGCGCAACGAGTGGGAATGGTATCTGGACAGCCCCGAGCTGGACCTCTCGAAACTCGACGACACCTGCTGGCCGGCGAGCCTCGCCGAGCTGGACAAAAGCCTGATCCAGCCGGCCTTCAGTACCGATTTCCTGCGTGAATTCGCCGAAATCGCCTGGGGTCGCGGCAAGACCAAGGTCGTCATCGAAGCGGCGCTGGATCTCGGCAAGGTACTCGCCGGCGGTCAGGAAGAAGAAATCTGCGAGCTGGAACTGGAGCTGCGCCAGGGCGAGCCCGAGGCGCTGCTGGAGCTGGCCGCCGAACTGGCCGCCGATCTGCCGTTGATGCCGTGCGACATCAGCAAGGCCGAGCGTGGCTATCGGCTGTTCGATGCCGACAGCTACAGCGTGAACCTGCCGGCACCGGCGCTGCACGCCGAACAACCGCTGGATGAGGCGTTCGCCGCGCTCGCCTGGCACCTGCTGGGCAGCAGCCAGCGGCTCGCCGAGCAGTACCGCTTCAATGGTCACTGGCGCCTGCTGGTCGATTGGGTCGGGCAGCTCGTCGACCTGCGCGCCCTGCTCGCCAGCCTCGGCCAAGCCGCGCCACGGGTCGCCAGCCACGACTTGCGCGTGAGTCTCGACGCGCTGCTGGAAGACTGGCGACCGCGCATCCTCGCCGGCCAGGAGGATGAACAGGTGCGCCACGCCGCGCCGCTACAGTTCGCCAACGAGCTGAACGGCACGCGCTGGGGCCTGTTCTCCCTGCAGGCCTCGCAATGGTTGCTGCAGCAACGCTGGACCGCCCAGCGCAGCAATCGTGGCAACCGCCAAGGCGCGGCGCCACTGAGCAATTGGCTGGCGCACCTATTCGGCGAAGAAGGCGCCGCGTTGCAACTCAAGCGCTATCAGCGTCAGCCGGAAGATCTCGGCGAGCAACTGCCGCGCCTGGAGCGTCTGCTGGTGTGGCTGCGCCTGGCGCGCAATGTGTTGGAGGTCGTCGAAGTCGACCGCCTGTATGGCGAACTGAACAAACTCGCCGACCTCGCCAGCCAGCCGCTGTCCGCCGAGTTGCTAGATGCTCGCACCGCCCAGGCCCATACTGTGGCGTCGCTCAAGGCCTGGAAAGCGCTGGTGGCATAAGCTCACGACGACTAGCGTAGGGTGGAAAACCGCGAAGCGTTTTCCACCGGGTGGCGATCCACCGGGGCCATCCGCGAGGATGGTCGCCCAGCAACAGCCGGTGGATGTAAAAAGCGACATCCACCCTACGAAGCCGTAACGCCTTGTGCAGGAATAAGGAAGTCTCATGTCCGTCATCGCCTCGCCCACTGCCGACCGCGTACTCGACCTTGCCGACTTGCTGCGCGAGTTGGTCGCCCAGGGCGCCGTCGAACAGGAAACCGCCGAGCAATGCCTGGCGATCCGCCGTAGCGCGGTGAACAACCAGCAGCACCCGCTGGAGTTTCTCGCCAGCCAGCAGCTCGACGACCTGCGCCGCCCAGGCAAAAAGCTCGACCTCGACAACCTGACCCGCTGGCTCGCCGACTGGTCCGGACAAGCCTACCTGCGCATCGACCCATTGAAGATCGATGTCGCGGCGATCACCCCGCTAATGTCTTACGCCTTCGCCCAACGGCACAAAATCCTCGCCGTGGCGGTGGACAAGGAAGCGGTGACCATCGCCAGCGCGCAGCCGTTCGTGCACGGCTGGGAAGGCAACCTGACCCACGTGCTGAAACGCCCGATCAAGCGCGTGGTCGCCAGCCCGCTGGATATCCAGCGCTTCACCGTGGAGTTCTACCGCCTGGCCAAATCGGTCAGCGGCGCCACCTCGGCCGATCAGAAGATCAGCGGGGTCGGCAACTTCGAGCAACTGCTCAGCCTCGGCGCGCAGGACCAGGAGCCGGACGCCAACGACGCGCACATCGTCAACATCGTCGACTGGCTGTTCCAGTACGCCTACCAGCAGCGCGCCAGCGACATCCATATCGAGCCGCGCCGCGACATGGGCACCGTGCGCTTTCGCATCGACGGGGTGCTGCACAACGTCTATCAATTCCCACCGCAAGTGACCATGGCCATCGTCAGCCGCCTGAAAAGCCTCGGGCGGATGAACGTCGCCGAGAAGCGCAAGCCGCAGGACGGCCGGATCAAGACCAAGACCCCGGACGGCGGCGAGGTCGAGCTGCGCCTGTCGACCCTGCCCACCGCCTTCGGCGAGAAGATGGTGATGCGGATCTTCGACCCCGAAGTGCTGCTGAAGAACTTCGACCAGCTCGGCTTCTCCGCCGACGACCTCAAGCGCTGGCAGAGCATGACCGGCCAGCCCAACGGCATCATTCTGGTCACCGGACCGACCGGCTCGGGCAAGACCACCACGCTGTACACCACCCTCAAGCAGCTGGCGACCAGCGAAGTGAACGTCTGCACCATCGAAGACCCGATCGAGATGATCGAGTCGGCGTTCAACCAGATGCAGGTGCAGGCCAACATCGACCTGACCTTCGCCAGCGGCGTGCGCGCACTGATGCGCCAGGACCCGGACATCATCATGATCGGCGAGATCCGCGACCTGGAAACCGCCGAGATGGCGATCCAGGCGGCGCTCACCGGCCACCTGGTGCTCTCGACCCTGCACACCAACGACGCCCCCAGCGCGATCACCCGCCTGCTCGAACTCGGCGTGCCCTACTACCTGTTGAAAGCCACCCTGCTCGGCGTCATGGCCCAGCGTCTGGTGCGCACCCTGTGCCCGCACTGCAAGGCGCCGGTCGAGCTCGACGAGGCCGACTGGCAGAGCCTGACCAAACCCTGGAGCGCCCCGCCGCCGACTCAGGCGATGCGCGCCGTGGGCTGCCTGGAATGCCGCGACACCGGCTACCGCGGGCGCGCCGGGGTGTATGAAATCATGCTGCTGAACGACCACATCAAGCCGCTGATCACTGCCGACACCGACCTCATCGCCCTGCGCCGCGCGGCGTTCAAGGACGGCATGCGCAGCCTGCGCCTGTCCGGCGCGCAAAAGGTCGCCGCCGGCCTGAGCACCATCGAGGAAGTCCTGCGCGTCACCCCGCAGAGCGAGCAGAAGTAGCGCCTGTGCGCGGGTAATCCTGGGCTGCTTGGAACACCGCATTGTCGCCAGGGCGTGGCCCTGTAGGAGCGAATTCATTCGCGATAGGGGATTGCCTTGATCGCGAATGAATTCGCTCCTACACGGTTGTGCAACAGGTAGGGCGGGTGCAACCCGCACCACCAGTGTCGCGTCGCGGGCACCCGTACGGTTCTGCCATTCCCGAGGGTGGATATAAAAAGTGACATCCACCCTACCTGCTTCTCGCCGAGGCTTGCCAAGCGACCGACCGCCTGGCTCCCCAGCCTTCCCGCCGGTCCGGACCTGCCTATAGTGTCCATACGCGCCCTTTGGGTCACGGTGTATGGGCCTCCCGATGTACGCCATTCGTCGAACCTTCCTGACTAGCGTCCTGCTCAGCCTGACCCTGTTGGGCGCCAGCGCAGGCGCAGTGCTCCTGCCGCCGCTGCCCCAGGCGCCGCTGGTGCCAACGCCGCTGCGCCAACTGCTCGATGAGTTTCCGCTACCCTGCGCACCGCTGCCGGCCAGCCTCAACGCCGCGGCCCAGGCGCAACTCGATGCCTTCTACCAACAACGCGACGATCAGCCGGTCTGGCGCGATATGGCTCAGCTCGGCGCCCTGCGCGAGCAGCTCGACCTGCTCGTCGATGACGGCCTCGACCCTGCCGATTACCCGCTGCCGAGTAGCCTCGACGCCACGGCCGGCTGCGCCGAGTTGCTCGCCAGCCACACCTTTTTGCGCGCCATTCGCCATCTGCGCAGCGGGCGCCTGGAGCAACGCCGCTTCGAACCCTTGTGGCGCCCACCGGAAGCCGCGCGCGCCGATCCGTATCTGGCGGCGCTGTCGATTGCCCTGCGCGATGTCGATCAGCCGGCCCAGGCCTTCGCCGCCGCGCGCCCCAGCCTGCCGCAATACCAGGCCCTGCGCAGTCTGTACGCTCAGGTGCGCCTGCAACCGCTGGCCCGCTGGGCGCCGCTGCCCGCTGGCCCGCTGCTGCGCCCCGGCGAGAGTGATCCGCGGGTTCCCGCGCTGCGCGCGCGCCTGGCCGCCGAGGACTATCTGCACGGCGAACCAGCCGCCCGCCTGGACCTGCGCCATGACCGCGAAGTGGTCGCCGCGCTGCAGGCTTTTCAGCAGGAGCACAGCCTCAAGCCCGACGGCCTGCTCGGTCCGGCCAGCCTCGGCGAGCTGAATGTCGATGCGTTGACCCGCCGCGATCAGCTCAAGGTCAATCTGGAACGCCTGCGCTGGCTGGCCGATGATCTGGCCGGCGCGCAGGTGCAAATCAATGTGGCCGCCGCCGAACTGCGGGTCATCGACAACGGCCAGGAGCTCTGGCGCACGCGCACCCAGGTCGGCCGGCCGACGCGCCAGACCCCGCTGCTCGCCTCGCGCATCGAGCGTCTGACCCTCAACCCGCGTTGGATCGTGCCGCCGACCATCTTCCGCGAGGACAAACTGCCGGAAATTCGCCGCGACCCCGGCTACCTCGAGCGTCATCAGATGAGCGTCGCCGATCGCTATGGCAATCGCCTCGATCCGGCGCAGATCGACTGGGACAACCCCGGCCAGATCCGCCTCAGCCAGGCCGCCGGCGAAAGCAATCCGCTCGGTCGCCTGGCCCTACGCTTCGCCAATCCGTTTGCCGTGTACCTGCACGACACGCCCAGCCAGCTGCTGTTCGACAAATCGCCGCGCTTCTTCAGCTCCGGCTGCGTGCGCGTCGAAGCGGTGACCAACCTGCTGGATTTCCTGCTCGGCCCGGACGAGTTGCTGACCGTGCAGGAACGCCTGGCCAGCGGCCGCACCCAGGAATATCGCCTGCGCCAGAAAGCGCCCCTGCTGATCGCCTACTGGACCGTCGAAGTCGGCGCCGATGGCCGGCCGCACTATGCGCCGGATATCTACGGCCAGGACGCCAAACTGTTGCGCGGCCTGCTGCGCTCGCGGCCGTAACCACTCGCGGCCTGGCGGAGGCTGCACCGGCCGCGCGGCTGTGCTTAGATGGGCGTCGGCCGTTCGGCCACAGACTAAAAATGGAGATTTTTGTCATGGAAATTGGTGGCGTACTGCTGCTCTTCGTTGCACTGGCGATTGCCGTCGTGTTCATGGGCTTCAAGGTCGTGCCGCAAGGTTTCGAATGGACCGTGGAGCGCTTCGGCCGCTACACCAACACCCTGCGCCCGGGCCTGAACATCATCGTGCCGGTGATGGACCGCATCGGCCGCAAGCTCAACGTCATGGAAAGCGTGCTGGACATCCCACCGCAGGAAGTGATCACCGCCGACAACGCCACGGTGCAGATCGACGCGATCTGCTTCTTCCAGATCATCAACGCGGCGCAGGCGGCCTACGAGGTCAACAACCTCGAGCACGCGATCCGCAACCTGGTGATGACCAACATCCGCACCGTGCTCGGCTCGATGGAGCTGGACGCGATGCTCGGCCAGCGCGACGCGATCAACGAGCGTCTACTGAAAACTGTCGACGAAGCCACCGCACCGTGGGGCATCAAGATCACCCGCATCGAGATCAAGGACATCAGCCCGCCCGCCGACCTGATGGCCGCGATGTCCGGGCAGATGAAAGCCGAACGCATCAAGCGTGCGCAAATCCTCGAAGCCGAAGGCCTGCGCGCCGCCGCGATCCTCACCGCCGAAGGGCAGAAGCAGGGCGACATCCTCAAGGCCGAGGGTCAGCGCCAGGCCGCCTTCCTCGAAGCCGAAGCGCGTGAGCGGGCGGCCCAGGCCGAAGCCGAGGCGACGCGCATGGTCTCCGAGGCGATCGCCGCCGGTAACGTGCAGGCGGTCAACTACTTCGTCGCGCAGAAGTACATCGACGCGCTCGGCCAGCTGGCCGGCGCCAACAACAGCAAGGTGATCCTCATGCCGCTGGAAGCCAGCCAGGTGATCGGCGCGGTCGGCGGGATCGGCGAGATCGTCAAAGCCACCTTCGGTGGCGCCAGCGACCGCAAAGCATGATCAGCTACCTGCAACACCTCACTTACTGGGACTGGCTGGCGTTCGGCACGCTGCTGCTGATTCTCGAAGTGTTTGGGGCCGGCGGTTATCTGCTCTGGTTGGGCGTGGCCGCGGCCACGGTCGGGGTGCTGACCTTCGTGTTCCCCAGCATGCCGTGGACCTGGGAGTTCCTCCTGTTCGGGGTGTTCTCGGTGCTCAGCGCGGTGCTCTGGTGGCGCCGTCAGCGCAGCGCGGCCAAGCCATCCGACCAGCCGGGGTTGAACCAGCGCGGCCAGGAGCTGCTCGGTCGCCAGTTCGTGCTGCATGAGCCCATCGATGGCGGGCGCGGCAAGATCAAGGCCGGCGACTCACTGTGGCTGGTCAGCGGCCCGGATCTGCCTGCCGGCACGCCGGTGCGGGTGATCGGCCAGCAAGGCGTATTGCTGCAGGTCGAGGCCGTCTGAGTACGGCTACGCTACCGACAAACTGCACCCGCGCCTGACCTCCAGGCGCGGCCAGGAGCCGCTTCCAGCAAAGATAAGGCACGGTGATGGCATTTGGTCGGGTCTGCGGAACCTCTGCGCCGTTGGTCCGTTCCACTGTTCAGGCCCACCCATGGAGCAACCCCATGCGCCGCTATCTGACTTGCGCCAGTTTCGCCCTGATTGGCTTATCCACCGGCCCTGCCATGGCCGATTCGGATTTCTGGAAAGACGTCCTGTCTTCCGGGGCCACCACCGCTTCCACCTATCTGACCTTCAAGGACGACAAACAGGTGCTCGCCGCCCGCGACGATGCCAGCGTCTTCGTCGCCAGCGCTGGGCAGATCCGCGGCCCCTACCTGGAAGCCGCGCTACGCCAGGCCCGCGCCGAGCATCCTGGCCTGCAGATCAGCGATGAGCAGCTGGCCACGGCGATTCTCGCCCGACCCTGAGCCGCTCACCTCGCGTTCCGGTTAGACTAACTGGTACGAACGTACATCAACCATCGGAGCTCAGGGATGAGAGCAGTACGCGCGGCGCTGAGTGCGTTGCAGCGGGTCAGCTACGCCGTGGCGCCGTTGGCCAGCAAACTGCGCCCAGCTGCCCAGGACGAAGCCGAGCGCCTCTACCTGCTGCACGAAAGCCACACCAGCATCCTGCGCAGCGCGCGCAGCCAGGAACCCATCAGCCGCGCCTTGGGCAGTCTGCCCGCGCGCGGCTGCCGCCCATGACCCGTGGAGCCAATCTCCCCATGCAGCAAGAAATCCTCAGTCCCGGCCCACTCCTCACCGCCGAAGGCCTACTGGCCCAGCCTGGCTGGGCGCGCCAGCCGCTCTGGCAGTACCAGCGCGCGGCGATCCACACCGCCGGCTGGCGGATCAAGGAGTGGGACTACTACGCGGTGCTGTCCGCCGATCAGCGCTTCGGCATCGCCCTGACCGTCGCCGACCTCGGCTACGTCGGCATGGTCGCGCTCTGTTATCTGGATTTCGAGCGCGGCAGCTTTCAGCAGGTCGATAGCCTGACGCCGCTGCCACTGGGCCGCCTCGGCCTGACGGCGGACAGCCAGAACGGCCGACTGAGCCATCACAGCCGCACGCTGCAGGTGGACATCGAGGTCGAAGACGGCCAGCGCCGGCTGCGCTTCGCCGCGCCCGGCATGCGTGCGGCAGACGGCACGCGCGGACTGAGCGGAGAGATCGTCCTGCAGCAGCCGGCCGCGCTGGAGTCGATGAACATCGCCACTTCCTGGGCGGAGAACCGCCACGCCTTCTACTACAACCGCAAGCTCAACTGTCTGCCAGCCAGCGGCAGCGTCAACTTCGGCGGCCGCACCCTGACGCTCGACCCGCGCCGCGACGCCGGGGTGCTCGACTGGGGACGCGGCGTGTGGACTTACCAGAACCGCTGGTACTGGAGCTCGGCGTCCGGCTTCCTCGACGGCGTGCCGTTCGGTTTCAACCTCGGTTATGGCTTCAGCGACCGCAGCCCGGCCAGCGAGAATGCGCTTATCCATGGCGACCGCCTGCACAAGCTGGGCGAGGTGCACTTCACCTACGATCCCGCCGACTACCTCAAGCCCTGGCACCTCAGCGACGACGCCGGGCGCCTCGACCTGGCCTTCCAGCCGCTGCTCAATCGCCATTCAAAGATCGACCTGCTGCTGATGAAGACCGTGCAGCACCAGGTGTTCGGCCACTTTTCCGGCCGCGTGGTGCTCGACGACGGCACGCCGCTGCAGCTCAACGACTTCCTTGGCTTCGCCGAAGACGTGTTCAACCGCTGGTAGCGCAGGCACAGAACAGATCCACAGGGTGGGTTAACCGTAGGCGTAACCCACCGATCAGGCTGGACACCCGTGTTCCGGGCGATGCCGCTGGTTTCAGCGCCTTGGTAGGAGCGAGTTCATTCGCGATCCGCGGCGCCGGCTATCGCGGATAAATCCGCTCCTACAAAGAAATCTACGTCAGACCCTACGGATCTGCCGCAATCTCCCGGCCTGCACCGCTTCTCCCTCTCCCGCTGGGGAGAGGGCCGGGGTGAGGGGAGGAAGCCTCGTAGCAACGCAACATTTTCGCCTGCATTGACTGCGCCCCCTCACCCTGCCCTCTCCCCAGCGGGAGAGGGTTCTGCCCGCGTGGCCTGCCCGGCCTAAATGAACGACATTACGCCCGAGGGCGGCCTGTCGTTTGGAGCGCCGCGCTTACTCGCGGTAGTCGTCCAGCGGCACGCAGGCGCAGAACAGGTTGCGGTCGCCGTAGACGTTGTCGACGCGGTTCACCGTCGGCCAGTACTTGTGCGCACGGGTATGCGCGCTCGGCGTCACCGCTTCCTCGATGCTGTACGGCCGCTCCCAGATGCCGATCACGTCGGCCAGGCTGTGCGGGGCGCGCTTGAGCGGGTTGTCCTCGGCCGGCCAGTCGCCGTTCTGCACCTTGGCAATCTCCGCGCGGATGCTCAGCATCGCCTCGATGAAGCGATCCAGCTCGTGTTTGGACTCGCTCTCGGTCGGCTCGATCATCAGCGTGCCAGGCACCGGGAAGGACATGGTCGGCGCGTGGAAGCCGTAGTCCATCAGGCGCTTGGCGACGTCTTCCTCGCTGATCCCGGTTTCCGTCTTCAGCGGACGCAAGTCCAAGATGCACTCATGCGCCACCCGGCCGTTACGACCGCTGAACAGCACCGGGAAGGCACCGCCGAGCTGGCTGGCCAGGTAGTTGGCGTTGAGGATCGCCACTTCGGTGGCGTCGGCCAGTTGCGGGCCCATCATGGCGATGTACATCCAGCTGATCGGCAGGATGCTCGCGCTGCCCCACGGCGCGGCGCTGACCGCGCCGTTCTCCGGATTCGGCCCGTCCAGCGGCACCACCGGGTGGTTGGCGACGAACGGCGCGAGGTGCGCGCGCACGCCGATCGGGCCCATGCCCGGGCCGCCGCCGCCATGCGGGATGCAGAAGGTCTTGTGCAGGTTCATGTGCGACACGTCGGCGCCGATGTCGGCCGGACGGGCCAGGCCGACCTGGGCGTTGAGGTTGGCGCCGTCCATGTACACCTGGCCGCCGTGGGCGTGGATCACTTCGCAGATTTCGCGGATGCCTTCCTCGTACACGCCGTGAGTCGACGGGTAGGTGGCCATCAGGCAGGACAGCTGCGCGCCGGCCTCACTGGCCTTGCGCTTGAGGTCGTCAAGGTCGACGTTGCCCTCACCGTCGCACTCGACAATCACCACGCGCATGCTCGCCATCTGCGCCGAGGCCGGGTTGGTGCCGTGCGCCGACGCCGGGATCAGGCAGATATTGCGATGCGCATCGCCGCGGCTCTCGTGGTATTTGCGGATCGCCAGCAGGCCGGCGTACTCGCCCTGGGCGCCGGAGTTTGGCTGCATGCAGATGGCGTCGAAACCGGTGATGGCGCGCAGCCATTCCTCCAGCTCGTCGATCATCAACTTGTAACCCTGGGCCTGCTCGCGTGGCGCGAACGGGTGCAGGTTGGCGAATTCCGGCCAGGTGATCGGGATCATCTCACTGGTCGCATTGAGCTTCATGGTGCAGGAACCGAGCGGGATCATCGACTGGTTGAGGGCCAGATCCTTGTTCTCCAGCTGCTTGAGGTAACGCAGCATCTCGGTTTCGCTGTGGTGGGTGTTGAACACCGGATGGCTCAGGTACGCCGAGCGGCGCTGCAGGCCGGCGGGAATCCCGGCGCTCGCCGCAGCGGCATCCAGCTCGGCGACCGACAGACCGTGGTCGGCGCCGAGGAAGATGGCGAACAGCTGCTCGACGGTTTCCGCCGTGCAGGTTTCATCCAGGCTGAGCGCCAGGTGGCCGCGACCGAGGATGCGCAAGTTGATGCGCGCGGCCAGGGCCGACTCGATGATCGCCGTCTGGCTACCGCCGACGTCGAGGGTCAGGGTGTCGAAGAAGTGCTGGTTGAGACGGGCAATGCCTTTCTGCTCGAGGCCGGCGGCGAGGATCGCGGTGAGCCGCTGGACGCGCTGGGCGATGCGCTTGAGGCCCTGCGGGCCGTGGTAGACCGCATAGAAACTGGCGATGTTGGCCAGCAGGACCTGCGCGGTGCAGATGTTCGAGTTGGCCTTCTCGCGGCGGATGTGCTGCTCGCGGGTCTGCAGCGCCATGCGCAGGGCGACGTTGCCGCGCGCGTCCTTGGACACACCGATAATGCGCCCCGGCATGGCCCGCTTGAATTCGTCGCGGGTGGCGAAATAGGCGGCATGCGGGCCGCCGTAACCCATGGGCACGCCGAAACGCTGCGCCGAGCCGAACACCACGTCGGCGCCCAGCTCGCCGGGCGGGGTGAGCAGCAGCAGGCTGAGCAGATCGGCACCGACGCAGGCCAGCGCCTGCTGGGCGTGCAGTCGCTCGATCAACGGTTTGAGGTCACGGATCTCGCCACGGGTGTCCGGGTATTGCAGCAACGCGCCGAACACCCGGTGTTCACCGAGAGTCTCGACGGCGCCGATGACCACGTCGAAGCCAAACGCTTCGGCACGGGTCTGCACCACCGAGATGGTCTGCGGATGGCAATTTTCGTCGACGAAGAACAGATTGCTCTTGCTCTTCGCCACGCGCTTGGCCAGGGCCATGGCTTCGGCCGCGGCGGTGGCTTCGTCGAGTAGCGAGGCGCTGGCCAGATCGAGGCCAGTAAGGTCGATGGTCAACTGCTGGAAGTTCAGCAGCGCCTCCAGGCGCCCCTGGGCGATTTCCGGCTGGTAGGGCGTATACGCGGTGTACCAACCCGGGTTTTCCAGCACGTTGCGCAGAATCACCGTCGGCGTCAGCGTGCCGTGGTAGCCCATGCCGATCAGACTGGTCCACACCTGGTTCTGCTCGGCGTAGCCACGCAACTTGGCCAATGCAGCACGTTCGTCGAGCGCCTCGGGCAACGCCAGCTGGCCGGTGAAGCGAATCGCCGGCGGCACGGTCTGCTCGATCAGCTCGTCACGGCTGGCCAGGCCGAGGGCCTCGAGCATGGCCTGTTGCTCGGCGGCATCGGGGCCGAGGTGGCGACTGAGGAAGGCGTCGGACTGCAGTTGGGACAGGCTGGGCGTCTGGGACATGGTCGGGCTCTCAGAAAAAGACAAAGCCCTGACGATTCAGGCTGGGTGAAAACTACTGCGCTCGGTTATACCGCGTTGAAATCAGGCTCAAAATGCTCATTTACACTTTGTAAACTGCGCTTTTCCGCCTGATTTATTCGCTGGCGCTTACCCTTCGGGCCAGCCTGCGGCTGTTACTCCCGTTGGTCGTTGCGCCTTGTCTAACCTTCACTCACTACGTTTTCACCCAGCCTGAACAGGGCTTTTGCAAAGGATAGCTAGTTATCAGGCGTCGGCGTCGGCAGCGGCCTTGTAGGCCGCAGCATCGAGCAACTTGTCCAGCTCGGCGACAGCGCTCGGCTTGAGCTTGAAGAACCAGCTACCGTACGGATCGCTGTTGACGTTTTCCGGCGCATCGGTGAGCGCTTCGTTGATCGCGATCACTTCCCCGGAAACCGGTGCGTAGATGTCCGAGGCGGCCTTGACCGACTCCACGACCCCGGCTTCCTGACCGGCGGCCAGTTGCTTGCCGACTTCCGGCAGCTCGACGAACACCACATCGCCCAGAGCTTCCTGGGCATGATCGGAGATCCCTACGGTCACAGTGCCATCGGCTTCCAGGCGCGCCCACTCGTGGCTGGCGGCATAACGCAAATCGGCGGGGGTGGTGCTCATGTCGATGTCCTCGGAGATTTAGGAAGGCGGATGACCCGCCTGAAAATTTAGCAGGCCGTGGCCCCGGCACCGCGTCGCGCCGGGCATTTCGCGCCGGCGGTCGCGGTAAGCGGGCCGCGGCCGATTAGATCAATGCTTTGCCGTTGCGCACGAAGCTCGCTTGCACCACGCGCACCGGGTACCACTTGCCACGGATTTCCACCTCGGCGCGCTCGCCGGTGGCCGCCGGCAAACGGGCCAGGGCGATGGATTTGCCGAGCGTCGGCGAGAAGCTGCCGCTGGTGATTTCACCTTCGCCGATGCCTTCGATGCGCACCACTTGATGGGCGCGCAATACACCACGCTCTTCCAGCACCAGCCCGACCAGCTTCTGCGTCGCGCCGCTGCGCTGGGCTTCCAGCGCCTGACGACCGATGAAATTGCGCGCCGCCGGCTCCCAGGCGATGGTCCAGGCCATGTTGCTAGCCAGCGGCGAAGTGTCTTCGTCCATGTCCTGGCCGTACAGGTTCATCCCGGCCTCCAAGCGCAGCGTGTCGCGGGCGCCGAGGCCGATCGGGGCGATGCCGGCACCGACCAGATCGTTGAAGAAGGTCGGCACTTCGGCGGCCGGCAGGACGATTTCCAGACCGTCTTCGCCGGTGTAACCGGTGCGGGCGATGAACCAGTCGCCTTCGGCGATGCCCTGGAACGGCTTGAGCTCGTGGATCAGCGCGGCGCGCTCGCTGCTCACCAGTTCGGCAGTCTTCTCGCGGGCCTGCGGGCCCTGGATGGCGAGCATGGCCAGTTCGTCCCGCTCAGTCAGTTGCACGTCGAACCCGGCGGCCTGCGCCTGCATCCAGGCCAGATCCTTGTCGCGGGTGGCAGCGTTGACCACCAAGCGATAACCCCAGTCGGTGAGGTACACGATCAGGTCGTCGATGACCCCGCCACGCTCGTTGAGCATGCCGCTGTACAACGCCTTGCCCGGCGTTTTCAGCCGCTCGACGTCATTGGCTAGAAGGTGCTGCAAATAGGCTTTGGCCTGGCTGCCCGCGACGTCCACCACAGTCATGTGGGAGACATCGAAGACGCCGCAGTCGCGCCGCACCTGATGGTGCTCCTCGACTTGCGAGCCGTAATGCAACGGCATATCCCAGCCGCCGAAGTCGACCATTTTGGCGCCCAGGGCGACATGCTGATCGTAGAGGGGGGTGCGCTGTCCCAAGGGTTTCTCCTTCCGGGCGTGCCGAGGATGCGGGCGGACTTAATCGCGTGGCTGAGCTTGCACAGCAAGGCACTGGCGCGCGCGAAACAAGCCCGGTCAACTGACGGGCCGCATCGAATGGCGCGCATTGTAGCCGCAAGCTCGGTGGCTGGACACCCGAGTGCAGATCGATGGAGCGAGGTTCGGTAGCGGCCGGGGGACGGCGCTTTTTCCGGCACCGCGAGCCATTAAACGCGTCCCGCCTAGCCCTATTGAACTTAGCTAATGGCCGACGCGGCGCGCCGAACGCCGGATCAAACCGACCACTGGCAGCAGGCCGACCAACACCAGGGTCAACGCCGGCAGCGCGGCGCGCGCCCACTCGCCTTCGCTGGTCATCTCGAAGATGCGCACGGCCAGGGTGTCCCAGCCGAACGGACGCATCAGCAGGGTGGCAGGCATTTCCTTGAGCACATCGACGAACACCAGCAGCGCCGCGGACAACGCGCCGGGCATCAGCAGCGGCAGGTACACCGCGAAGAACAAGCGGGGCCCGCCAATGCCCAGGCTGCGCGAGGCTTCCGGCAACGACGGGCGGATGCGCGCCAGGCTGCTTTCCAGCGGCCCGTAGGCGACCGCCATGAAACGCACCAGATAGGCCAGCAGCAACGCCGCCAAACTACCGAGCAGCAACGGCTTGCCGGCGCCGCCGAGCCATGCCGACAGTGGAATGACCAATTGTTTATCGAGGTAACTGAACGCCAGCATGATCGCCACTGCCAACACCGAGCCGGGCAGCGCGTAGCCGAGGTTGGCCAGCGCGACCGCCGAACGCACCGCCCGGGTCGGCGCCAGGCGTCGCGAGAAGGCCAGCAGCAGCGCCACAGCGACAACCAGCAGGGCGGCCAGGGCGCCGAGGTAGAGGGTGTGCAGGATCAGCGCGAAGTAGCGTTCGTCGAGATCGAAACGGCCGCGCCGCCAGAACCACACCAGCAGTTGCAGCACGGGAACGACAAACGCGCAGGCGAAAACCAGCCCGCACCAGCTGCTCGCCGCCCACGCCCGCCAGCCGCGCAGGTGATACAACGCGCGGCCGCGGGGACGCTCGCTGCTCGGCCGGCTAACGCCCCGCGCGCGGCGCTCGCCATACAGCACCAGCATCACCGCGAGCAGCAGCAGGCTAGCCAGCTGAGTGGCGCTGGACAGGCTGTAGAAGCCATACCAAGTCTTGTAGATGGCGGTGGTGAAAGTGTCGAAGTTGAACACCGCGACCGCGCCGAAATCCGCCAGAGTCTCCATGATCGCCAGCGCCAGGCCGGCACCGATGGCCGGCCGCGCCATCGGCAAGGCGACCCGCCAGAATGCCTGCCAGGGCGACAGGCCGAGCACCCGTGCAGCTTCCATCAAGCCCTTGCCCTGGGCCAGGAAGGCGCTGCGCGCGAGCAGGTAGACGTAGGGATAGAAGACCAGCACCAGCACGATGATCACCCCGCCGGTGGAGCGTACCCGCGGGAACCGCCAGCCGCTGCCGAACCAGTCGCGCCACAGGCTTTGCAGCGGGCCGGAGAAATCCAGCAGGCCGATGAACACGAACGCCAGCACGTAGGCGGGAATCGCGAATGGCAGCATCAATGCCCAATCTAGCCAGCGCCGGCCGGGAAATTCGCAGAGGCTGGTGAGCCAGGCCAGGCTGACGCCGAGCAGCGTCACGCCGACGCCGACGCCGAGCACCAGGCTCAGGGTGTTGCCGAGCAGGCGCGGCATTTGGGTTTGCCACAGGTGCGCCCAGATCTCCTGGTCGATGCTGCCCCAGCTGAACAGCAGTACCGTCAGCGGCAACAGCACCAGGGCGGCGACGGCGAAAGAGATGGGATACCAGCGGCGCTGGGCGGGATGGGCCACGCGAGTCCTCGACAATCCAGAATGACAACGCCCCGGGCTGGCTGGGGCGTCGAAGTATAAGCGCTTCGTAGGATGGGTTGAGACGCGCCGCGCCGCATCCCGTCTTCCAGGCTCCGCTGTAGGGCGGACTCAGGAGCGCAGCGAACAGTCCGCCGCACATTTCTGCAGCCTTGGCGTACTGCTGCGCGAGTACGCCCTGCGCCTCATCGCAGCCGGTTCGATGGGCATCGCTACGCTCGATCTAGGCGGCCCCACCTCAATTCCAGCCAGCGCGGTCCATCAGCTTGATCGCTTCGGCCTGGCGCTTGCCGGCCACTTCCACCGGGATGCTGTCGGCCTTGAAGCTGCCCCAGGCGGCGACCTCCGCCGACGGCTTGACCTGCGGATTGGCCGGGAACTCTTGGTTGATCCCAGCGAACAGGCTCTGCGCCTCGGCGGTGGTCATCCATTCGACCAACTGCTTGGCTGCTTCCGCATGCGGCGCATGCTTGGTCAGGCCGATGCCCGAGAGGTTGACGTGCACGCCGCGGTCGGCCTGATTGGGCCAGAAGATCTTCACCCGCAGCTCGGGGTTCTGCTGGTGCAGGCGACCGTAGTAGTAGGTGTTGACGATGCCGACGTCGCACTGGCCGGCATCCACCGCCTGGATCACTGCGTTGTCGTCGGCGAACACGTCGGTGGCCAGGTTGTTGACCCAGCCCTGGAGGATTTCCTCGGTCTTGGCCGCGCCATGGGTTTCGATCAGCGTGGCGGTGAGCGACTGGTTGTAGACCTTCTTGCTGGTGCGCAGGCACAGACGGCCTTCCCATTCTTTGCCGGCCAGCGCCTCGTAGGTCGACAGCTCCTGCGGCTGAACCCGCTCGGTGGAGTAGACGATGGTCCGCGCGCGCAGCGACAGGCCAGTCCAGGCATCGCTGCTGGAGCGGTACTGTGGTGGGATGTTGGCCTCGATGGTCTTCGAGGTAAACGGCTGCAGGATGCCCATCTGCTCGGCCTGCCAGAGGTTGCCGGCATCCACGGTGAGCAGCAGGTCGGCGGTGGCATTTTCGCCCTCGGCCTTGATGCGCTGCATCAGCGGCGCTTCCTTGTCGGTGATGAACTTGATCGGCACGCCGGTCTTCGCCGTGTAGGTATCGAAGACTGGCTTGATCAGCTCGTCGATCCGCGAGGAATACACCACCACGGCGTCGACGGCCTGGGCGGAAGTGGCGGCGAGGCTGAGCGCCAGCGCGGCGAAAAGCGGTTGAGCGATGCGCATCATGCGTCCCCAGTGGCGGCAGAAAAGGCGCAAATGATAGTAAACCTCAGTTGCGAATTGACCCGTCGTTTATGTCAGAGTGTTTCAGGAGTGAAAGCGTAGGTTGGGTTGAGGAGCGCAGTGACGAAGCCCAACAGGCGACGGATCAGGCATCGCTACTGCCGGATGACCCGCACGTTGGGCTTCGCTGCGCTCAGCGCCAACCGACGCGCGCGCCAGTTCCGGCAGATCGCCACTCAACCCGAGCGCCTGACGGACGAACAGCGCCTTGGCCTCCGGCAGGCTGTCGACCCAGTTCAAGCCGCGGTTACGCAGCCAGCGCAGCGGCAGCGGATTGGCCTGAAACAGCCGCTCGAACCCTTCCATCGCCGCCATCATCGCCAGGTTGTGCGGCATGCGCCGACGCTCGTAGCGGCTCAACACCTGCGGTTCGGCCAGCCGCTCACCGCGCGCCTGCGCATGCAACAGCACTTCGGCGAGCACCGCGGCATCCAGGAAGCCCAGGTTGACGCCCTGCCCGGCCAGCGGATGAATGCTGTGCGCGGCATCACCGATCAAGGCCAGCCCTGGCTCGATGTAACGCTTGGCATGCCGTTGGCGCAGCGGAATGCACAGGCGCGGATCGGCGCTTTCGATGCTCCCGAGGCGATGCTCGAAGGCGCGCCCCAAGGCGGCGCAGAATGCCTGCTCATCCAGCGCCATCAGTCGCTCGGCTTCCAGCGGGGTGACCGACCAGACGATCGAGCACCACTGCTGATCGCCATCGCGCTCCAGCGGCAGGAAGGCCAGCGGGCCGTCGTCAGTGAAGCGCTGGCGCGCGGTACGCCGATGCGGCTCGCTGCAGCGCACGCTGGTGACGATGGCGTGATGCAGATAATCCCACTCGCGGGTGGCGCAGCCGGCCAGGCGGCGCACCGCCGAGTTGGCGCCGTCGGCGGCGATCAGCAGCGGCGCCCGTACCTCGCGGCCGTCGCTGAGCGTCACTAGCCAGTCGTCGCCGGAGTGGCGCAGCTGTTCCAGACGAACACCGGCCAGCAAGCCAATGTCGCTGGCATGCAGACGCTCGAGCAGGGCGTCCTGGACCACGCGGTTTTCGACAATATGCCCAAGCACCTCGGCGTGCACGCTGGCCGCCGAAAAGTGAATCTGCCCGGTGCCGGAACCGTCCCACACCTGCATTTCGCCGTACGGACTGACGCGCCGCGCACAAATCCCTGGCCACACGCCGAGATTCTCGAGAATCCGCTGACTGGCCCCGGACAGGGCACTGACCCGCGGCTCGAACGCGGCCTGCGAGTCGAACGGCTTGACCGTCAGCGGCCCGCCATCCACCAACAGAATATCCAGGCCGCTGCCTTCCAGAGCCAACGCCAGCGCGCTGCCGACCATCCCGGCACCGACGATGAGCAGATCCGCTTGCAGTTCCATATCAGCCTCGTAGCCGCGGCTTGAGCCGCACATAAAGAGTCTTGTGCACGCGCGCCACCAGCGTGCCGGCGCGGTCGCGCACTTCCACGTGCAGATTCGGCAAGTACTTGTCGCCGTCGGCGGTCTGCGTGCGAATCGTGCTCAGCAGTGCGTCGTCGATGCGGAAGTCGGCATACACCGCGCCCTTGCCGGGGCTGACAAAGTCGATGCTCGCCGCCTTGTCCCAGACGATGTAATCGCTGCCAAGATTCTCCATCAGCATGAGCATGAAGAACGGGTCGGTCATGCTGTACAGCGATCCGCCGAACTGAGTACCGACGTAGTTGCGATTGAACAGGCCCAGGCCCATGCGCACTCGGATAGAGCGGAAGTCCGCGCTGATCTTGCGCACCCGCACACCAGCACCGATATAGGGCGGGTAGAAATTCAACGCCCAGCGCAACAGACGGGCCTTGCGAGCGATTCGACGCGAATCCATGCGGTGTCCTTAACGGTGTAAACGAGTGCCCAGGCCCATGGCCTGCCGGGCAAACCAGCGCTTGGCTGGCGGCAGCAGATCGAGGCCGAGCAGGCCGAGGTTGCGGCCGGCCGCGATCAGTGGTGTGGCATTGGAAAACAGACGGGTCACGCGATCGGAAAAACCCACGGTGAGTTGCTGATCGAGACGCTGCCGCTGGCAGTAGCGCTGCAGCGTGGCGAAGTCGCCGAGCGGCGCCTGAGTTTCCAGCAGCGCTTCGGCCAGCGCCCAGGTATCGCGCAACGACAGATTGAAACCCTGCCCGGCGATCGGATGCAGGCTGTGCGCGGCATTGCCGAGCACCACCAGGTGTCGGCGGATCTGTTCCTGCGCCTCGACCAGCGCCAGCGGATAGAGATGCCGTGCGCCGACCTGGCGCAAGGCGCCGAGGCGATAGCCAAACGCCGTCTGCAATTCCGCGAGAAAACTGCGCTCATCCAGCGCATGCAGACGCTTGGCGTCGGCATGCGCGCGACTCCAGACCAGCGCGCAGCGATTGTCCGCCAAGGGCAGCAGCGCCAGCGGACCATCGGCGGTGAAGCGTTCGAACGCCTGACCGCTGTGCGGCTGAGCCGGAGTGATATTGGCGATCAGCGCGCTCTGCGGATACGCGGTCTGATTGACGGTGATGCCCAGCTGTTCGCGCAACCCGGAGCGCCCGCCATCGGCGAGCACCGCCAGGCTGCAATCGAGGCTGCTGTCATCGTTGAGCAACAGCCGATAGCCGTCGTCGAGCGGCTGCATGCGCACCACTTCCGCCGGGCAGCGCCATTGCACCACCTGCTGATCCATGGCCTGCCACAGGCAGTGACCGAGCCAGGCGTTTTCCGCCACATAGCCCAGCGCCGGTACGCCTTCGTCCGCGGCGCGCAGGCGCGTGGCGCCGAAACGGCCACGGTCGGAGACGAGAATTTCGCGAATCGCTTCGGCCCGCTCGGCGATCTGTGGCCACACGCCGAGGCGCTCGAAGATCTGCCGGCTACCGAACGACAGTGCGGTGGAGCGCGCGTCGTAGCTCGGTTGATAGCCTTCGCCGGGGGCGAACGGCTCGATCAGCACGATCCGCCAACCGCGGGCCTTGGCCTCGCCCTGCAAGGCCAGCGCCAGGCTGGCGCCGACCAGACCGCCGCCAATGATGGCCAGTTCGCAACGGGTCATTGCCTCGCGCCTCCCAAGCCCAGGGCCAGGCTGGCGCCGAGCCGAGCACCAATGGCCCCGCCCCCGCCGCCGATGATTGCCAGGTCGAAACGTGCCATCAGGCCGCCTGAGTGCGGGCGGCGGCCATCAGCGCCTCGATCTCGGCGACGGTCTTGGGCACGCCGTTGGTCAGCACTTCGCAGCCGGTCTTGGTAACTACCACATCGTCTTCGATGCGCACGCCGATCCCGCGCCATTTCTTGGCGACATTCTGGTTATCCGGAGCGATATAGATGCCCGGCTCGACGGTCATCGCCATGCCCGGCTCGAGCACGCGCCACTCGCCGCCGACCTTGTAGTCGCCGACATCGTGCACGTCCATGCCCAGCCAGTGGCCGGCGCGGTGCATATAGAACGGTTTGTAGGCTTCGCTGGCGATCAGCTCTTCCAGCTCGCCCTGCAGCAGGCCGAGCTCGATCAGCCCGGCAGTGATCACTCGTACCGTGGCCTCGTGGGCTTCGTTCCAATGTTTGCCCGGGGCGATCTGCTCGAAGGCGGCCATGTTGGCATCGAGCACCAGCTGGTAGATGGCCTTCTGCTCGGGGCTGAAGGTGCCGTTGGCCGGGAAGGTGCGGGTGATGTCGCTGGCGTAGCAGTCGATTTCGCAGCCGGCGTCGATCAATACCAGATCGCCATCCTTGAGCGGCGCATCGTTCTCGCGGTAATGCAGGATGCAGGCGTTACGCCCGGTCGCGACGATCGACCCGTAGGCCGGCATCTTCGCCCCACCCTTGCGGAACTCGTAGTCCAGCTCGGCTTCCAGGTGATATTCGCTGAGCCCGGCACGGCTCACCTGCATGGCGCGAATGTGCGCGCGCGCGGAAATTTCAGCCGCTTCGCGCATCACTTTCACTTCGGCCGCGCTCTTGTACAGGCGCATGTCGTGCAGCAGGTGGTCTAGGGCAACGAATTCGTTTGGCGGCTGCGCACCCTGGCGCGCCTTGGAGCGGATCACGTTGACCCACTCCATCAAGTGCTGATCGAACTCCTGGTTGGTGCCAATCGCGTAGTAGACCCGCTCACGCCCTTCGATCAGGCCGGGCAGGATGTCGTCGATATCGCCGATCGGGAAGGCATCGTCGGCACCGTAGGTCTTGATCGCCCCGTCCTGACCGGCACGCAGACCGTCCCACAGCTCGCGCTCGGGATCGCGTTCACGGCAGAACAGCAGATATTCGCCATGCGCACGACCGGGAATCAGCACCAGCACCGCGTCCGGCTCGGGAAAGCCGCTGAGGTACTGGAAATCGCTGTCCTGACGGTACACATGCTCGACATCGCGATTGCGGATGTACACCGGCGCAGCCGGTAGGATGGCGATGCTGTTGGGTTCCATCTGGGCCATCAGCGCCTTGCGCCTACGGGCGTATTCCGCCTTGGGGATGCTGGTCATGGGCAGGGCTACTTCACTCAGTGCAGGGAAGGTTTCGGCGCGGCGGCCAGTGGCTTGGCACACTCGGTATATAGCAGCAACGGCGCGACCCGGAGGTATTCCATGACTTCCATATAGTCGCTTTCGCCGTCTTCGGACTCTTCCAGGGCGCTCTGCACCTGGGCGATGGCAGCCAGATCCTGGAGCACTTCCATGGCTTCACTGCTCAACGCGGTGTCCCGCGCGGTCAATCCGAAACCGCCGAGAAAGCCTTGGCACCATTGGCCCAACGCGGTCGCCCGCTCCGGCAGCGGCGCATCGTCGCCGGGCAGCAGCAGGATGATGGTCATGTCCTCGCCGGTCAGCTCGCCCTTGACCATTTCCTGCAGGCCGATCAGCGCCTGGCGCACGTTGTCCTGTGGGTCGCTGCCAAACAGCTCGGCGGCGTCCGCCAGCCAGGCATCAATATCGAAGCCGGCGCCGGCGCAGCTGCGCCCGAGCAACAGACCGTGCAGCTCGGCCGGGGAAACGGGGTTGCCGCTGCTGGCGAGCAGGGCGGCGAAAGCACTATAAGGGGAATTTTGCATGGGTATGGTCAGCTAGGCGCAACAGGGCGCAATGACTAGAATGGAGGCCTTGTATCCTAGCACCCGCAAGCGCGCCAAGACCATCGAACGGCCCGCCGGGTTTGCCCCATGCACGCCGCGCTCCTATATAGTGGCGTTGATCCCCAGCCCCTTGTGAGAGCCTATGGAAGACGCCGATCTGCGTGCGCTGACCGCCAAGTTGGACCTCCTGATCCGCCGCATCGAGCAACTCAAGGTCGACAACCAGCTCTTGCGAGCCGGTGAACAGGCCTGGCGCGAAGAACGCGCTCATCTGATTGAAAAGAACGAAATGGCCCGACTCAAGGTCGAATCGATGATTTCGCGCCTGAAAGCCTTGGAGCAGGACTCATGACCCAGTCGAATACCGTAAGCGTCCAGATTCTGGACAAAGAATATTGCATCGCCTGCCCTCCGGACGATCGCGCCAATCTGGAAAGCGCCGCGCGCTACTTGGACGGCAAAATGCGTGAGATCCGCATGAGCGGCAAAGTGATTGGCGCCGACCGGGTCGCGGTGATGGCTGCCCTGAATATCACCCACGACCTGCTGCACAAACAGCAGAACCTCGACCAACAGGCTAGCTCGAGCCGCGAGCAGGTCCGCACCCTGCTCGACCGCGTCGATCACGCCCTGGCCACCGATCAGGATGGCGGGCGAGACTGATTGCCGTGCGACGGATTGGGGTATACTTCCCGCCACTCCCTGGGGTGTGCGCCAGTTGGGGATGTCCCTGAGCCGATACGCACAAACCCGGGGGTTGCAAGTCGGGGCAGGTGTGCATGTCCGCCTGACGGAAAGCCTTAACGCCTCCTGCAACCTCCACCTTGAACTTTCGGGTTCAAGGGCTAAACCGACAGCGGCACGTCGGGGGGTCTTTCTCCTACAACTTGCGCCGTTCGGCGCGAGTTCAAACCGTAAACGTCACCCATGACCATGATCGACGCCTGCGCGCTCTCACGCCCGCAGTTGCGCCGCTTGCTGCGCCAGGCGCGGCGTGCGCTCAGCGCCCATGAGCAGCGCTGCGCCGCCCGTAAGCTCTATCGCCAACTCGCTCAGCACCCGCGGTTTCGCCGCGCCCGGCATATCGCCCTGTACTTGCCCAATGATGGCGAGATCGACCCACGCCCCCTGTTGCGCGCCGCCCAACGACGCGGCAAACACACTTACCTACCGGCTCTCAATCCGTGGCCGGCGACGCGTATGGTGTTTCAGCGCGTACTGCCACACGAAGGCCTGCGGGCCAATCGTTTTGGCATACTTGAGCCCCGCTTCGCGCCCCAGCGCCAACGCAAGGTCTGGACTCTGGATCTGCTGCTGCTGCCGTTGGTCGGTTTCGATGATCAGGGTGGTCGTCTGGGCATGGGCGGCGGATTCTACGACCGCAGCCTGGCCTATCGCAGCATGCGCAAAAATTGGCACAAGCCGACGCTACTGGGACTGGCCCATGAATGTCAGAAGGTCGAGAAGCTGGCGCTGGCCAGTTGGGATGTGCCCTTGCAGGCGACGGTGACGGATGAGGCGTGGTACGGACGGCAGTAAATGGTGCACCGCTTCCATGCGGCGCTGGCCTGTCCAGCTTAAGGTTGTTGCTTAAGCTCGATCGGCGCTTCGTTCTGGCGGTCCCATAAGCTCTGGGTGTAACCCGTGGTAACCATGCCCAGGCTGAATAGAATTACTAAAACCCACAGCAAATCTGGTTTACGTTTCATGTATTGCCTCCCCCTTCAAGGCAATCTCGTGCTGACCGGCGACGGTTATTGTTATTGGGCCGAACGGCAGCTTCAGCTAGCGCGGCATTCTCCGGTAAGGTGAAACTTCATGCAATTTCTGACACCAGCCGGCTGTCGACAAATTGCCGCCAACTGCTGACCGGCATCGTGGAGCAATATTCATGCCCTATTGGCTCATGAAATCGGAACCCGACGAACTGTCCATTCACGATCTTAACCGTCTCGGTCAGGCGCGCTGGGATGGGGTGCGCAATTATCAAGCGCGCAACTTCTTGCGCAGCATGCAACCAGGCGATTTGTTTTTCTTTTATCACTCCAGCTGTGCGCAACCGGGCATTGCCGGGATTGGCCGGATCGCCAACGCCGCCTACCCCGATCCCACCGCGCTCGACCCCGACAGTGCATATTTCGACAGCAAGGCGAGTACCGATAAAAATCCTTGGAGCGCGGTGGATGTCGAGTTTGTCGAGGCCTTTGCCGCGGTACTCACCCTGCCCCGTTTAAAGGCGGATAGCGCGTTAAGCGAGCTGCCCTTGGTGCAACGCGGCAGCCGCCTGTCGGTGATGCCAGTCAGCGAACAGCACTGGGCGGCGATACTAGTGCTGCGATAAACTTGCATGGCCAGTTGCCATCACACTTTTAGGTCGTTGTCGGGAGCGTCAATGTCGTCCGTTCGTTCCGTCTGGCCGGCTCGCGCCGCACTAGCGGTATTGCTGATTCTGCTCTGCGCCACCAGCGTATCGATCTGGCTACAGCTGGAACGTAGCCAGGCCCAGCGAATTAGCGAGCGCGTCGCCTATCAGGCTGGCAGCCTGGCCCAGCAACTGGACAACAGCCTGGCCGGGCAACTGCAACAGCTGAGTCTGCTCGCTGCGCTGTGGAGCCAGCACGGCCGCCTGCCACGTGACGAGTGGGAACGCTACGTGCGCTTCTCGCTGCAGAATTTCCATGGCTACCAGGCGATCCAGTGGCTCGACGCCGATCTGCGCATGCAGTGGATATTGCCGCAGGCCGGCAACGAGGCCGCGGCCAACTTCCAGCTCGGCCCGGAGCATCCCAATTACCCGCTGGCGATGGAAGCCAAGACCACTGGCCTGCCCCGCTTTTCCGACAGCTTTGCGCTGCTCCAGGGTGGGCGTGGACTGATCGTCTACACCCCGCTGTATCTGCACCGCACCAATCAGCCGGCGCAGTTCGACGGTTTCCTGCAGGGCGTGTTCCGTGTCGAAGGACTGATGGACGAGTTGCTCGATCGCCTCGACAGCCACGCCTTCAATGTCCGCCTGCTGGAAAATGGCCGACCGATCTACAGCCGCGAGGTGAGCACCTGGCTGCCCCAGCAGCAGCAACAAGAGCCACTGCATCTGCTGAACAATCAGCACTTCGCCCTGCAGCTCAGCCCCAGCGAGAAGCTCCTCGATGAGCTCAGCTCGCCGCTCCCCAGGTTGGTGCTTGGCGCCAGTCTGGCGATCAGCATGCTGTTGGTCGCTGCGCTGGCCCTGGCCCTGGAAAACTCCCGGCGAACGGCCGCCGTGCAACAGAGCAATCGGCGCCTGAACGAGGAAATTCGCCAGCGCGAGACCATCGAACAGACTCTCCGCGACAGCCGCGAACGCCTGCAATTGGTGGTCGACCTCACCGATTCCAGCCGCGACGGCCTGTTCATCATCAATCCGCACAACCGCGACATCCTGCATATGAACCAGGCCGCCTATGCCAGCCTGGGTTACAGCGCAGCGGAATTCGCGCAACTGCTGAAAGATGATCCGGAACAGCTGCTGCCCGGCTTCAATGCCCTGCTCGAGCAATCGCGGGCAACCCCCCCGGATGACCAACAAGGCCCACTATTCCAGCACCAAATGCGCCGCAGCGACGGCAGCATGCAAGCTGCGGAAATCAGCGCGCAGTGGGTGGAAGTGAATGGCCATGCCTATCTGATCGGCGTCTCGCGCGATAACAGCGAACGCCTGCAACTCGAAGCCCGCCTGCAGCGCCTGTCCCAGCAGGACGGCCTGACCGGGCTATACAACCGGCGCTTCTTCGACCGCCAGCTGCACAGCGAATGGCGCCGCCTGCGCCGGGTCGGGGCGCCACTGACCTTGCTGATGCTGGATATCGACCACTTCAAAGCCTACAACGATGCGCTCGGCCATCTCGCCGGCGATGACGCGCTGCGCCGAGTCAGCGCCGTGTTGCAGAGCTGCATGCAGCGCGAAGGCGATGCGGCGTGCCGCTATGGCGGGGAAGAGTTCACCCTGATCCTCATCGATACCGATCAGCAGGGCGCCGAACACATTGCTCAGCGCGTTCACGAGCTGATCGCCGAATTGCAGCTGCCGCATCCGGGCAGTCCCTTGGGCCGCTTGAGCATCAGCATCGGTCTGGCCACCTCGGAACCGACCAGCGATCAGGACCCCGAAGAGCTGGTCCAGCACAGCGACGAAGCGCTCTATCAAGCCAAGCACGCGGGCCGCAACCGCACGTGCGTGTGGCGCACCACGGATGCGCCAGACGACTAGCAGGTCGTTGAAAAACTACTGCGCTCGGCTATACCGCGTTGAAATCAGGCTCAAAATGCTCATTTACCACTCGTAAACTGCGCTTTTTCGCCTGATTTCGCCTTGCCTAGCCTTCGCTCGCTACGTTTTTCAACGGCCTGCTAAGCGTTACTGGATGATCAGGTTGTTAAACAGCAGATCGTCCACCAGCGGCTTGCCCTCTTCCTGGCTCAGCACCTGCTGGACTTGCTTGAGTGCCTCCTGGCGGAGCTTTTCCTTGGCTTCGAGGTCGCCCAGGCTGGCTTCAGTCTGCTGGGAAAACAGCATGACCAACTGATTGCGGATCAACGGTTCGTGATGCTCGACCTTGTCCTCAGCCTCGCTGCCCGTCACCCGCAGGGCAATGTCGGCCTTGAAGAATTTCAGATGCGTGCCGGAGCCAAAATTGCCGACGATGGCCGGCACCAGATTGACGTAAGCGACCTTCGGCGCCGCACCCTCCTTGTCTTCTTCCTTTGCATTAACCTGCACAGCGAACGGTAGAGCTATAACCAACAGCAGAGCGATCCAGGCTTTCACAGGGCGATCCTCGACGAATGAGGCGCCTAGCATAGCGAGCGCGCCGCCGGCACCCAAGCCCGACGCTTATGCAGCGCTATCAGAGCAGGCCATGCTCGTTGACCGCCCCGCCACCCTCTCTACACTCAGGCCCCAGAATAAGCAGAGGAACTCCCCATGAAAGCCGTGCTGTGCAAAGCCTTCGGTCCCGCCGAAACCCTGGTGCTGGAAGAAACCCCCAGCCCGGTACCGAAAAAATTCGAAGTGCTCCTCGATGTACATGCCGCCGGGGTCAACTTTCCCGACACCCTGATCATCGAGGGCAAGTACCAGTTCAAGCCACCGTTCCCGTTCTCGCCGGGTGGCGAGGCGTCCGGCGTGGTCGCCGCGGTCGGCGAGAAGGTCACCCACGTCAAACCCGGTGACCGGGTCATGGCGCTGACCGGCTGGGGCGCGTTCGCCGAGCAGGTCGCGGTCGGCGCGGACAAGGTGATGCCGATCCCGGCCAGCCTCGACTTCAACTCGGCCGCCGCGTTCGGCATGACCTACGGCACCTCGCTGCATGCCCTGAAACAGCGCGCCAACCTGCAGCCGGGCGAAACCCTGCTGGTACTCGGCGCCTCCGGCGGCGTCGGTCTGGCCGCGGTGGAGATCGGCAAGGCGATGGGCGCGCGGGTCATCGCCGCAGCGAGCAGCGCGGAGAAGCTGGCGGTGGCCAAGGCCGCCGGCGCCGACGAGCTGATCAACTACAGCGAAGAGAATCTGCGCGAGCGGATCAAGGAGATCACCGGCGAGCACGGCGTCGACGTGATCTATGACCCGGTCGGCGGTGAACTGCTCGAGCAGGCGTTCCGCAGCATCGCCTGGAACGGTCGCTTCCTGGTGGTCGGCTTCGCCAGCGGCGGCGGCATCCCGGCGCTGCCGGCCAACCTGCCGCTGCTCAAGGGCGCCTCGCTGGTCGGCGTGTTCTGGGGCGCGTTTGCCGCACGCCAGCCGCAGGACAACGCGGCGAACTTCCAGCAGCTGTTCAAGTGGCACGCCGAAGGCAAGCTCAAGCCGCTGGTGTCGAAAGTCTTCCCGCTGGCCAACGCCGCCGAGGCGATCGATCATCTCGGCCAGCGCAGGGCAGTCGGCAAGGTGGTGGTGGAAGTCCGGGGTTGATTTGAAAAAGCCCCGCGCAATGCGGGGCTCCTTCAAATAGTCAGCGCTAAATCTTGCGCCCTGGCTTACTGACGAAACCCAGAATGGCCAATGCCAACAAAATCAGGTTGGCCACCCAGAAGCGCACAGGCACTTCATCCTTGCTCACCCAGTGAAAATGCCCACGACCGAGCGCAATCGTACTCCCGGTGCGGAGACTCTCGATTAGCACGATCAGGCAAACAATACTCACCAGAGTCTGAAACAGCCGCAGCCAGCCCTCATTCATCGCCCTTCACTCGCGCGGCGCGTAGGCGAACACGTCGGCGCGCATCTGGTGCGCATCCATGCCCGCCGCGACCAGCGCGTCGAGGGTGCCGTAGACCATCGCCGGCGAGCCGCTGGCGTACACGTGCAGCGCTGAAAGGTCGGCAAAGTCCTCGCAGACTGCCTCGTGCAGCATGCCGCAGCGCCCGCCCCAGCTGCACAGCTCGCTGACCACGCGGTGCAGGTGCAGGTTGTCCAGACGCCGCCAGTCGTCCCAGTGCTCGAGCGCGTAGAAGTCGTCCGGCTGGCGCACGCCCCAGTACAGGTGCACCGGATGCTTGAAGCCGGTCGAGCGGCAATGCTCGATCAGGCTGTGCATCTGCGCCATGCCGGTGCCGGCGGCGATCAGCACCAGCGGGCCGTCCGGCAGTTCGGCCAGGTGGGTATCGCCGAACGGCAGCTGCACCCGCGCCAGGCGCGTGCGCTGCAGCTGGGCGAGAATCGCCTGAGTGCTGACCTCGCGATTGAGGACATGCAGCTCCAGCTCGCGGCCCTGATGCGGCGCCGAGGCCAGCGAGAACGCCGACCACTCGCCGTCGTCGCGCTCGAGCAGCAGGTACTGCCCGGCGTGATAGCGCGGCGGCTTGCCGGCCGGGGCGCGCAGGCGCACGCGCCAGACATCGCCACCCAGCTCGATACACTCGATCAACTGGCAGCTCAGGGTGCGCACCGGCAGTTCGCCGGGCGCCAGCACGCCGTCCCAGTGCAGCACGCAGTCTTGCAGCGGCTCGGCCAGGCAGGTGAACAGCTCGCCTTGGGCGATCTCGGCACCGGCCTGGCAAACCCGGCCTTCGACCAGCAGCGCCGCGCAGATATGGCAGTTGCCGTTGCGACAGGCCTGCGGACAGTCGTAGCCGAGGCGCCGCGCGGCATCGAGGATGCGCTCGCCGGAGTGCACATCGAGCACCGCGCCAGAGGGTTGCAGAGTAACTTTCACGATGCACGCTCTGTGGGAGCGAATTCATTCGCGAAACGGGCGCGGTGTGGATCGCGAATAGATTCGCTCCTACGCATCAATCGATCCCCAACTCGGCCCACAACGCGTCGACTCGTTGCTTGACCGCCTCGTCCTGGACGATCGCCCGACCCCATTCGCGGCTGGTCTCGCCCGGCCACTTGTGGGTGGCGTCGAGGCCCATCTTCGAGCCGAGACCGGAGATCGGCGAGGCGAAGTCGAGGTAGTCGATCGGCGTGTTGTCGATCAGCACGGTGTCGCGCTTGGGGTCCATGCGCGTGGTGATCGCCCAGATCACGTCGTTCCAGTCGCGCGCATTGACGTCGTCATCGGTGACGATGACGAACTTGGTGTACATGAACTGGCGCAGGAAGCTCCACACGCCGAGCATCACGCGCTTGGCGTGGCCGGGGTACTGCTTCTTGATGGTTACCACCGCCAGGCGATAGGAGCAGCCTTCCGGCGGCAGGTAGAAGTCGGTGATCTCCGGGAACTGCTTCTGCAGGATCGGCACGAACACTTCGTTGAGCGCCACGCCAAGCACCGCTGGCTCATCCGGCGGCCGCCCGGTGTAGGTGCTGTGGTAGATCGGCTTCTGGCGGCGGGTGATGCGCTCGACGGTGAACACCGGGAAACGGTCGACTTCGTTGTAGTAGCCGGTGTGATCGCCGTACGGGCCTTCGTCGGCCATCTCGCCGGGATGGATCACCCCTTCGAGGACGATTTCCGCGCTGGCCGGCACCTGCAGGTCGCTGCCGCGCGCCTTGACCAGCTCGGTGCGGTGACCACGCAACAGGCCGGCGAAGGCGTATTCGGAAAGGCTGTCAGGCACCGGGGTGACCGCGCCGAGAATCGTCGCCGGGTCGGCGCCTAGGGCCACGGCTACCGGATAAGGCTGGCCGGGAAATTTCTCACACCAGTCACGGAAATCCAGCGCGCCACCGCGATGACTGAGCCAGCGCATGATGACTTTATTGCGGCCGATTACCTGCTGACGGTAGATACCGAGGTTCTGCCGCTCCTTGTTCGGGCCCTTGGTGATGGTCAGGCCCCAGGTGATCAGCGGCGCCACGTCGCCGGGCCAGCAGGTTTGCACCGGCAGCTTGGTCAGGTCGACAGCCTCGCCTTCCTCGATCACTTCCTGGCACGGCGCGTCCTTGAGCACCTTGGGCGCCATAGCCAGGACTTTGCGAAAAACCGGCAGTTTCGCCCAGGCGTCTTTCAACCCCTTCGGCGGCTCCGGCTCCTTGAGGAAGGCCAGCAGCTTGCCAATTTCGCGCAGCTCGGAGACCTCCGCCGCGCCCATGCCCAGGGCCACGCGCTTGGGCGTGCCGAACAGGTTGCCGAGTACCGGCATGTCGAAGCCCGTGGGATTCTCGAACAGCAGCGCCGGGCCACCCTTGCGCAAGGTGCGGTCACAGATTTCGGTCATCTCGAGCACCGGCGAAACCGGCGTGTGGATGCGCTTGAGTTCGCCACGCTGTTCCAGGCCGCGGATAAAGTCGCGCAAGTCGCGATACTGCATGCTTGAGCCTCGTGTGGGGCGCGCAGGTCGGGGCGCAAAGTTTAGCGCCGAACCCGGGTATTCAGAAGGCGGACCAGAAGCCAGATGTGCAAAAGCCGGGTTTCCCCGGCTTCGGCGGCCTAGCCACGACTTATTTGCGCTTCATCGACATGAAGAATTCGTCGTTGGTCTTGGTGTCTTTGAGCTTATCGAGCATGAACTCAATGGCGGCGATTTCGTCCATCGGGTGCAGCAGCTTGCGCAGGATCCACATGCGTTGCAACTCGTCTTCGGCGGTCAGCAACTCTTCGCGGCGAGTGCCGGAGCGGTTGATATTGATCGCCGGGAACACGCGCTTCTCGGCGATACGGCGATCCAGGGGCAGTTCCATGTTGCCGGTGCCCTTGAATTCTTCGTAGATCACCTCGTCCATCTTCGAGCCAGTTTCTACCAGCGCGGTGGCGATGATGGTCAGCGAACCGCCTTCTTCGATGTTGCGCGCCGCGCCGAAGAAACGTTTCGGCTTCTCCAGGGCGTGGGCGTCGACACCACCGGTGAGGACCTTGCCGGAGCTCGGGATCACGGTGTTGTAGGCACGCGCCAGACGGGTGATCGAGTCGAGCAGGATAACCACGTCCTTCTTGTGTTCGACCAGGCGCTTGGCCTTCTCGATCACCATTTCGGCGACCTGCACGTGGCGGGTCGGCGGTTCGTCGAAGGTCGAGGCGACCACTTCGCCGCGCACGGTGCGCTGCATTTCGGTCACTTCTTCCGGGCGCTCGTCGATCAGCAGGACGATCAGGTGGCATTCGGGGTTGTTGCGGGTGATGTTGGCCGCGATGTTCTGCAGCATGATCGTTTTACCGGCTTTCGGCGGTGCCACGATCAACCCGCGCTGACCCTTGCCGATCGGCGCGCAGAGGTCGATGACCCGGCCGGTCAGGTCTTCGGTGGAACCGTTGCCGGCCTCCATCTTCAGACGCTTGTTGGGGAACAGCGGGGTAAGGTTTTCGAACAGAATCTTGTTCTTGGCGTTTTCCGGGCGGTCGTAGTTGATCGTGTCGACCTTGAGCAGGGCGAAGTAACGCTCGCCCTCTTTCGGCGGACGGATCTTGCCGACGATGGTGTCACCGGTACGCAGGTTGAAACGGCGGATCTGGCTGGGCGAGACGTAAATGTCGTCCGGCCCAGCGAGATAGGAAGAGTCCGCGGAGCGCAGGAAGCCGAAGCCGTCCTGGAGGATCTCCAGCACGCCATCACCGGAGATTTCCTCGCCACTTTTCGAGTGTTTTTTGAGCAGGGAGAAAATCACGTCCTGCTTGCGCGAACGGGCCATGTTCTCGATGCCCATTTGTTCGGCCATTTCCAACAGGTCGGTAATCGGCTTTTGCTTGAGTTCGGTCAGATTCATAGGAATGACGTAATCGTAAGGAAGGGGAAAATAAGCTCTGGGCTTAAGAGGCCGCGTCGCGAAAGAATGCGACAGGTCGCGTACTTATTGGATTAGGAGAGCGTCGACGGCGGCTGGAGGGCAGCGGAGAAACCGCTGCGTGGGCGAATTTACCATCGCCCTGGCGGAAACGTCTAGTAGCACGACATAAAAAACCCTGCTCGAGGCAGGGCTTTTTTTCACGACTTAGATGTTGCTGTCGAGGAATGCCGCCAACTGCGACTTGGACAGTGCACCGACCTTGGTGGCCTCGACGTTGCCGTTCTTGAACAGCATCAGGGTCGGGATGCCACGCACGCCGTATTTCGGCGGGGTGTCCTGGTTTTCGTCGATGTTCAATTTGCAGACCTTCAGTTTGCCTTGATAGGTCTGGGCGATTTCGTCGAGCACCGGGGCAATCATTTTGCACGGGCCGCACCACTCCGCCCAGTAGTCGACCAGCACCGGGCCATCAGCCTGGAGTACATCTTGATCGAAGCTGGCGTCGCTGACGTTGGTGATGAATTCGCTCATGGAAAGTCTCCGTGGTCGGAAGCAAAAAGTGGCCGCCATCATAGCCCGGCTCGGCGGTGGCCGAAAGCCGCAGCCGATTGAGCTTTGCTATGGCTCAGTGCATGAAAGCTGATCGTGGCAGGCTTGCAAGGAACCGCACAAACGCCACGCTAGCGCTGCCGCAACATCGCTGTCACAGCCTGGAAGCAGAATCGAGGATGAGCCGATAGTGCTCGCCAGCCCGCCTGCCGACAACCCCAGAGCCGCCGCATGAATCGACTGACCGTGCCGTTCGAGTGCACCGTTCCGCGCTTCGCGTTGGCGTTGTTGGCCTATCATGGCACGATGTCGCGGATACGCCTCGAGAACCGAATCATGCCGCAAAGCCCAGCGAAGAATTTCTCCCATATCGCCGCCATTGACCTCGGCTCGAACAGCTTCCATATCGTTCTAGCCAAGGCTGACCATGGCGAGATCCGCATTCTTGAGCGGCTCGGGGAGAAAGTTCAGCTCGCAGCAGGAATTGATGAGCAGCGCCTGCTCAGCGAAGAAGCGATGCAGCGCGGGGTCGATTGCTTGCGCCGCTTTGCCCAGCTGACCAACGGCCTGCCGCAAGGTGCCGTACGTATCGTCGGCACCAACGCACTGCGCGAAGCACGGAATCGCAGCGAATTCATCCGCCGCGCCGAAGCCGTGCTCGGCCATCCGGTGGAAGTGATTTCCGGCCGCGAAGAAGCGCGTCTGATTCACTTGGGGGTCTCGCACACCCTTGCCGATACGCCGGGCAAACGCCTGATCGCCGACATTGGCGGAGGCAGCACCGAATTCATCATCGGCCAGCGCTTCGAGCCGCTGCTGCGGGAAAGCCTGCAGATGGGCTGCGTGAGTTTCACCCAACGTTATTTCAAGGACGGCAAGATCACTCCGGCCCGCTACGCCCAGGCCTACACCGCAGCGCGTCTGGAGCTGATGGGCATCGAGCAGAGTCTGCGCCGGCTCGGCTGGCAGGAAGCGGTCGGCGCGTCCGGCACCCTGCGCGCCGTGGGACTGGCCAGCAAGGCCGCAGGCCACGGCAATGGCGAGGTCAATCCGGAGGGCATCGCCTGGCTGAAGCGCAAACTGTTGAAGCTGGGCGATGCGGACAAACTCGACCTCGATGGGATCAAGCCGGATCGACGGGCGATTTTTCCAGCCGGCCTGGCGATCTGCGAGGCAATCTTCGACGCGCTCGAACTGAAAAGCATGGCCCACTCCGATGGCGCCCTGCGCGAAGGCGTACTGTATGACCTGCTCGGCCGCCATCACCATGAGGACGTCCGCGAGCGCACCCTCAGTGCGCTGATGGAGCGCTATCGCGTCGATGTGGATCAGGCAGCCCGCGTCGAAGCCAAGGCCTTGAAGGCCCTGGAAAGCGTCGCCGACGCCTGGCAACTGGATGATGACTGGCACCACGAACTGCTCAGCTGGGCGGCGCGCGTCCATGAACTCGGCCAGGACATCGCGCATTACCACTATCACAAGCACGGCGCCTATCTGATCGAACACTCCGACCTGGCCGGCTTTTCACGCCAGGACCAGTTGATGCTTGCCCTGTTGGTTCGCGGCCATAGGCGCAACATTCCGCAGGAGCGCTTCGCCGAGTTTGGCGATGAAGGCGTGCAGCTGATTCGCCTCTGCGTGCTGCTGCGCTTCGCGATTCTCTTCCATCACATCCGTGGTACCCAGGAAATGCCCACGGTGCAGCTGCAGGCCGGCGCCCGCAGTCTCGATGTGGTGTTTCCGGCTGGGTGGCTGGAAGCCAACCCGCTGACCCAGGCGGATTTCGAGCAAGAAGCCGAGTGGCTCAAACGGATCGATTTCACCCTCAACGTCCGTTAACGCCTGCGCGACCCCGCGACAGGCGTTTCTCGAACCATCCGCAAAGTGCTCCTCAGCGCACGCTGACTACCGGCGTGGTCAGCTTGTCGAACAGGATCTGCTGCGCGCTGCGGGCGTTCTGGTTACCGGTCGGGCTATTGCGCAGATAGCGACCATCCGGCTGCAATTGCCAGCTGTGGGTATTGTCGCTGAGATAAGTCTCAAGCTCTTTTTTCACCCGCAGAATCAACTTGCGACCTTCCACCGGGAAGCAGGTTTCGACCCGTTTATCGAGGTTGCGCTCCATCCAGTCGGCGCTGGACAGGTACAGCTGTTCGTCGCCGTTGTTGTGGAAGTAGTAGATCCGCGTGTGCTCGAGGAAGCGGCCGATGATCGAGCGTACCTGGATATTGTGTGACACCCCCGGCACGCCCGGGCGCAGACAGCACATGCCGCGCACCACCAAATCGATCTTCACCCCAGCCTGGCTGGCCTTGTACAGCGCGCGGATGATCTTCGGATCGGTCAGCGAATTGAACTTGGCCATGATGTGCGCCGACTTGCCCTCGCTGGCGTGCTGGGTCTCGCGGGCGATCAGATCGAGCATGCCCTTCTTCAAGGTGAACGGAGCGTGCAGCAGCTTCTTCATGCGCAGCGTCTTGCCCATGCCGATCAGTTGGCTGAACAGTTTGGAGACGTCCTCGCCGAGCGCCACGTCGGCGGTCAGCAGGCTGTAGTCGGTGTACAGACGGGCGTTGCCGGCGTGGTAGTTGCCGGTGCCAAGGTGCGCGTAACGGCGCAGTTCGCCGTTCTCGCGGCGCAGGATGAGGATCATCTTGGCGTGGGTCTTGAAGCCGACCACGCCGTAGATCACCACCGCACCGGCGGCCTGCAGACGGCTGGCCAGCTGCAGGTTGGATTCCTCGTCGAAACGCGCACGCAGTTCGATCACCGCGGTGACCTCCTTGCCGTTACGCGCCGCCTCGACCAGCGCGTCGACGATCTCCGAGTTGGCCCCGGCGCGATACAGGGTCTGCTTGATCGCCAGCACGTTGGGATCCTTGGCGGCCTGGCGCAGCAGGTCGACCACCGGAGTAAACGACTCGAACGGGTGCAGCAGCAGCACGTCCTGCTTGCCGATCACGTTGAAGATGTTCTCGGCGTTCTGCAGCAGCTTGGGGATCACCGGAGTGAACGGCTTGTTCTGCAGCTCCGGATGGCTGTCCAGGCCGGTGATGCTGAACAGGCGGGTCAGGTTAACCGGACCATTGACCCGGTACAGCTCGCTGTCGCTGAGGTTGAACTGCTTGAGCAGGTAGTCGGACAGGTGCGCCGGACAGGTATCGACCACCTCGAGGCGCACGCCATCGCCATAGCGGCGCGAGAACAGTTCGCCGCGCAGCGCGCGGGCCAGGTCCTCGACATCCTCGGTGTCCACCGACAGGTCGGCGTTACGGGTCAGGCGGAACTGGTAGCAGCCCTTGACCTTCATACCGGGGAACAGGTCGTCGGCGTGGGCGTGGATCATCGAGGAGAGGAACACGTAGTTGTCGCCGGGGCCGCTGATCTCTTCCGGCACCTTGATGATCCGCGGCAGCAGGCGCGGCGCCGGGATGATCGCCAAACCGGAATCGCGGCCGAAGGCGTCGATGCCCTCCAGTTCGACGATGAAGTTCAGGCTCTTGTTTACTAACAAGGGGAAGGGATGCGTCGGGTCGAGGCCGATCGGGGTGATGATCGGCGCGATCTCGTCGCGGAAGTAGCGGCGCACCCAGGCCTTGAGCTTGACGGTCCAGAAACGCCGGCGGATGAAGTTGATCTGGTGCTTGGCCAGCGCCGGGAACAGCACGTCGTTGAGGATCGCGTACTGGCGGCCGACCTGCTCGTGCACCAGCTCGCTGATCCGCGCCAGCGCCTGGTGCGGCTGCAGGCCGTCGGCGCCGGCCTGTTCGCGGGCGAAGGTGATCTGCTTTTTCAGCCCGGCGACGCGAATCTCGAAGAATTCGTCGAGGTTGCTGGAGAAGATCAGCAGGAACTTCAACCGCTCGAGCAACGGGTAGGACTCGTCCAGCGCCTGCTCCAGCACGCGGATATTGAATTTCAGCTGCGACAGCTCGCGGTGAATGTACAGGCTGCTGTCATCCAGGCTGGGCACGACCAGCGGCGCGGCAATCGGCTCGGCCGGCAGGTGTTCCACGACGACGCTGGGTGGCGCCGCCTCGACCACGGCGTCGCCAGCTTCGACGAGCGGCGCTTCGACCGGTGTCTCGGTCAGCGCCGGGTCCAGGGGTTCAGCCTTGAGCAATGCACTATCTGTAAGTCCAGCGGTGTTCATCGAATCCTTCCTGGGGCGATCTATTGCCCCTGTTGTAACAGTTCTGCCGCACGCGCGGCGAAGTAGGTGAGGATGCCATCGGCGCCAGCGCGTTTGAAAGCGGTCAACGATTCGAGAATCACCGCCTCGCTGAGCCAGCCGTTCTGGATCGCCGCCATGTGCATGGCGTACTCACCGCTGACCTGATAGACAAAGGTCGGCACGCGGAATTCCTGTTTCACCCGATAGAGGATGTCGAGGTATGGCATGCCCGGCTTGACCATCACCATGTCGGCGCCTTCGGCCAGATCGGCGGCCACCTCGTGTAGCGCTTCGTCGCTGTTGGCCGGGTCCATCTGATAGCTAGCCTTGTTGGCCTTGCCGAGGTTGGCGGCCGAGCCGACCGCATCGCGGAACGGGCCGTAGTAGGCGCTAGCGTACTTGGCCGAGTAGGCCATGATCCGCACGTTGGTGTGGTCGGCCAGCTCCAGCGCTTCGCGGATCGCCTGGATGCGCCCGTCCATCATGTCCGATGGCGCGACCACCTGAGCGCCGGCATCGGCATGCGAGAGCGCCTGTTTGACCAGCGCGTCGACGGTGATGTCGTTCTGCACGTAACCGCTGTCGTCGAGGATGCCATCCTGGCCGTGGGTGGTGAACGGGTCGAGGGCCACGTCGGCGATCACCCCGAGCTCGGGGAAGCGTTCACGCAAGGCGCGAATCGCGCGCTGGGCGATGCCCTCTGGATTCCAGGCCTCGCTGCCGTCCAGCGACTTCTTCTCGACCGGCGTCACTGGGAACAGCGCCAGCGCCGGAATCCCCAGCTCGACCCAACGCTCGGCCGCCTGCAACAGCAAGTCAATCGACAGGCGCTCAACCCCCGGCATCGATGGCACCGCCTCGCGGCGGTTTTCGCCGTCGAGCACGAACACCGGCAAAATCAGGTCGGCGACGGTCAAAACGTGCTCGCGCACCAGACGGCGGGAAAACTCATCACGACGATTGCGGCGCAGGCGGGTGGCGGGAAACAGGCGATTGGCGGGGGTAAAGCTCACGGCAGACTCCAGGGCGAGTTTGACACTATAGGCCGTCATTATGACCAAACTATGACGCCCGCGGCTGAAGTGCGACCGGAGGCCGCAGCCATCCGGGCGACGGAACGAGGTCGCCGGCGCCGAGCGGCTGATTGATCGCCCGCGATATCAGCATGCTTTGCCGTTGTGCCCGGCGCGGGTTAGGCTGCGCGTTCATTTCGCTGCCCGCGCTGACGATGCTCCAAAATCTCCTGCAGGACTTCGGCTACTTCGCCCTGTTTCTCGGCACCTTCTTCGAGGGCGAGACCATTCTGGTGCTGGCCGGCTTTCTGGCGTTTCGCGGCTACCTGGACATCAACGCGGTGATCGCCACGGCGTTCTTCGGCAGCTATGCCGGCGACCAGTTGTGGTACTACCTGGGCCGTCACAAGGGCCGGGAAATCCTCGCCCGCCGCCCGCGCTGGACTCTCCTCGGCGAAAAAGCCCTGATCTATGTGCGCCGCCATCCCGACTTGTGGGTGCTGAGCTTTCGCTTCGTCTACGGTCTGCGTACGGTGATGCCGGTGGCGATCGGCTTGTCCGGTTATCCGCCGCTGCGCTACCTGATCCTCAATGGCATCGGCGCGATTATCTGGGCAGTGGCCCTGGGCCTGGCCGCCTTCCACTTCGGCAACGTGCTGGAAGGCATCCTCGGCAACATCAAGAAGTACGAGCTGTGGGTGCTCGGCGGCCTGGTCGCCCTCGGCGCCGCGCTCTGGCTGTGGCGCCGCCTGCGCACGCCACGCATCTGATCAGGCCACTTGCGCTGCGGGCTTGGCGAGCCGCGGTAGATAGATCCCTGCCACGCTGAGCAGGCTGTACAGGCCGAGCAGACTCCAGGCCTCCGGCCCCTCCGGCAGCCAGCCGCCCAGTTGCGCCAGCCACAACAGCGGCAGGTTGAGCAGCAGGCGCAGCCACTCCAGGGGCAGCGCCCAGGGACGGCTCTCCAGCCAGGTGCCGAGGGCATACAGACCGAAGGCCATCCAGCCCCACCCGAGCAGTTGGCCGGCCAGCGGCCACGGCTCGGACCAGCCCAGCAGATAGATGCCGCCGGCGACGTAGAGGGCGAACTGCAGCGTGGCATAGAGCTGCGCCGCGCGCCCCAGCGGCACCTCGAATTTGACGAAGTTGGCCAGATCCGGTTTGGCCTGCGGGTAGCGTGCGGCGACGTCCGCCGGACGCCAGCCGGTGCGCATGAACCAGATGCGCAGCTTGTCCCAACGCGACTCGGCGCGTACCGCGTCGTGCCACAGCACCGCATAGAACTGCAGGTTGGCCCACAACGGGTTCCAGCTGCGCAGTGGCGTGGTCACTCCGAAGACTACCGGCTCGGCATCCAGCTCCTCCTGAAAGGTACCGAACAGACGATCCCAGACAATGAACACGCCGCCGTAGTTGCGATCCATATACACAGGGTTCTGCGCATGATGGACGCGATGATTGGACGGCGTGATGAACAGCCATTCGAACCAGCCGAGCTTGGGCACATGGCGGGTATGCACCCAGAACTGATAGAGCAGGTTGAGCGCCGCCACGGTCAGAAACACCAGCGGCGGCACGCCGACCAGGGCCATCGGCAGATAGAAGATCCAGCCAAAAATAAACCCGGTACTGGTCTGCCGCAGCGCGGTGGAGAGGTTGTACTCCTCGCTCTGGTGATGCACCGAATGCGCGGCCCACAGCACGTTGCGCTCATGGCCGAGGCGATGGTTCCAGTAGTAGCAAAAGTCATAGAAGACGAACGCGAACAGCCAGACCCAGAGGTTGTCGGCCGTCAGGCCGAAGACCCCCCAATGCTGCCAGGCGAAGGTATAGGTGAGCAGGCCGAGGGCCTTGGTCAACAGGCCGCTGGTGGTCGAGAGCACCCCGGCGCTGAGACTGTTGACCGCGTCGGCCAGGCGATAAGTGCTGACCCCACGCCAGCGATCGGCGAGCAACTCGAGGCCGATCAGCAGGAAAAAAAACGGTACCGCGAAAAGGACGTAGTTCATGGCTCACCACAGGCTTCGGCCCGGCAGCAGTCCGGGATCATCACCCGCGATGCTACTCCTGTCGTCCCGCCACTCCAGAGCAGGGAGCGCCAGGGCAAGTTGCATTTGGCGACAGCGCTGCGCCGCTAACGTCCCGCCCGCCGGGTCGCGACAAGCACACACGCGCGCGGCGAGGCATGAAATACTTGCGTCATATCCCCCTCAGGAGTGCCTCCCATGAATAAAAAAGTTGCCGTGATCCTCTCCGGCTGCGGCGTTTACGACGGCGCGGAAATCCATGAAAGCGTGATCACCCTGCTGCGTCTCGACCAACGCGGCGCCGAAGTGCAGTGCTTCGCGCCGAACATCGCGCAATTGCACGTGATCAACCATGTGACTGGTGAGGAAATGCCCGAGACCCGCAACGTGCTGGTCGAGTCGGCGCGGATTGCCCGCGGCAACATCAAGGATCTGCGCGACGCCAAGGTCGAAGATTTCGATGCGCTGATCGTGCCCGGCGGCTTCGGCGCGGCGAAGAATCTTTCCGACTTCGCCATCAACGGCAGCGACTGCACCGTACAGCCCGAAGTCCTGGCCTTGGCCAAAGGCTTCGCCGCCGCCGGCAAACCGGTCGGCCTGATCTGCATCGCCCCGTCGATGGCCGCGCGCATCTACGGCGAAGGGGTGATCTGCACCATCGGCAGCGACGCCGACACCGCCGCTGCGCTGGAAGCCATGGGTGCCAGCCATGAGGAATGCACGGTCGGCGAAGTCGTCGAAGATGCCCAGCACAAACTGGTCACCACCCCGGCCTACATGCTCGCCCAGTCGATCAGCGAAGCCGCTTCGGGCATCAACAAGCTGGTCGATCGCGTGCTGGAATTGACCACTTCCGCCTAACAGGCCGCACCCAGCAGGCTGATCGCGCCAAAGCGCAGGCCCCTCCGGCCGCGCCTCTGGCCGACGGGGCTCGACTGACGCAGAGTGCCCCTTCATCTTTCGCAGCGACGATGACCATGGCCAACGAGCATTTCGAACTGAGCGCCGACGTACAGCTGGCGGTCAGTACATTCTTCAAGCGCATCCCGTTCAACCAAGTGCTGGGCATCGAGATCGAATCGCTGAGCAACGAGCAGGTGGTCATGCGCCTGCCGATGAAACCCGAACTGATCGGTAATTTCGTCCACGGCATCCTCCACGGCGGGGTGATTTCATCACTGCTGGATGTCTGCGGCGGCGCCATGGCGCTGATCGGCGCCTTCGCCAACCACCGCCACCTGCCCGGGCCGGAACGCCTGCTGCAACTGTCCAAGCTGGGCACCATCGACCTGCGCATCGACTACCTGCGGCCTGGGCGTGGCGAGCATTTCATCGCCACCGCGTTGCCGCTACGCACCGGCAACAAGGTCGCGGTAGTCCGCATGGAGTTGCACAGCGACGATGGCACGCTGGTAGCGGTGGGCACCGGCACCTATTTGTGCGGTTGAAACGAGCGACTGGCTAGGGTGGAAAACCGCGAAGCCAGCAGGTAGCCCGGATGAAATCCGGGAATATCGCCGTCTCCCTGTCGTTCAGCCCTTCGCCAGCCGGGTGAGGATGCGATCCAGCGAGTTGGCGAACGCCTGCTTCTCGCGTTCGCCATAGGCCGCCTGGCCGCCACCGACCTGGCCCTGCTCACGCAGATCGGTAAACAGATTGCGCACCGCCAGCCGCTCGCCCATGTTCCGCTCATCGAACTCGCGGCCCCGCGGGTCGAGGGCCGCGACGCCTTTCTTGATCAAGCGATCGGCCAATGGCACATCGCTGCAGATCACCAGTTCGCCGGGCATGGCGTGCTCGACCAGATAATCGTCCGCCGCATCCGGGCCGCTCGGTACGACGATCAGCCGCACGCAGGCGAAGGCCGGCTTGATCTGGCTCTGCCCGGCCACCAGCACCACCTCGAAGCGACGCTTGAGGGCGAACTTGACCAGCTGATCCTTGGCCGCCTTGGGACAGGCATCGGCATCGATCCACACACGCATGATTGAGTTCCGCAGAAGCAAAAACGGGCGGCCAGTCTGCAACCGGCCGCCCGTGTTCTCAAGCCAAGCAAGCGTTTATACGGCGGGCACGCGCTTGCGCTCGGCGAGCTTGCTGCGCCCGTACAGCACCACCACCGCCAGCAAGGCCAGCGCCTGAGCCGCCAGCGAGTAGGCGTCGGCGTGGATGCCCAGCCAGTCAAAGTCGAAGAAGGCCACCGGATGGGTGCCAAACACCCCGGCTTCCTGCAGCGCCTTGACCCCGTGGCCGGCGAAGACCACCGACAATGCACAGAGCAGCGCTGCGTTGATGCCGAAGAATAGGCCCAACGGCAGGCGAGCCGAGCCGCGCAGGATGATCCAGGCCAGGCCGATCAACAGCACCACAGCCACCCCGGCGCCGGCGATCACCGCGCCATGGCCAACCGGACCGGCCTGCAGCCAGAGCGTTTCATAGAACAGAATGACTTCGAACAGCTCGCGGTACACCGAAAAGAACGCCAGCGCGGCGAAGCCGAAGCGCCCGCCGCCGCCAACCAGGCTGCTCTTGATGTAGTCCTGCCAGGCCGCGGCATGCCGGCGGTCGTGCATCCACACGCCGAGCCACAGGACCATGACGCTGGCGAACAGCGCCGTGCAGCCTTCCATCAGCTCGCGCTGGGCACCGCCGACATCGATCAGGTACGCCGCCACCGCCCAGGTGGCGAGCCCGGCGAGCATCGCCAGGCCCCAGCCAATGTGCACGCTGCGGGTCGCCGCCTGCTGGCCGGTGTTGCGCAGGAAGGCGAGGATCGCCGCCAGCACCAGAATCGCCTCGAGCCCTTCGCGCAGCAGGATCAGCAAGCTGGACACGAAGCTCAGCGACTGGCTCAGGCCTTCGCCGCCGAGTGCTTCGGCGGACGCCTTGAGCTTGCTCTGGGCGACGTCCAGCAGTTGCGCCGCTTCGTCGACCGGACGCGCGTCCTGCACCGCCTGCCGGTAAGCCATCAGGGACTTCTCGGTCTCCATGCGCAGCGCGGCATCGAGGTTGTCGAGCGAACTTTCGACCAGCTCGAAGCCTTCCAGATAGGCCGCCACCGACAGGTCATAGGCCTGTTCGTGGTCGCCGGCGCGGTAGGCCGCGAGGCTCTTGTCGAGCGTGCTGGCGGTGTAGTCGAGCAGCTGCCTGGGCCCGCGTTGGACCACTGGCGGCTGGGCGCGCTGGGCACGGAACGCGGCGACCGCCTCGGCGCCCTGGCTGGCGGCGATTTCCGCCGGGGTCTGGCGGGCCAGCTCGGCGAGATCGAAACGCTGACTGCCAGCACTAGCCGGCGCGGCGCTGAAACTGGCGATATAGCTAGCGAGGTCCCAGCGCTGGCGCTCGTCGAGCTGATCGGCGAAGGCCGGCATATCACTGCCATCGATGCCCAGGCCGAGGGTATTGAACAACGCGTAGAGACTCAGCTGATCGAACCGCGCCGGATCGCGCAGGTCGCCCGGCGGCGGTTCCAGACCCACGCCTGCCGGACCATCGCCGGCCCCCGCGTCGCCATGGCAGACCGCGCAATGCTGGGCATACAACGGCGCGCCCCGGCTCGGGTCGGGGGTGATCAACGGTGCCTGGCTGATCTCGTACGCCGCCGCGAGTTGCGCGCCCAGATGCCGCGCCTGGCGCACCACGCTGAGCCCTTCTGCAGGTTGCTGGGCCGCCGCCAGCAACGCCGCGGCGCTTTGTACCAGCGCCGCCTGTTGCGGTCGTGCGGGCAGGCCGCCGAGCAATTCTTGCACTTGGTTGAGCGATTGCAGCTGTTGGCGATCGCGCTCCGTATCGCGCACTTGGGCGGTCGCTGCGCTAGCCGAATAGTCGGCACTGAAGTAATCGAGCAGATGCAGCGCCTGCACGGCGCCGTCGAGGGTTTCGGCGCGCAGCGAGGCACTGCAGAGCGCCAGCCAGGACAGCAGCAAGCCGGCGATGAAGCGGGAAGGAAGGGGCATGAATAAACGCAAATGAGAATGGAAGACGGGTAATTGTTATCTTCCTAACGTTTTCATGCAACAGATTGAAACAATTCTGTCGCGCCAGCCGCAGCCTCAAGCGGCCCGGCGGATTGTCGCGAGCAGCGCCGCCGCGCCAAGAAACATCCCGGCAAAGGTGCGATTGACCATGCGCTGCTGACGCGGCGAACGCAGCGCGGTGAGCAGCCGCGCAGCCAAGCCGGTGTAACCGGCCATGACGATCAGATCGACGCTGATCATGGTCACGCCCATCAGCAGATATTGACCGAGCAACGGCGCGCCGGGATCAAGGAACTGCGGCAGCACGGCGAGCATGAAGACGATCGCCTTGGGGTTGCTGATATTGACCAGGAAACCGCGCAGCACCAACGACAGCGGCCGGCCGATCGGCCGCGGCGCGTCGGAGCGCAGTTCGCTGGGCAGCGCTCGCCATTGCTGCACGGCGAGATATACCAGGTAGGCCACGCCGAACCATTTGATCAGGCTGAAAGCCATCGCCGACGCGGTGAGCAGCGCGCCGACCCCGGCGGCGACGATGGCGATCTGCAACGCCAGCCCCAATTGCAGGCCGAGCGCGTTCCAATAGCCGCGCCAGAAGCCGTACTGCAAGCCGCAGGACATCGAGGCAATCGCGCCGGCGCCCGGCGACAGGCTGATCACCCAGCAGGCGACGAAAAAAGCCAGCCATGTATGCAGGGCCATGGAGCACCTCGGCAGAAACAAAAAGGGGGTAGGCCGCAAAGCCTACCCCCTCATCACCACACTGCCCAGCGGCAGTCGTCAGTCCGGCGAGCCCTTGCGCAGCTTGACTGGCTCGACTTCCGCTTCCTGGCGTTTGCGGGCCATCGCGCCGCGCAGGCGGATATTGATCGCCTCGACGGCCAGCGAGAAGGCCATGGCGAAGTACACATAACCCTTCGGCACATGCACCGCGAAGGCTTCGGCGATCAACACCGTGCCGACCACGATGAGGAACGACAAGGCGAGCATTTTCAGCGACGGATGCTTGTCGATGAACGCGCTGATGGTGCCAGCCGACATCATCATCACCACCACCGAAATAACAATCGCCGCGACCATGACCGGGACGTTCTGCACCAGGCCGACGGCGGTGATCACCGAGTCCAGCGAGAAGACGATGTCGATGATCGCGATCTGCACGATGATGCCCATGAAGCCTGCCGCACGACCGCCGCTCTGCTGGGCTTCTTCGGCGCCTTCGAGGCTATGCCAGATTTCCATGGTGCTCTTGAACAGCAGGAACAGGCCGCCGAAGAACAGGATCAGATCCCGTCCGGAAATCCCCTCGCCCATGACGCTGAACAGATCGCTGGTCAGACGCATGACCCAGGTGATCGACAGCAGCAACAAGATCCGCGTACCCATCGCCAGGGCCAGGCCGAAGAAGCGCGCTTTCGGTTGCTGGGCCACCGGCAGGCGGCTGACCAGAATCGAAATGAAGATGATGTTGTCGATGCCGAGGACGATTTCCAGGGCGGTTAGGGTCAGAAAAGCGACCCAGATTTGCGGGTCGGCAAGCCATTCCATTGTTTAGATCTCGTTAGTTTCAGTGGGAGTTGGGAAAATCAGGACCGCGCCAGCGCCGGACAGCACGCTGGAAAAACAGGCTGTTGGGAATCTGGATCAGCGCGCCGGCCGCACCTTCGCTGACATCGCTGAGGGTGGTGTAGAACAGGTTGATGCCGACTACCCGCCCTTTCACCCCAGGCTTGTCGCCGCTATCCACCACCTCGACCACATCACCGAGGCGAAATGGCCCGAGGGCGAAGATCAGCACCGCGCAAAACAGGTTGGACAGCACGCTCCAGATAGCGAAGAACGCCACCGCTGCGACCGCGGCGAAGCCGGTCAGAGCGGTCCACAGCACTTCAGCAGACACGCCCAGGCGCTCGAGCACCAACATGAACGCGCTGCCCATGATCAGCCAGCGCAACCCGCCGCGTAACGGCAGCAGCAGCTCCTGCGGCAGTTGCGGATAATGGCTGCCGAGCCGGCTGATACCGCGGGTCACGACCCGCTGCACCAGCCAAGCCAACAATAGGATCAACAGCACTTGAGCGGTGCGCAGGAGCGGCTCGCTCCAGGTCAGCATCAGCAGCTGCAGCTCACTCGTCACTCGGCGGCCTCCAACTGTTGTTGGAGCGCTTCGAGGGTTTCCAGGGCTTCCATCCAGGCCTCTTCCAGCTCGGCCTCGCGGGCTTTCAAGCGCGCCTGCTCGGCGAGCAACTCACGCAACTCATCCTTGCGCGCCAGCTCATACACCGCGGCATCGCCGAGGCGAACTTCCAGGGCCGCGAGCTTGCCATGCAGGTCGCCGAGATCTTTTTCGAGTTTGTCGGCCACCCGCTTGTGCGGCGCCAATTGCTGACGCAGCGCCGCCGCAGCCTGGCGCTGGGCCCGCTTGTCGGTCTTGTCCAGACTCGCCGCGCCGGTACTGGCCGGCTGCTGGCGGGCGCGGAAATCGACCAGCCAGCGCGCGTAGTCTTCCAGATCGCCCTCGAACGGCTGCACCTGGCCGTCGGCAACCAAGAGGAATTCGTCGGTGGTGCTTTTCAGCAGATGCCGATCGTGGGAAACCACCAGCACCGCACCGGCGAAATCCTGCAGGGCGAAAGTCAACGCCAGGCGCATCTCCAGGTCGAGGTGGTTGGTCGGTTCGTCGAGCAGCAACAGGTTGGGCTTGCCCCAGGCGATCAGCGCCAGGGCCAGACGGGCCTTTTCACCGCCGGAAAAATTCACCACTGGCTCGTCGCAACGCGGACCGCGGAAGTCGAAGCCGCCGAGGAAATCGCGCAGGCTCTGCTCGCGCTCACCGGGAGCGATGCGCTGCAGATGCAGGAGCGGGCTGGCGTGATCATCCAGGGCATCCAGCTGATGCTGGGCGAAGTAGCCGATAACCAGATTCTCGCCGCGCTCGAGACGGCCGCCAAGCGGCTGCAGTTCATCGGCGAGGGTTTTGATCAGGGTCGATTTGCCGGCGCCGTTGGGCCCGAGCAGACCGATCCGCGCGCCGGGTACGAGGCCCAGCTTGACCTTGTCGAGCACGGTTTTGTCGGCGTAGCCGAGACGCCCCTCGGCGAGGCTGAGCAGCGGACTGGAAATTTTGTCCGCCTCGCGAAAGGCGAACTCGAACGGCGAATCGACATGTGCCGGCGCCAGCTCCTCGAGACGCTCCAGCGCCTTGATTCGGCTCTGCGCCTGGCGCGCCTTGGTGGCTTGGGCCTTGAAGCGCGCGATGAATTTTTCCATGTGCGCGCGCTGTGCCTGCTGCTTGTCGTAGGCCTGCTGTTGCTGGGCCAGGCGCTCGGCACGAGCGCGCTCGAAAGCCGAATAGCCGCCGCGGTAGAGGGTCAGCTTGCGCTGCTCAAGATGGCCGATGTGATCGACCACCGCATCGAGGAAGTCGCGGTCGTGGGAGATCAGCAGCAGGGTGCCCGGATAGCTTTTCAGCCAGTCCTCGAGCCAGAGAATGGCATCCAGATCGAGGTGGTTGGTCGGCTCATCGAGCAGCAGCAAATCCGAAGGACACATCAACGCTTGGGCAAGGTTCAGACGCATCCGCCAGCCGCCGGAGAAATCGCCGACCCGGCGCCCCATCTGCTCGTTGGAAAAACCCAGGCCGGCCAGTAATTTGCGCGCCCGCGCATCGGCGCTGTAGCCGTCGGCAGCATCCAGCTCGTGATGCAGACGGGCAATGGCCGTGCCGTCATGCGCGCCTTCGGCTACCAGCAGCTCGCGCTGCACCTGGCGTAGGCGTTGATCGCCGTCGAGTACATAATCCACCGCCAATCGCTCGAGATCGTCGACCTCTTGGCGCATGTGGGCAATACGCCAGTCGGCGGGCAATTGGCAGTCGCCAGCGTCCGGCCCCAGTTCGCCGCGCAGCAAGGCGAACAAACTGGATTTTCCGGCGCCATTGGCACCAATCAGGCCGGCTTTCTGGCCGGCATGCAGAGTCAGCTCGGCGTCTTCCAGCAAACGCTGCGGGCCACGCTGTAATGTGAGATTTTGCAGTCGGATCATAATGGCGGCGGAGTCTACCAGCTTCGCTGGCCCATCGCCCGGAGAGCGCTATGCCTTCTGACCTGTGGAGTTTTGCTATTCATTTCTACGAACGCGCCGGAGTGGAAACGGCGTGCTTGCAATTGCAGGCGTCAGGCGCGGATGTGTGCTTGCTACTGACCGGAGCCTGGCTAGCCCAGCGCGGCGTCGCCTGCACGGCAGAGCGCCTGCAACAGTTGAGGACGCTGGCCGCCCCGTGGCAGAACCGGGTGATCACGCCCGTGCGGCATTTGCGCGAGGGCTGGCGTGAATTGGCGACTGAAGATCAAGGTCTACATGGCTTGCGTGAACAGCTCAAGGCGCTGGAGTTGGCGGCCGAACGACAACTACTGCTGAAACTGGAGAGTGCCGCATTGGGCTGGGCAAGCGGTGCGCAATCAGACCCTGCGCAGTGGTTGGAGCAGCTGGCCGGAGCGGCCGCAGAGCAGAACCGCGACGCACTGCAGATGCTGTGCGTCGCGGCTGGACCAGCCTAGATCAGGACGCGCTGTTCGCCGCCCCGTTTCCGGAAACAGCCGGCACGGTAGGGGTGACCGGAGCAGCCGGTTTACTGGCTGCCGAACTGCTCGCCGCCGCAGACTTGCTGGCAGGTTGCGCGACAGGTTTTGCCGCGGGCTTGCTGGTCGCGGGCTTGGCGGCAACCTTGGTGACCGGCTTGGCGGCCGGTTTGCTCGCCGCTTTAGCCACTGGCTTGGCCGCAGAACTGCCGGCCGGTTTTGCCGCAGGCTTGGCGGCTGGCTTGGCGACAGCTTTGCTGGCCGGTTTCGCGGCCGCTTTTACGGGCGGTTTGACGGCCGGTTTGCTCGCCGCTTTAGACGCTGGCTTAGCGGCAGCCGGCTTGGCCACAGCAGGTTTCGCGGCAGCGGTAAGTGGCTTCTTCGCGACCGGCTTGGGCGCTGCTTTGGCAGCAGGCTTGGCGGCCGGTTTAACCGCAGGCTTCGCAGCAGATCTGGCCGCTGGTTTAGCTGCGGGTTTCGCTGCAGGTTTACTGGCTACCTTGGCCGCAGTCTTGACGGGCGCTTTGCTGACTGCGGGTTTGGCTGCCGACTTTGGCGCTGCCGGTTTAACCGCAGGCTTGGCGCTGTCCGGGCGGCTGCTCAGCGCCTTGCTCACCGCTTCCTTGACCTTGCCAACCCCTTGGGCAAGCTTCAGGCTTTCTTGCGCATCACGCTTGAGCTGCACGATGTAGGCGCGTGTTTCGGCTTGGCGGCTCTTCAACTCATCCAGGAGACCTTCGAGCTCTGCGGCGACCTCTTTGGCTTTGCCTTGGGCCTTGGCTTTGCCGGCCTTGGCGGCGTCCTGCACTTTGCTGCGCGCCTTGTGCAGTTTTTCCTGAGCTTTACCGCGCTGTTTTTCCAGCTTGGCGAGCAGCTTTTCTGCATCGACCAACGCCTGGGAACAAGCACTTTCCAAATGCTCGAGCAGGCTGCTCGAAAGCTGTTGCAGCAGGTGAAGTGGGGTTGCAACCGATTTCTTATTGACCGACATGGCACGCCTCCTGGCGAACGTTAGTGCGCCCCATACTAGACAACAGCGCGCTTAGTCGCCAACCACCATGTCAGCGAATGATTCGGCGCTGGCATAATTGCGGCACTCCATCGCTGAGATGTCTTATGCCGCGCCCTCTGGTTTTCTGCCTGCTGCTGTTATCGCCCCTGCTCCACGCCAACCAAGAACAACAGGATTTGGCCTACAGCCTGGGCGCACGGCTGGGCGAACGACTGCATCAGGAAGTCCCCGACCTGCAGCTCGAAGCGCTGCTCGAAGGCCTGCGCCAGGCCTACCGCGGCGAGGCGCTGCGGCTCGACGGAGAACGTATCGAGCAACTGCTCGCCGCGCATGAAGCGAACGTCGCCAGCGCGCCGTTGCAACAGGCGCGGGACGCCGAGGACCGCTTTCTCGCCACGGAAAAAGCCAAAGCCGGGGTCCATGAATTAGCCGGTGGCATCCTGCGCCAGGAGTTGCGTAGCGGCAATGGCCGCAAGCCTGACGCGCATGGTCAGGTGCAGGTGCGATACACAGGATATTTGACCGATGGCAGCGTATTCGATGAGAACCAAACGCCGCAGTGGTTTCGCCTCGACAGCGTAATCAACGGCTGGCGTACGGCATTGCAGGAAATGCCCAGCGGGGCGAAGTGGCGATTAGTGATTCCGGCGGCTCAGGCCTATGGCGCAGACGGCGCCGGCGATCTGATTCCGCCGTACGCACCGCTGATCTTTGAGCTGGAACTGCTTGACGTCAAACCCTGAGCGAAGCGCCTCAGGCCTCTGCAGAAGCGCTTTGCCGATGGGAATTGTGCAGCACTTCGATAAGGCAATCTTCGAGTTCGAAACGCTCGTGGAGCAATTGGCCGAGACGCTTCAATTCGGTACCGAGCGAGACCGTATCGCGGCAGTCGCCGTTGTCGCAGCGATCGTTGAAGGACAGAGCCGCCTCGGTGATGGCTTCGATGCGCGGGTATATCTGCTTGGCCAGTTCCAAACCACGCTGATCGCCAAACGCCTTGGCCTCGCCATTCAATTGCTCATAAACCTCGAAGTGGCCGGCAGACACGTAGTCCACGAGAATCTCGCAGAACTGCTGCACGGCTTCGTGGTTGGCGGCGGCCGGTGGCGGATTATCCTGCAGTACTCCGAAGGCAGCTACCAAGTCATGGCGCTCCTGCAACCAGCGATCGATCAGCAGGTTCACACCACCCCAACGTTCTTGGGCGTTCTGACAGCTCTCGAGCATGATGACCTCACTTTCCTTATCGATAGTGCTGTTTACGTCCGCTCCGAGACGCTTATTGTCAATCGGTGCTGGGTCACGATAACGCCATCGGAGATGAAAAATCCGCACCGGCGTGGAAGGCCAGAGTATGCCCGCAGGACAGTGCCAGCAAGCGCCGAAACGGAAAAATTCATACGTACGTTTGACCCGCATCCCACGTATGACGCACCCCTCTCGACGCGAGTGATCGCGCGGAGCGGATCGCCTGCATGGTTGTTAGGCGCGCCGCAGCAGCTGGTAGAGGGCGAACAGAATCATGCCGGCAAAGCCCAGTAGGCTCCATTCCGGAATGCTCAGGCCAAACAGCGTCCAGCTCACTTCCGCACAATCGGCAGTGCCATGTAGGACCAAGCGCACGATGTCTTGGAAGGGCAGCGCCTCCATCATGTAATCGAGGCTCGGCAGGCAGGCAGGCAGTTGATCGGCCGGTACGCTTTGTAGCCAAACCTGGCGCCCGGCAGTGGCGGCGCCGGCCGCGGCGCTGAGCAGCGCCAGCGAGGCATAGACGCGTTGACCACCACGCGCCGGGGCATGCACGGCGGCGATCAGGCAGATCAAGCCGAACAGAATCACGCAGATGCGCTGGACGATACACAGCGGGCAAGGCTGCAGGCCGACCACATGCTCAAGGTACAAAGCGGCGCCCATCATGACCAGACAGCCGAGGGCGGCGAAAAAGAACAGCGAGCGTGGGCTACCCAGCGACATGTCATCTCCAAGGGAGGTTGCGAAGGTGGTTACGGTAGAGGAAAGCACCTGGCCGTTACAAGCCAAGGCCGCACCACCAGGGCGCGGCCTAACGGCGCAGGCAGCGCTGGTTAGACGCGAACGGGTTCGGGCAGCGGCAAGTTCGGCAAGCGCTGACCGAACAACGCTAGGCTTTCCTGGAGCAGCTGGTTGCTGCGCTCGCGCTCGCCCAGACGCGCCAGGAGGCGCGCCAATTCGGCGCAAGTCTGCGGGTTGTGGTCGAATCGCAGGCTGCTTTCGAAATACTCCTGCGCCTTACCCCACAGCTGGTTCTGCAGCGACAGCCGACCCAAGGCAAGAAGCAACGTGGCATCCTCGGAATGGGCTGGCAGCCAACCTTCGGCGGTCTGCAATTGGCGCATCGGATCGCTGCCACGCACCAACCCGTAGAGCGCCACCAGTTGCGCGTCGTACTGCTGCTTGAGGGTTTTGCGCAGCAACTCTTCCGCCTCTGGCTGCGCACCCAATTGCCGTAATTGCTCCGCGTAGGTGGCAACCAGCTGTACATCGTGGCGCTGCGCGCTGGGCAATTGCTGCCAGGCCTGGGTCAACGGCTGCAGCGCCGTTTCGCCGGCATTCAGGCCCGCGTTGCCAGCCTCAGCCAGACGGATGCTCCAGACTTGCCGCTCGAGTGCGGTCAGCTCACGGTCTTCCAATACCTTGTGCTTGCGCAGCTCCGGCATCAGCGCCTGCAGTGCCGACCAATCGCCGCGCTGTTGCTGGATTTGCTGCAATTGGCGCAATACCTGCGGATGATTCGGGTAACGCTCACGCATCACCGACAAGGTTTCCAGCGCCGTATCCAACTGGCCGCGGCCCTGCAACAGCTCCGCATGCGCCAGCGCGATGGCCAATTCAGCTTGCGGCTGACGCTCAAGCGCGCGCTCGAGCATCGCGTCGCTTTCTTCCGGTTGATCGAGCTTCTGCGCCGCTCGGGCCGCGCCGAGGTAGTAAATCAGCGGCTGCGCTTGACCTTCTGCAGCGCGCTTGAGATGGCGCAAGGCGCGCGCCCAGCGGCCTTCGACCAGATCCAGCATGCCTTGCTCGGCAGCCTGCTGCGAGCGCCGGCGGCGGTTACGTTGCGACCAGGGATTGACCACCCCACCGGAGACAAACATCAGATTGAACAGCAACCGCAGACCAAACAGCACCAGCCAGACGAATGCCAGCAGCGCGAGAAACGCCCACAGGCTCGATTCGTAGCGAAAGCCCTTGTAGGCAATCAGCACATAACCGGCATTCTCGGCGGCGGCCATGCCGATCAATACGGCAGCGGCGATCACCAGCAGCACGATCAACACGATGCGCACACGAGTCATGCGGGTCATGGCTGGCCCCCCTCCTGCATCACTGGCGTTGGCGTCGGTGCGGTCTGCTCGGCAGCCTGGCGGCGCACGATGTAGGCTTGCACCGCGGTCAACGCCGGGGCGAGATCGGGCATCTCGACCGCTACCGGCTGGCCGATCAACTCATCGATGTGCACGCGCAGGGCCTGGCTGTCCGGATTATCGGCATTGAAGCTACCCTCCAACACGTCGCGCGCCTGCTTCAGGGCCTGCTGATAGACCGCCGTCTGGCCGTTCAAGGCGGCCCACTGCGCCTGTTCCAAGGCGAGCGTGAGCGCCAGCCGCACCTGGGTCAGGCTTTGCCCGGCGAGCAGCGGACGGATGTTCTGATCGGCATTGAAATCGATGCGGATGTAATGCGACAGCGCCTCCCACCACTGCGCCCAGCGGCTGCTGCCATCGCCCTCGGCGGTCAGACTGAACTGCCCATCGCCCTGGCCGACAAACGCCGGCGCGAGGGCATTCAACTGAGCCGCCTGGGTGCGCAATGCGCCGAGCCGCAAGAACAGGCCGGTGCGGTCCAGCGCCGCCAAACTGCGCAGGGCGAGTAGCGTTTTCGCCAACTGCTCGCGGGCGGCAAAGGCGGCTGGATCGTCCTGGTCGCGGAGAATGTCGTCAGCCCCCCGGACCAGCACCGTGGCGCTGTTGACATCCTGCAAGGCAGACAGACGCAGACTGGCCAGACGCAGCAGATGCTCGGCCTCGGCCAGCCGCCAGTCTTGCCGGCTGGCGCCCAGCACGGTTTCCAGGCGCTTGCTCAATTGCTGTTGATCGCCCTGCAGTTGGGCGACCAAACGGCGTCGCTCTTCCAGCTCATCGGCCGATGGCAACTGTCCCAACTGCGCCGCCAACGCCTGCTCACGCTGAGCCAGGGCCTGAGCCTGAGCGCCGGTATCTTGTAATTGCGCGAGCAGCTGCTGATCATGCACCTGCAACTGTCGCGCCTGCCAGAGCCCCCAACCAGCGGCGGCAGCGGCGGCGGCAGCGAGCAGCAAGGCGACTAACGCCAAGCCATTGCCGCGGCGCGGCGGCACGACTGAGTCGGCGATCGGGCTGGGCTCCAGCGGGGAGGTTTGATCTTGCGCGGAGAGTGTTTGATCGCTCACGTATCCATCCTTTGCATCAGAAGGCCGGTGCGGGACATTCCCGCAGCGCCGCCAGCAAGGCCACGGCATTCGCACCGCGGCAATCCACAATAGTCAGAGCTCCAGCCTCGTGGGCCAGATCGGCGACGCGCCGGCTGGGCACGAATAAAGATAGTCGCGCCAACTGCGGCCACGCATCTGCGGCCAGCTGGCGAAGGTGCTCGAAGCCCTGCCCACTGCTGACCACCAGGCCATTCAAGCGTTCCGCCTCAATCCGCTGGGCCAGCGCGTGAGCCGGGTAGGCCGGCAGCAGACGTCGATAGAGTGGCAGATAGTCGACCACCACGCCTTGGCCGCGCAAACGTTCCGCGAGTAATTCTCGGCCACCCTCACCACGCAAGATCAACACGCGCGGATCGGGCCTGGCCAGTGCGGCGTGCAATTGCGGCAAATCCAGCAGCGCTTCGCTGTCGTCGCCGTCGGCCGGGTAGCTGACGTCGAGCCCGTAATCGCTGAGGATCTGCGCCGTCGCCGCACCGACGCTGAACCAGGCTTGCCGCGCGGGTGGCTGCGGCCAGTAGCGGTCGACCCGCTCGATACCCAAACGCGCAGCCGGCTTGCTGACCACAATCACCGCGCAGTAACGGTCGAGGTCGAGAATCAGCGCGCGCTGCTCGGCGCTTTCCACCAGCGGCTGGATGTCGAGCAGCGGCAGGCTGCTGCTGAATACGCCCTGCTCGGCCAGGCTGGCGGCCAGCGCCGCGCACTCGTCGGCAGGGCGCGTCAGCAGCAGGCGCCAGGCCGTCACGGGTGGTCGACCTCGCCGTAGACCCCCTCGAGAATAGCGGCGGCACCCTGGGCCAGCAGCGCTTCGGCGACGCGCACCCCCAGCGCTTCGGCCTCGCTCGCCGGCGCGTGCGCTTCGGCGCGCAGCAGACGGCCGCCATCCGGCTGGCCGACCAGGCCGCGCAGCCAGAGCTGCTCGCCATCCAGCTCGGCGTAGCAGGCGATCGGCACCTGGCAGCCACCATTCAGATGTTTGTTCAGCGCCCGCTCGGCCGTCACTCGCAGAGCGGTGCCGCGATGATGCAAGGGCGCCAACAGGGCATGGATTTCCGCGTCCACGCTGCGGCATTCGATGCCTACCGCGCCCTGCCCGCCAGCCGGCAGGCTATCGGCGACGCTGATGCTGTCGCGAATGCGTGCGGCAAAGCCGAGGCGGATCAAACCGGCGGCGGCGAGAATGATCGCGTCGTACTCGCCGGCATCCAGCTTGGCCAGACGGGTATTGACGTTGCCGCGCAGGAATTGAATTTTCAGATCCGGCCGGCGCGCCAGAAGTTGCGCCTGCCGGCGCAGGCTCGAGGTCCCCACCACGCTGCCAGCGGGCAACGCGTCGAGACTCGCATAGGTATTGGAAACGAAGGCATCGCGCGGATCTTCGCGTTCGCAGATGCAGAACAAACCCAGCCCGGCTGGAAAGTCCATCGGCACATCCTTCATCGAATGCACGGCGATGTCCGCCTCGTTCTCCAGCAGCGCGGTTTCCAGCTCTTTGACGAACAGGCCCTTGCCGCCGATTTTCGCCAAGGGCGCGTCGAGCAGCTTGTCGCCGCGACTGACCATGGGCACCAGGCTGACCTGCAGCCCCGGATGCGCTTGTTCGAGGCGCGCCTTGACGAATTCGGCCTGCCAGAGGGCCAGGGCACTTTTGCGGGTGGCGATACGGATTTCGCGGGACATGATCATTTCCGGGGGACAGAACTAACGGAAATGATAACAGGCCAGCCGGCCAGCGGCCGGCGTCGTTCGGATGAACGTTCTAGAGGTTCTGCATCAACTTGCGCACACCGGCAACATGCCGACGACTGACGATCAGCGCGTCGCCATTGAGACCCTTGAGGTACAACTGGAAGTGCCCGAGCGGGGTCCGCTGCAGTCGCTCGATCCGATCGCGGGAAACCAGTGCGTTGCGGTGGATACGCACGAAACGATCGCCGAATTCGTCTTCCAGTGCCTTCAGTGGCTCATCCAACAGCACTTCGCCGCCCTCATGCCGCAGGGTCACGTACTTGTGATCGGCGATGAAAAACAGCACCTGATCGAGCGGCACCAGCTCGATGCCTTTGCGGGTGCGAGCGCTAATGTGGCTGCGCGGGCCCTGGCCGGACTCGGCGGCCGGACGGGTCAGCGCGGCCAGTTGCACGCGATTGGGCCGTTCGGCTTTCTTCAACGCTTCGGCCAGATTCTCAGCACGCACCGGCTTGACCAGATAGCCAACCGCGCTGACCTGGAACGCTTCCAGGGCGAATTCGTCATGGGCGGTACAGAAGATCACCGCCGGAGGGGTTTCCCGCTCGCAGAGCTTGGCTGCGACCTGCAGGCCATCGAGGCCGGGCATGCGGATATCGAGAAGTACGACATCTGGCTTGAGGCTATCGATCAGCGTCAGCGCTTCTTCGCCATTGCTGGCGCCAGGCTCCAGGACGCGATAACCCTCAAGCTCGCCGACCATGCGGCTGAGGCGCTCGCGGGCTAGGGGTTCGTCATCGGCAATCAGGACATTCATAGTGCTCTGGCTTCCTGCGTGAGTCTCGCACAAGGATAGCGTAGACAGGTGAAGTGGCGCCCGTCACGGCGATCCACGCTCAGACTCGCGCGCGGACCAAAAAGTGCCGCAAGCCGCGCATCGATATTCACCAGACCTTGCTGGGTCCCCCGCGAAGCCAAACGACTGGCGCCTTCGTCGTAGGGATTACTGACAGTTAAGCTGAAGATCCCGTCGCGATAGTCCGCCTCGACGCGCACCAGACCGCCCTCGATGCGCGGCTGGATGCCATAGATCAGGGCGTTCTCCAGCAGCGGTTGCAGAGTCAGCTGGGGGATCGGTAGATCGTCCGGCACCCCATCCACTTGCCATTCCATTTGCAACCGCTCGCCAAGGCGGTACTGCTCGATCGACAGATAGCGTTTGCTCAATGCCAATTCCTCGCTCCACGGCACCAGACTGCCTGGTTTGGCCAGACTGGCACGGAATAGATCGGACAAATCCAGCACCGCCTGCTCGGCCTTGTGGGGGTCGATGACCACCAGGCTGGCGATGCTGTTCAAACTGTTAAAAAGAAAGTGCGGGCGAATCCGCGCCTGCAACGATTCAATCCGCGCGCGCAATTCGGCCTGTTGCTGGCGCCGCCATTGGCTCTGCAGATAGAAGTAGCGTAGCAGCAGCGCCGACATGATCAGGCTGATCATCCCGTGGCGCAGATACAGATTGAGCTCACCGCTGCCCGGCAGCGGTCCGCCGAGGTCGTAAAAATCGGCCACCGCCGTGCAGCCGAGCGCCAGCAGCAGCACGATCAGGCAGCACAGCATCCCGGCGTAGGCGGCCCGGGTACGCGACAGCAGCGGCCGCAAACGGCAGAGCACGGCGGCCGAGAGCAACACGTTCCATTGCACGAACAGCGAGGTCAGCGCCAGCCGCACCCAGTTGAAAGTCGGCTGCATCGGTTCAGCCAGCACCAGCACCAGCACCAGCAGCTCGGCCAGTAAGACCAGGGCCAGCAGTGCCTCGGGCAGGCAAAGTTCGGGCAGGAAGAAATCATCCTGAGGCGCCCCGGGGCGCTGGAAATTATTTGAGTCAGTACGCATTCGCGCAGTTTTCCGCATGGTGTGGCGAGACAGCAAGATTGCCGACCCGGAAATCGGCCAATAGAAGCACCTAAATAGCCATTACTGCTGAAGAATATGAACGAAGCAACGATTGCGTAACATTCCAATCCGGCGCCGCTGGGCCGAGTGGCGCGCCGCCTTTGCCATCGAGCCTGTTATTATCGCTAACACTTTTGACAGCCCGTTTCCCGCGCACTAGCCGAGCGAATCCCATGAGCGAAAAAACCAACCAGTCCTGGGGCGGCCGCTTCAGCGAGCCCGTCGACGCCTTCGTCGCCCGCTTCACCGCCTCCGTCGATTTCGACAAGCGCCTGTACCGCCACGACATCATGGGCTCGATCGCCCACGCGAGCATGCTCGCGCAGGTCGGCGTACTGACCGCGGCTGAGCGTGACGCCATCGAGGCTGGGCTCAAGCAGATCCAGACGGAAATCGAAGCGGGTCAGTTCGATTGGCGCGTCGATCTGGAAGACGTGCACATGAACATCGAGGCGCGTCTGACCGACCGCATCGGCGTCACCGGCAAGAAGCTGCACACCGGCCGTTCGCGCAACGACCAGGTGGCCACTGACATCCGCCTGTGGCTGCGCGATAAGATCGACCTGATCCTCGCCGAAATCACCCGCCTGCAGCAGGGCCTGCTCGGCCTCGCCGAAACCGAAGCCGACACCATCATGCCCGGTTTCACTCACCTGCAGACCGCCCAGCCGGTGACCTTCGGCCACCACTTGCTGGCCTGGTTCGAGATGCTCAGCCGCGACTACGAGCGCCTGGTCGACTGCCGCAAGCGGGTGAACCGCCTGCCGCTGGGTTCGGCGGCGCTGGCCGGCACCACCTACCCGATCCAGCGCGAGCTGACCGCGCAACTGCTCGGTTTCGATCAGGTCGGCGGCAACTCGCTGGACGGTGTATCGGATCGCGACTTCGCCATCGAATTCTGTGCCGCCGCTTCGCTGGCGATGATGCACCTGTCGCGCTTCTCCGAAGAGCTGGTGCTGTGGACGTCTGCGCAATTCCAGTTCATCGACCTGCCCGACCGCTTCTGCACCGGCTCCTCGATCATGCCGCAGAAGAAAAATCCCGACGTGCCGGAGCTGGTACGTGGCAAGTCCGGCCGGGTGTTCGGCGCACTGATGGGCCTGCTGACCCTGATGAAGGGTCAACCGCTGGCCTACAACAAGGACAATCAGGAAGACAAAGAGCCGCTGTTCGACGCCGCCGACACCCTGCGCGACTCGCTGCGCGCCTTCGCCGACATGGTCCCGGCGATCAAGCCCAAGCGCGAGATCATGCGCGAAGCGGCGCGCCGCGGCTTCTCCACCGCCACCGACCTGGCCGACTACCTGGTGCGCAAAGGTTTGCCGTTCCGCGACTGCCACGAAATCGTCGGTCACGCGGTGAAATACGGCGTCGACAGCGGCAAGGATCTGGCCGAGATGAGCCTCGCCGAGCTGCGCCAATTCAGCGACCAGATCGACGACGACGTGTTCGCCGTGCTGACCCTGGAAGGCTCGGTGAATGCCCGCGACCATATCGGCGGCACCGCACCGAATCAGGTCCGCGCCGCCGTGGCGCGGGGCAAGACGCTGCTAGCTGGCCGCTGAGACTTACCACACTGCGGGAAAGGGACTTCCCATGCTGGAAATGCTATTGAACGGGCTGTTGCTATCGCTGAAGGCCCTTGGCGACATGCTGTTCGAGGTGTTTTTCGGCCATTTCTTCTATGCCGCTGGCTGGCTGGTGCTGCGCCTGTTCAGCCTCGGTCGCTACCCGCGCCTACCGTTGCGGGTAGCCGACCCGAGCGGCCCAGGTTGTCGCTGGATCGGCGCGCTGGGCTTCTTCTGCCTGGTCGCCGTACCGCTGACCGTCCTTACCCTCAGCCTCAGCTGAGCCCAATCATGAGACCTTGCTGATGGCCCTGCATATCCGCCCCGCTACCGTCGCCGATGCCGCGCTGATCCTGCGCCTGATCACCGACCTGGCGATTTACGAGAAAGCCGAGCACGAGGTGAAGACCGACGTCGTCGGCATCCAGGCCAGCCTGTTCGGCGCCGAGTCGACCAGCCATGCGCTGATCTGCGAGCAGGATGGCCAGCCGATCGGCTATGCCGTGTATTTCTTCAACTATTCGACCTGGCTGGGCAAACACGGTCTGTATCTGGAAGACCTGTATGTCGACCCGCAGGCGCGTGGCGTCGGCGCCGGCAAGGCTCTGCTGCGCCACCTGGCGCGGATTGCCGTGGCCCGTGGTTGCGGTCGTTTCGAGTGGGCCGTGCTGGACTGGAACACCCCGGCCATCGAGTTCTACGAATCCTTCGGCGCCCGTGCGCAGGATGAATGGACCACCTACCGACTGACCGGTGAAGCGCTCAGCGATTTCGCCGCCGGCCACGATTAAGAAGGCTATGCACCCGTTAGGCGTTGCGCACCGCTTTTGTAGGGTGGGTTAGCCGCGCAGCGGCGTAACCCACCAGCGGTGCCGACTTGAACATCAGTGTCCAGCCTGATCGGTGGGTTACGCCTACGGCTAACCCACCCTACGAATCTGGGACATAACCACGATTAAGGAGCGCCCATGAGCGACCAGAACGAAAAAGACGAAGAAGCCTTCGCCGAAGCCACCCTGATCCAGGCTATCGAGAACCAGCTGGAGTCCGGCGAGCCGCCGGCGGCGCAGGCGACTCTCAACAAGCTGACCCTGGTCGGCTATGAGCGTGAGGAGATTCTGCAGCTGATGGCGCTGGTGCTCGCCCATGAGATCAACGCCATGCTCGCCGCCGATCGTCCCTTCGACAGTGCCTGGTATGACCAGGCGCTACGCGCCCTGCCGGAGCTGCCCGAGCCAAGCTGAGCGGCTACGCAGACCAGCCCCGGCGGGCGCACCAGCCGCGCCGATGATCGCTGGCGACAGATTGTCGATCATCGGCAGCAGGATCAGGCGGCAGACTGGGGCCCATCTCGCTACACTGCTGCAAGGCGCACGCGCGCCTACTCCCGCTGCCGGCTTGCGTCGCAGCGCATAACTACAAGCAGTCTCTGGAGTCGTTATGGCCTACACCCCCGAATTGATTGCCGAACTGGAAATCCTCGCCCTGTACAACCTGGCCAACCACCAGGAGGGCCTTAAAGTCCATAACAATGCCAACCCCCGAGCACAGGGCGCGATTGCGCGTCTGCATGACAAAGGCCTGGTCAACCAGGCGGACGGCGGTTACCTGACCAGCCTCGGGCTGGAAGCCGCCGAGCATGCGCAAGCGCTACTGACCATCCTCGCCCCCCAGCCTGCCCACTCAAGCTAAACCCTTCCGCGCCGATAACCTGCACAAGGTCACGCTCCGCCTCTGCCAGGCGGTAGCGGGGCCGCGCCTTGTTGTAACCGCCACCCGAGCAGTACATGACCCAGCGCGAGGAACTCCGCCCGGATATCGACGACGGCATCGATCGCAAGATGCTGGCGCAGCTGCGCGCGCGCTTTCTCCGTGTCAACGACGGACGCCTGAGCCGCGCCATGCAGGGTCTGTCGACCCGCCAACAACTGGTCCTCAAGCTGTTGCCACTGCTGTTGCACGTCAATCATCCGCTGCTGCCCGGTTACGTCTCGGCCACCACCCCGGCCGGCTTGTCCGGCTATGAACCGGACGAGCAGACCCTCGCCGAAGTCCAGCGTCTAACCCGCTCGTTCGCCTACAAGCCGCGACGCGGCAAGCCGCCGCTGCCGATTCATGGCCTGTTCCTGATGGGCAGCCTGGGCACTCTGGCGCAGGCCGAGCTCAGCGATTTGGATCTGTGGGTCTGTCATGCCCCCGACCTCGACGCTCCGGCCCTCGCCGAACTGCGCAAGAAATGCGACCTGCTGGAAGCCTGGGCCGCCAGCCTGGGCAGCGAGACGCACTGCTTTCTGGTCGATCCAGCACGCTTCACCGCCGGCGCCCGCGATGCACAGCTGAGCTCCGACGACTGCGGCACCACCCAGCACTATTTGCTCCTCGACGAGTTCTACCGCACCGCCATCTGGCTCGGCGGGCGCACGCCGCTGTGGTGGCTGGTGCCGGTGTACGAGGAGGCGCGCTACACCGAGTACTGCCACACGCTATTGACCAAGCGCTTCGTGCGCGCCGAGGAGGTGCTCGACCTCGGCCATCTGGCGCACATCCCGCCCGGCGAATTCATCGGCGCCGGCATGTGGCAATTGTTCAAAGGCATCGAGTCGCCCTATAAGTCGGTGCTCAAATTGCTGCTCACCGAGATCTACGCCAGTGAGCATCCGCGCGTCGAATGCCTGGCGCTACGCTTCAAGCAGGCGGTGTTCGCCAATCGCCTGGACCTCGACGAGCTCGATCCCTACGTGATGGTCTATCGGCGTCTGGAGGAGTACCTGCTCGAGCGCGGCGAGCCCGAACGCCTCGAACTGATCCGCCGCTGTCTGTACCTGAAGGTCAATAAAAAACTCAGCAGCCCGCCGCGCAACCGGCTCAAGAGTTGGCAACGCCTGCTGCTCGAACGCCTGGCCGGCGATTGGCGCTGGGATCAGCGGCAATTGGCGACGCTCGATAGCCGCAGCCAGTGGAAAGTCCGCCAGGTCGGCGTCGAGCGGCGGCTGCTGGTCAACGAGCTGATCTACAGCTACCGCTTCCTGTCCCAATTCGCGCGCCGCCAGCAGGCCGCCAGTTCGCTGAACAGCCGCGACCTCGGCGTGCTCGGCCGGCGCCTGTACGCGGCCTTCGAACGCAAAGCCGGGAAAATCGAATTCATCAACCCGGGCATCGCCCCGGACCTCGGCGAAGACAGCCTGACCCTGGTCCACTGCAGCCAGGCCGACAATCCCGGCGACAGCCAGTGGGCGCTGTACCCCGGCAATCTCACCGTCCAGGAATGGCCGAACTTCGCCCCGCTCAAGCGCACGCGCGAACTGCTCGAACTACTCGCCTGGTGCCACCGCAACGGGGTAATCGACAGCAGCACCCGGCTGTCACTGCATCCGGGCGCCAGCGACCTGGGCGAGTACGAGCTGAGCAACCTACTCGCCAGCTTGCGCCAGAGCATTCCGCTGCCGCTGCCAAGCGTCGACGAAAGCGCCCTGTTGCAGGCCAGCACGCCGCGCGAGGTGCTGCTGCTGATCAATGTCGGCCTCGATCCGCTGCCGCAGCACAGTCAGATGAATGTGCACATGACCAGCGGCCGCACCGATTCGCTGGGTTATTCCGGGGCACGCGAGAACCTGGTGCTGAGCCTCGACCAGGTCAGCCTGAACAGTTGGAACGAATTGCTGGTCAAGCGCTACGACGGCCCGTATGCGCTGCTCGACTGCCTGCGCGACTACCTCAACAGCCTCTCGCCGGATGCGCCGCGCCCGCGTCTGCGAGTCCGCTGCTTCTGCCGTAACCGCGCCACGGCGATTGCCGAACGGGTCGAAGAACTGTTCGCCGAGGTGCTCGGCAGTTTCGCCCACACACCGCATAAGCGCTTCCTCCTGCAAGTGCAGCAGCGCTACCACCTGCTCGACCTGACCCCCGGCCGGGTGCGGCACGCGACCCTGGAAAGCCTGCCGGCGCTGCTTGAGCAGCTCGGCAATGAGCGCGACAGCTATAGCCCGCTGCACCTTGACCGCCATGCCTTGGAAGGCGACGACCTGGCGCTGCTGTTGCCGCTGGGCCGGCCGGATTGCCTGCAGGTGTTCTATCGCGTGCACGGCGACGAGGCCGAGCTGAGCGTGCTCGACGAGCACAACGCGCTATGGCGCCAACGCGTGCCGTTTCATGACGAGGCCAGCCTGCTGGTGCCGCTGCAGCGTTTCCTGCAATCGCTGCTGTACCGGCGCAACGCCACGCTGGCGCTCGATGATCCGCTGCCGCCGTTGCCATTGGAGGTGCTGTATTACCAGATCCTCCCGGCGCCACCGCTACGCGCTCAGCGCGTGGAGCCGCGCCTGCAGCCGGACGCGGCGATCAGCCATCCGTTCTACGACGTCCAGGCGATCGTCGAGCCGGCCGCCGCGCAACGCGTGCAGGTCACCCTGTACTGCAACCATCGAGAGTTTTCTGAACTGGAATATGGCGCCGATCTGTACCACGCCGTGGCCCGGCACATCCTCGCCCAACGCAGCGGCAACTTGCGCTATCCCTGCTATCTGACCGATATCGACCTGTCGCGGGTATTCGGCGATGGCGCGATTCAGAGCATCCATTACCTGCGCTACAAGATCCGCCTGGAAGCGGCGCTGAACCAGGCGTTGCAGAACGCCTGACGCCTCGCCCTCAGACGTACATCGCGAAAGACTTAGCGACGGTACTCGCCCGCTGCTTCGGGCTGATACTCGACCGCCAGCAGGGTCAGCTTGATCGGCTTGCCGGACGGGCCGTGCCAGTCGATGTGCTGGCCGACCGACAGGCCCAGCAGCGCGCTGCCCACCGGGGCCAGAATCGACACCGTGCCTTCGGCACCGGCATCCTGCGGATACACCAGGGTCAGGTGATATTCCTTGCCGCTGTTGTCATCGCGACAATGCGCCCGCGAGTTCATCGTCACCACGCCCGCCGGTACCTCATCGATCCCGACCACCTGGGCACGCGCCAGCTCCTGCTCCAGCGCCAAGGCGCCGGGGCCGGTTTCTTCCAGACCATCGAGCAGACGCTCCAGGCGCTGCAGATCGAGACGGGTAATGGTGATCGACGGTGTGCTCATGATGAAGGCCATTCTCCTGGCGACAGACAGAAACAAAGCAAAATACCCGTCCGCAAAGGCCGCAGGAAACACCGGAAAACCAAGCACCAGAGTTTCCACAGACCTGCTGAGACAGGGAATTTCGCACGAGAGGATTAAGATTGACCGTACCACAGCCGGACAAATAAACAAGCCGGGCGGTTCTGACCCAGGGGCAAAGACCTAACCGTGCGTCGGACCTAACCGGCGCTGCGCCAGCGCGCAGATGTGCCGGCGCCGCCTCTCGCTGGCCGCGCCCCATTCGCAGATTTCATCTAGCGAGCGACCGCAGCCCAGGCAGATATCCTGCCAATCGAGACAACATTGCCGGCGGCACGGCGAGGCCACCGGCGGCAGATCAGAGCTCGTCGAACTCAAGCGCTTCGCCCGCTTGTTCGAGGGTGATGCGGGCGAGCATTTCGCCGAGCAATTCATCGCTGCTGTCGCACACCCAGCGCTCGCTTTCGGCGTCGTAATCGAAGTGGAAACCACCCGAGCGCGCCGCCAGCCAGAGCTGGCGGATCGGCGCTTGGCGGCTGAGGATCACCTGGCTGCCATTCGGGAAGCGCACGGTCAGCACCCCGGCGGAATTCTCCAGATCGAGGTCCAGATCACTGTCATCGTAAATATCTTCCACGGCCTGCTGGGCGGCATCGACCAGGTCATGGAAACGGGCTTCGCTCAAACTCATCGGGTCTTACCTCACAGGGAATGCACGGGGCGGAGCCTCATTCGCCAGAGGGCGATGACAGGCTGCGCCGAAATTCGGCCGGACTTTGCCCTGTCCAGCGGCGGAACGCACGGGCCAGCGAGCCGGGCTCGCTGAAGCCGACACGCCAGGCGATATCGACCAGTTCCAGCGCGGGGTCGCGTAGATAATGCAGCACCAGCAGCTGGCGCGTCTCGTCGACCAAGTGACTAAAGGATAATCCGGCCTCGCGCAGGCGCCGCTGCAAGGTCCGCGGACTCAGTTGCAGCTGCTCGGCCAAGCGTTCCAGATCGACGCCCTGTTCGGTCAGTTGCCCGGCCAGCACCAGTCGCGCGCGGTCGAGCACCGTGTGGCCTTGACGCAGTTCGCGCAGCTGACGCTCGGCATAGGCATCAAGCGGTGCACGCACCAACGCGTCGGCCTGGCCGAGCGGCGCAGCCAGCAGGCGTTTGGGAAAGATCAGCGCGTTGTCGGCTTGGCCAAACCGCACCGGGCAGCGAAAAATCCGCTGATGCTCAGCGGTATCGGCGGGCGCCGGATGCTGGAAACGCACCTCGGTCGGTGCCTCGTCCAGACCGCTGATCCAGTGGCCGAACGTCACCCAGCCGGCCAGGGTTTCCTCGCTGGTCTGCCGCTGCTGCAAGGCCAGCAATGGCTGCCAGCTATGCGCGACCAGTGGCTCGCAGCCGGCCCGCGGCGGCTCGTCAGCCAGGTCGACCAAGCCCAGATTGCCCACCAGCGCGGCGTAGCGCGCCTGCCGATGCAGCGCATCGCCGAGTGTGGCGCAACTCATCAGTAGATAGCCGAGAACCCCGTAATAACCCGGTCGCACCGCTTCGCCGAGATGCAGACCGAGCTGCTCGTCGCCACTCAGCTCGACGCCCAGGCCGAGCAGTTTGAGATAGGTGCTGGCGGCAATCCGCTGCTCGCGCTGGGCGAGCAGTGCCGGGCTCAGTTGCGCACGAGCGAACAGCGCCGCTGGCTCGATACCTTGCCGCTGCAGATGGTCGAGTAAGCCCTGCAAGTAGGCGACGGACACCGAACTGACCAGGGTGAGCGAATGGTCCATTGATCCTCTTCGAACGCTGGCAGTTGGCAGAACGCGGCGGGTACGTGTGCCGCCGGGTGAGTTTGAGCCCCTATTTGGTGCCTTGCCGGGGTCGCTCGGAGCCCCGCGCAAGTGCCGCGCCACGCCGGGTCCGGCCCCGCTGGACGGGCGCTGCGGCGCATAGGCAATAACCCGGGGGGTCGGTATACTCCGGCGCAATTCACGCTTTTACAAGGATTTCGCCATGAAGCGCCTCTTGCTTCCCTTCCTCGCCCTCGCCGTCCTTTGCGGCGCGCTGGCTGGCTGCGGCCAGAAAGGCCCGCTGTACCATCCGGGCGACGAAAAAGCCGCGAAACAACACGAAAAAGACGTCTACGAACTTTAAGGAGGCATCTGATGGAGGCCTTCAACTACCGCGACGGTCAACTGTTCGCGGAGAGCGTGGCGTTGTCCGGCATTGCCGAGCGTTTCGGCACGCCGACCTACGTGTACTCGCGCGCCCATATCGAGGCGCAGTACCGCGCGTATGCCGATGCCCTGAGCGGCATGCCGCACCTGGTGTGCTTCGCGGTCAAAGCCAACTCCAACCTCGGCGTGCTGAATATCCTCGCGCGTCTGGGCAGTGGCTTCGACATCGTCTCGCGCGGCGAACTGGAACGCGTACTGGCCGCCGGCGGCGCGCCGGACAAGATCGTCTTCTCCGGCGTTGGCAAAACTCGTGACGACATGCGCCGGGCGCTGGAAGTCGGCGTGCATTGCTTCAACGTCGAATCCACCGACGAGCTGGAACGCCTGCAGCAAGTTGCTGCCGAAATGGGCAAGGCCGCGGCGATCTCACTGCGCGTCAATCCGGACGTCGATGCCGGCACCCATCCGTATATCTCCACCGGCCTCAAAGAAAACAAGTTCGGCATCGCCATCGCCGATGCGCCGGCCGTGTATGCCCGCGCCGCCGAGCTGGCGAATCTGCAGGTAGTCGGCGTGGACTGCCACATCGGTTCGCAGCTGACCAGCCTGCCACCGTTCCTCGACGCGCTGGATCGCCTGCTGGCCTTGATCGACACCCTCGCCGAACAAGGCATCCGCATCCGCCATCTGGATCTCGGTGGCGGCCTCGGCGTGCGTTACAAGGACGAGGCTCCGCCCCTGGCCGGCGACTATATCGCCGCGGTGCGCGAACGCATCCAGGGCCGCGATCTGGCCCTGGTGTTCGAGCCGGGCCGCTCGATCGTCGCCAATGCCGGCGCGTTGCTGACCCGCGTCGAATACCTCAAGCACACCGAGCACAAGGACTTCGCCATCGTCGATGCGGCGATGAACGACCTGATTCGCCCGGCGCTGTATCAAGCCTGGATGGACGTCGTGCCGGTCGCTCCGCGTGAAGGCGCGGCGCGCACCTATGACCTGGTCGGGCCGATCTGCGAGACCGGCGACTTTCTCGCCAAGAATCGCGAGCTGACCTTGGCCGAAGGCGACCTGTTGGCCGTGTGCTCGGCCGGCGCCTACGGCTTCGTCATGAGCTCCAACTACAACACCCGCGGCCGCGCCGCCGAGGTGCTGGTGGACGGTGAGCAGGCCTTCGAGGTGCGGCGCCGGGAAACTCTCGCGGAACTCTATGCCGGCGAAAGCCTGCTGCCGCTCTGAGGGCGAAGCCATGTTATTGCGCTTCACCAAAATGCACGGCCTGGGCAACGACTTCATGGTCCTCGACCTGATCAGCCAGCACGCGCACATCCAGGGTAAACACGCCAAACAGTGGGGCGACCGCCACACCGGGGTCGGCTTCGATCAGCTGCTGCTGGTCGAGGCACCGAGCAGTCCGGACGTCGATTTCCGCTATCGCATCTTCAATGCCGACGGCTCGGAAGTGGAACAGTGCGGCAACGGCGCGCGCTGCTTCGCCCGCTTCGTGATGGACAAACGCCTGACCGCGAAGAAGCTGATCCGCGTCGAGACCAAGGGCGGTATCATCGAGTTGAATCTGCGCAACGACGGGCAGATCACCGTCGACATGGGCGCGCCGCGCCTGGTGCCGCAGCAGATTCCCTTCCAGGCCGAAGCCGAAGCACTCAGCTACCGCGTCGACGTCGACGGGCAAACCGTCGAACTGGCCGCCGTGTCGATGGGCAACCCGCATGCGGTGCTGCGCGTCGATGACGTGGCCAGCGCGCCGGTCCATCAATTAGGCCCGCAACTGGAGCACCATCCGCGCTTTCCGCAACGGGTCAACGTCGGCTTCCTGCAGGTGCTCAGCCGCCAGCAGGCCAAGCTGCGCGTCTGGGAGCGCGGCGCCGGGGAAACCCAGGCCTGCGGCACCGGCGCCTGCGCGGCGGCGGTCGCGGCGATCCGCCAGGGCTGGATGGATTCGCCGGTGCAGCTGGAACTGCCCGGCGGCAAACTGGCCATCGAGTGGGCAGGTCCGGGACAGCCGGTTATGATGACCGGACCCGCCGTTCGCGTGTATGAAGGACAGGTTCGTCTATGACCGATCAGCGCCAGGATCCGCCCGAGTCGCTCGACTCCGCCAGCGTCGCCGCCTATCTGCGGCAACACCCGGAATTCTTCGTCGATCACGACGAGTTGATCCCCGAGCTGCGCATTCCGCATCTGCCCGGCGAGGCGGTGTCCCTGGTCGAACGTCAGGTCAAGCTGCTGCGCGAACGCAACATCGAGATGCGCCATCGCCTGTCGCAACTGATGGATGTGGCGCGCGACAACGACCGGCTGTTCGACAAGACCCGTCGCCTGGTGCTCGAACTGCTGGATGCGACCAGCCTGGAAGAAGTGGTCGGCGCCGTGGAAGACAGCCTGCGCCACGACTTTCAGGTCGCCCATGTCAGCCTGATCCTGTTCAACGACACGCCCCAGCCGGTCGGCCGCTGGGTCAGCAGCGCCGAGGCGCACCAAACCATCGGCGGCTTGCTGGCGGGCGGTAAGACCACCTGCGGCGCGTTGCGTAGCCCGGAGCTGGAATTCCTGTTCGGTAGCGAAGAAGCGGTAAAGGTCGGTTCGGCCGCAGTCGTCGCCCTCACCCATCAGGGCCTGCATGGGGTGTTGGCGATCGGTAGCGCCGACCCCCAGCATTACAAGAGTTCGCTGGGCACGCTGTTCCTCGGCTACATCGCCGAAGTCCTGGCTCGCGTATTACCGCGCTATGCGCAACCGCTGCGCTCGGTGCGCTAATACCCGACGCCAGACAACTAGGCTGGGCATTGCTCCGCTCGATCGGTCCTATGCACTGCACGGCAACCATGCGGGACTCTATGCAAGCTGAACTGGCTGCCTATCTCGAACACCTGCGCAGTGAGCGGCAGATGTCGGCGCATACCCTGGATGGCTATCGGCGCGACCTGGACAAGGTCCGGGACTTCTGTGAAGGCGAACAACTGAGCAGCTGGAGCGCGCTGGATGTGCGCAGCCTGCGCCGCCTGATCGCCAAATTGCACCAGCAAGGTCAGGCCAGTCGCAGCCTGGCGCGCCTGCTCTCGGCGGTGCGCGGGCTGTACAAATACCTGAATCGCGAAGGCCTGTGCAGCCACGATCCGGCCAGTGGCCTGAGCCCGCCAAAAGGCGAGCGGCGCTTGCCGCGCACCCTGGACGTCGACCGAGCCAGCCAACTGTTGGACGGCGCCGTCGAAGACGATTTCATCGCCCGCCGCGACCAGGCCCTGCTCGAATTGCTGTATTCCTCCGGGCTGCGCCTGACCGAGCTGACCAGCCTGAACATCGAGCAGTTGGACCTGGCGGCTGGCCTGGTCGAAGTGCGCGGCAAGGGCAACAAAGTGCGGGTATTGCCCGTCGGCAGCAAGGCACTCGACGCCCTGCAAACCTGGCTGCCATTGCGCGCGCTGAGCAATCCGCTCGATGGCGCGGTGTTCGTCAGCCAGAAGGGCCGCCGCCTCGGCCCCCGGGCCGTGCAACTACGGGTCCGCCAGGCCGGCGTGCGCGAGCTGGGCCAGCACCTGCACCCGCACATGCTGCGTCACAGCTTCGCCAGCCATATGCTCGAGTCCTCGCAGGACTTGCGGGCCGTGCAGGAGCTGCTCGGCCATGCCGACATCGCCACCACGCAGATTTACACGCACCTGGACTTCCAGCATCTGTCCAAGGTTTATGACAGCGCCCATCCCCGGGCCAAGCGCCGCAGCGAGCCAGAATGAGCATTCGCCTGATCACTTTCGACCTCGACGACACGCTGTGGGATAACCGCCCGGTGATCCTCGGCGCAGAAGCGGCGATGCGTGACTGGCTGACCGTGCATGCGCCGCGCCTCGCTGCCGAGCCGGTCGAACATCTGTGGGGTATCCGCAGCCAACTGCTGGCCGCCGAGCCGACGCTGCGCCATCGCCTCAGCGAGCTGCGCCGACGTACCTTGTTGCACGCCTTGGAAGGCCTCGATTACAGCCACGCCGAAGCGAGCCAACTGGCCCAAGGCGCCTTTGAGGCGATGATCGAGGCGCGCCATCGCATCACTTTCTTCCCGGAAACCGTGCCGACTTTGGAGCTACTCGCCAACCGTTATCACCTCGGTGTGATCACCAACGGCAATGCCGACGTGCGCCGCCTGGGCCTGGCCGACTACTTTCAGTTCGCCCTCAGCGCCGAAGAGCTCGGCATTGGCAAACCCGCCCCCCAACCGTTTCGCGAAGCACTGCGCCGTGCGGGCGTCGCGGCCGAGCAAGCGGTGCATGTTGGCGACCACTCCGGCGACGATATCCAGGGCGCCCGTTCCGTCGGACTGCGTGCGGTATGGTTCAATCCCGCCGGCCAGGCGTGGAATGGCGACGAGCCGGCCGACGCAGAAATTGCCAGTCTCGGCGAACTACCGGCGCTGCTGCGCAGCTGGGAGTGAACGACCCTGCGGATGGTCCGCAAATGAAAAAGCCCGCCTTTTCAGGCGGGCTTTTTGTCGAACATTCGTGGCTCAGATCGGCCGGCTACCGTACTTGCTGTCCGGCTTCTTGGGTGGGTCGGCGACCACATTGGGCTCGACCTCCTGGACCTTGCCGCCCCGTGCAAGAAACTCCTGCATGGCACGTTCCAGAGCGTCGCGCTCCTTTTGCTTGGCCTCGATGCTGGGCAGTTCTTCGATCTCTACGGCAGCCTTGGCCTTCTTGCCTGGTTTAGCCGTTACTTCACCGCGATCATCACCGTCATCTGCCTCGGCATCACCGTCATCGGCAGCCGCCAGCTCCTCGCCGTCGTCTTCCGCGCCACCGTCCAGTTCGTCTTGTTCCAGATCTTCATCGCTCATATTCAACCTCAGCCCTTGCGAAAAGCAGGTTAGTTATAGACCAGCTACGTACGCTATAGAACGTCGCCGGAAAAATTCAAATTGCCTCGCCATGTAGCGTGGCAAGAATCTGGCGCCCGCTCGCGTGATCGCGATGCTCGCCCAGATAGATTCCTTGCCAGGTTCCTAGCGCCAGGCGCCCACCGCTGATCGGCAGACTCAACTGGCAGCCCAACAGGCTGGCTTTGAAGTGCGCCGGCAAATCGTCCGGACCTTCGTCATCATGTTCGTAATCGCTGGCCTGTTGCGGTGCCAGGCGATTGAAGAATCGCTCGAAATCACGGCGTACCGCTGGATCAGCATTCTCGTTGACCGTCAGCGAAGCCGAGGTATGGCGCAACCACAGGTGCAACAGACCGATTCGACAGACATGCAGTTCCGAAAGTGCCGCCGTTATTTCTTCGGTGATCAGATGAAAGCCGCGCGAGCGCGGCGGCAAGTGGATCAAGCGCTGCTGCCACATACCGTCCTCCACTTCGCGCGCATTCTAGCGCGCCGCCGGAAAAAGCAAAGAGCCGCATACCAGAGCTTTGGATTTGATCAAGTTCAGTTCGGCATTGCCTGAGCGCTTGCCATAAAATGCAAAACGCCCGGCATGAGCCGGGCGCTTTGGACGAGCCGCGAACCTTACAGGTTGTAGCCACGCTCGTTGTGCTGAGCGAGGTCGAGACCGACGGTTTCTTCTTCTTCGTTAACCCGCAGCCCCATCACCAGATCCAGCACCTTGAGGATCACGAAGGTGACGATGGCGGTGTAGACCACGGTGAAGGCCACGCCTTTGAACTGGATGAACACTTGCGCGCCGATGTCGGTCACGGTGCCGAAGCCGCCCAGGGCCGGTGCCGCGAACACGCCAGTCAGCAGCGCGCCGATGATGCCACCGATACCGTGGACGCCGAAGGCATCCAGGGAGTCGTCGTAGCCCAGCTTGCGCTTCAGGCTGGTGGCGCAGAAGTAGCAGATCACGCCTGCAGCCAGACCGATCACCAGGGCGCCCATCGGGCCGACAGTACCAGCCGCCGGGGTGATGGCGACCAGACCGGCGACCACACCGGAGGCGATGCCCAGGGCGCTCGGCTTACCGTGGGTGACCCACTCGGCAAACATCCAGCCCAAAGCGGCAGCAGCAGTGGCGATCTGAGTAACCAGCATGGCCATGCCGGCGGTGCCGTTGGCAGCGACCGCGGAGCCGGCATTGAAGCCGAACCAGCCGATCCACAGCATGGCGGCGCCGATCAGGGTGAAACCGAGGTTGTGCGGGGCCATCGGGGTGGTCGGGTAGCCTTTACGCTTGCCCAGCACCAGGCAGGCCACCAGACCGGCGATACCAGCGTTGATGTGCACCACGGTGCCGCCGGCGAAGTCCAGCACGCCCCAGTCCCACATCAGGCCGCCGTTGCCGGACCAGACCATGTGCGCGATCGGTGCATAGACCAGGGTGAACCACACGGCCATGAAGATCAGCATGGCGGAGAACTTCATGCGCTCGGCGAAGGCACCGACGATCAGCGCCGGGGTGATGATGGCGAAGGTCATCTGGAAGACGATGAACACGCTTTCCGGGAAGGCCATGGTCAGGCTGGCCGGAGTCAGGCCGGCGAGGAACGCCTTGCCGAAACCGCCGACGAAGGAGTTGAAGTTAACGACGCCCTGCTCCATGCCAGTGGTATCGAACGCGATGCTGTAGCCATAGATGACCCACAGGACACTGATCAGACCGGTGATGGCGAAGCACTGCATCATTACCGACAGAATATTCTTGGAACGCACCATGCCGCCGTAGAACAGCGCCAGGCCGGGGATAGTCATGAACAGGACAAGAGCGGTGGCCGTGAGCATCCACGCGGTATCACCGCTATTTAGCACAACCTCGTCGGCGGCCATGGCCAGGCCGGGGGTAACGAGGGACAACAGGGCTCCTAGCCCTGCGAATTTACGCAGAGTCATATTGTTTTCTCCTGGGGCGTTGGGTTCGGCGGCTTTTTAGATTGCGTCTGTGCCGGTTTCGCCGGTACGGATACGAATGGCCTGTTCCAGATTGACCACGAAGATCTTGCCGTCACCGATCTTGCCGGTGTTGGCCGCCTTGGTGATGGCCTCGATCACGCGATCGAGTTGATCGTCGGCAATCGCCACATCGATCTTTACCTTAGGCAGGAAATCAACAACGTATTCGGCGCCGCGATACAACTCGGTGTGGCCCTTCTGACGCCCGAAGCCTTTGACTTCAGTGACAGTGATGCCTTGCACGCCGATCTCGGACAACGACTCACGCACGTCGTCGAGCTTGAACGGCTTGATGATGGCAGTGACTAGCTTCATGAAACTTTCTCCCGTTTTTGGTGGACTCGCCCCAGGAAAAACGAACCCGGTTCAAGTCTAAGCGCAGTGTCTGGCTTTGTAACGCGTCGGGCGCCCAGTTCGGCCACTCCAACAACAACCAATCGTTATGGGCGAAACAACTCCCCGTTTCACCTTTCCCGATCTGCATCGGTGCATGCGTCACAGGCGACTAAGCAGAAACCTTGCCAGCTCGACAAAAAAGAAGCTTTTCAGTTGTTTAGCGCAGATTCATAGGTTTGACGCGGGTATACGGCTATGTTTACCGCACAACAATGGTGCGACCACTCCCCTCTAGTTGCTCCTTAACCGTGCGCAAAAAGCCGCATCAGGGCACGTGCTACACTGCGCCGCTCGCCACCGGAGCCGCGCGCATGCTGCCACCCAAAGCCTTTCTCGATGCCCTCGCTAGCCAAGCCGCCCGGCTGTTCAGCAGTGAAGGCCCACTTCCCCACACCGAGATCGAAAGCCAGTTCAAGGCCTTACTGCAAAGTGCCTTCAGCAAACTGGATTTGGTCAGCCGCGACGAATTCGATAGTCAAATGGCCGTTCTGGCGCGCACCCGTAGTCGCCTGGAAGCCTTGGAAGCGAAAGTTGCCGAGTTGGAAGCCAAGCAGAATCCGCCCGCCAGCTGATCGCTTGCTCGGCGCAGGAGCCGCGCTCGGGTAACCGCGACAGGTATTGAGCGACACCGATTCAATGCTGCGTAGACGCGCAGTAGCTACCTATCCGCCGGCCCGCCGGCGGGACCGATCAAGGAGTGATCATGTCCCTGGCTATTGTTCACAGCCGTGCCCTGGTGGGCGTCGAAGCGCCCGCCGTCAGCGTCGAAGCCCATTTGGCCAACGGCTTGCCGTCGCTGGCCCTGGTCGGCCTGCCGGAAACCAGCGTGAAGGAAAGCAAGGACCGCGTGCGCAGCGCGATCCTCAACTCCGGCTTCGATTTCCCGCCCCGCCGCATCACCCTCAACCTGGCTCCTGCCGACCTGCCCAAAGACGGTGGACGTTTCGATTTGGCCATCGCCCTCGGGATTCTCGCCGCCAGCGGCCAGGTGCCTGGCGAGGCGCTTGGCGAGCTCGAGTGTCTTGGCGAACTGGCGCTGTCCGGCGCGGTACGCGCAGTCCAGGGCGTGCTGCCGGCGGCGCTGGCCGCGCGCGCGGCGGGGCACACGCTGATCGTGCCGCGGGCGAATGCCGAGGAAGCCAGCCTGGCCTCGGGTCTCAAGGTGCTGGCCGTCGACCACCTGTTGGAACTCGCCGCACACCTCAATGGCAGCCAGCCGCTAATGCCCTATCAGGCCCAGGGCCTGCTGCGGCGCACCCCGCCGTATCCGGACCTGGCCGAAGTGCAGGGCCAGCACTCGGCCAAGCGCGCCCTGTTGGTCGCCGCCAGTGGCGGGCATAACCTGCTGCTCAGCGGCCCGCCCGGCACCGGCAAAACCCTGTTGGCCAGTCGCCTGCCCGGGCTGCTGCCGCCCCTCGATGAAGCTGAAGCGCTGGAGGTCGCGGCGATTCATTCGGTGGCCAGCCATGCCCCGCTGGAAGCCTGGCCGCAGCGACCGTTTCGTCAGCCGCACCACAGCGCCTCCGGCCCGGCCCTGGTCGGCGGGGGCAGCCGGCCGCAGCCGGGGGAAATCACCCTGGCGCACCAAGGCGTATTGTTTCTCGACGAATTGCCGGAATTCGATCGCAAGGTGCTCGAGGTCCTGCGCGAACCCATGGAGTCCGGCCACATCGTCATCGCCCGGGCGCGCGACAAGGTGCGCTTCCCGGCGCGCTTTCAATTGGTCGCGGCGATGAACCCCTGTCCGTGTGGCTATCTGCACGATCCCAGCGGACGCTGCCGTTGCACCCCGGAACAGATCCAGCGCTATCGCAGCAAGCTGTCCGGGCCGCTGCTCGATCGCATCGACCTGCACCTGACCGTGGCCCGCGAGACCACCTCGCTGCAGGCGCCGCCCGAACCCGGCCAGGACAGCGCCAGCGTGGCCGCCCGCGTGGCAACGGCGCGGCAACTGCAGATGCGCCGCCAAGGCTGCGCCAACGCGCTGCTCGACTTGCCCGGCCTGCGCCGGCATTGCCTGCTCAGCGTCGAGGACCAGAGCTGGCTGGAGCAAGCCTGCGAGCGCCTTAATCTGTCCCTGCGCGCGGCCCATCGGCTGCTCAAAGTGGCCCGCACCCTGGCCGATCTAGACCAGCGCGAGGCCATCGCCCGAGCACACCTGGCCGAAGCGCTGCAATACCGACCGAGCAGCGCACTGGCCTGAACGCGAAGAACGCGTATGACGCTCGCCTGAAACGTTATGCGCAGCGTAGGAGCGGATTCATCCGCGATCGGCATTCCTTCATCGCGAATGAATTCGCTCCTACAGACCAGCGTGCTCAATGCTGGGTCGTCGCGACCCGCTCGCGCAGCTGCTGCAGACCCAGCTCGAAATCGCCGCCGACCATTTTGTCCATGTTGAACACCAGGCCCATGGCCTTGGACACGAAATTACTCGGCCCGTCCAACGTCCACACCACGCGCGTCCCGGCATCGGCGGGGTGGAGCTGGAATTCGGCGACGCTGCTCATGCGAAACGGCTTGAGATACTCCAACTGCATACGCACCAGCTCACCGGGACGACTGAGTACGATGGTCGCACTGCCTGCGCCGACTTCCTTGTTGCCAGCCCAACGGTATTTCGCCCCTTCCCCGGTTGGCGGTCCCAGATACTCGACGCGCATCGCCGGATCGCGGCGGGCCCACGGCGACCACTGATGCCAGGCGTGAAAATCGTTGATCTGGGCGAACACCGCGACCGGCGGCGCCTCGATCAGCGCACTGCGCTCGACATGAAAGGTATCCGGTCGACGCGCCACGACTACCGCGAGGCCAGCGAGCAGCACCAACAAAACGATCAGCACAGTCAGCATGTTGCGTCCTCTCAGGGTCCTGATTCCTGCGCCTCAGGGCGTGGCGTCAAACAGCGCTTTACCGCTTTCGATATCGACGGGAAAGGAAAAGTGCTCGTGGAAAATCAGCCAGCGGTCATTCAACTTGCGAAATCCTTGGGTAACGCGCGACCAACCGCCTTGGCAATTGCCCTCGGCATCGGTGCCGCCGCAATGCCCGAGATAATGGGCGATGGCCAGCTCGCCGCTGATGCTGATGTTCTGCTCGCTGACTGCATAGGTGGGCAGGCCCGGGCACATGGCCATGCACGCCTGCCAGTGCGCCCGGTACGCGTCGCGGCCCTTGAATTGCAGCTGCTGGATGGCGTCGAATGCGACGATGTCCTCGCTGTAGGTGGACATCACCTGGTCGACATCCTTGGCCTGGAAGCCCTGCGCCCAGCTATCGAGCAACGCATGCAGCTGGGCAAGATCGCCGTGAAGTGGATTGGCGCTATTCATATTCGCTCTCCCGCTGGATTGGAATGATTCAGGACGTGCTCTGCGCCACACAGCAATCGTGGGCGGCGACAGGTGCCTGGCCGTACTGGTCGTGCAGCTTGACCCAGAATTTCCCCTCGCCATTCAAGTCGGGCATGCCGTCCCACCCTTCCAGGCGGCCAAAGGGCGTCAGGTCGAGGTAGTTGGAGGTGCCGTCGAGCAGATCCAGACCCCGCCCATAGGTGGAATAGCTGTGGAACACCTGCTCGCCATCGCGGACGAAGACGCTGAGGCCGGGCTGTTCGCCTTCCAGGTGGTAGTCCAGGCCGAGGCGCTGCAATTCGGCTTTATCACGATAGTTGTATTCGACCGGCAGCACGCTCTCATCGAGGGTCACGTGGAAGTCGTAGTTGAAGCGGCTGTCGAACGACGAGTACCACGGAATCGTCCAGCCCATGCGCCGCTTGAAGACCTCCAGCTCAGCCAGCGGGGCGCGAGAGACCATCACCAGAGTGGTGCCGCGGGCATGCAGATGCGCCTGGTTGCCCATGTTGTCGACCACGTACGAGCAGCCCGGGCAGCCTTCGCCCCGGTCACGGTGGAACATGTAGTGGTAGATCAATAGCTGGTGGCGGCCGTCGAACAGATCGAGCAGGCGGACTTCGCCCTGCGGCCCCTGGAAACGGTAATCCTCCTGCACCGCGACCATCGGCAGACTGCGTCGCTCGGCGTTCAGGCGGTCGCGTGCGGCGGTAAAGGCTTTTTCCTTGGTCAGCAGGGCCAGACGCGCCTGGCGCCATGCTTCGCGGCTGGCCACGGGCGGATAGTCACTACGGTCCATCACGAGTACCTCCGGTTGCGGGTGGATTGCTGGGCGATGCACGCCGTGCGTGACACGTGTTGAAAACCCAGGCGCCCAGGTCGCGAGACCGGTAACGAGCGCCAGGAAGCCAGGCCGACTGGACAATTCCTCAGGGGTGGCGACTCAGAGTTGCAGCTCGCGCACCGGACGCACCTCGATGCTGCCGACCCGCGCCGGGGGAATTTTCGCCGCCAGCTGGATCGCCTCGTTGAGATCACGGGCATCGACCAGATAGAACCCGGCGAGCTGTTCCTTGGTTTCGGCGAACGGCCCGTCGGTGATCAGCTGCTTGCCGGCGCGGATGCGCACAGTGGTGGCGCTGCTGACCGGCTCCAGTGCCTCGGCGGCGACCAGCCGGCCGCTGACGCGCACCGATTCGCAGTAGTCGTTGCATTCGGCATCGCGCGGGCTGTCCGGCGCGCTGTGCAGGGTGGTTTCGTCGGCGTAGACCAGCAGCAGGTATTTCATGGCGGAGCTCTCCTTGAGGTGAAATGGCGCGCCTGGGTATCCAGTAGTCGAGCGCTGCGACGGCGAATCGACAAGCGCTGGAAAAATAATTTAGTTGGTTGCGCGGATGCACCAGTGACCCGCGCTGCGCTCGACCTGCGCGGCCCAGGCCACCCACAGATCCAGACTGGATTCAGCCGTGGTCCAGTTCGGCCAGGCGGCGCTCGAGGAATTGCCGATCCGGGCCCTGCTGGCTGAGTTCCAGAGCACGCCGGTAGGCGGCGCGCGCCTCGGCGGAGCGACCCAGGCGCCGGCACAGGTCGGCGCGTGCGGCATGCGCAAGGTGATAGTCGTGCAACTCGCCGCCGCCCAGCAGCGCATCGATCAGCGCCAGGCCGGCCTGCGGCCCATCGCGCATCGCCACCGCCACCGCGCGGTTGAGCGCCACCACCGGAGAGGGCGAGACGCTCAGCAAGGCGTCGTAGAGGCCGACGATCTGCATCCAATCGGTGGCCGCCACGCTCGGCGCTTCGGCATGCACCGCAGCGATGGCCGCCTGCAGGCTGTACGGCCCGAAACGCCGTGAGCGCAGCGCGGCGAGGACCAGGTCGTCGCCCTCGGCGATCAACTGGCGATCCCACAAGCCACGATCCTGCTCTTCCAGCAGCACCGGCTCGCCGTTTACCGACAAGCGCGCCGGGCGCCGCGCTTCGTGCAGCAGCATCAGCGCCAGCAGACCCTGAGCCTCGGGTTCGGCGAGCAACTCGACGAGCAGCCGGCCAAGGCGAATCGCTTCGGCGGACAGCTGACTGCGGGTCAGCGAGTCCCCGGAGCTGGCGAAATAACCCTCGTTGAAGACCAGATAGACCACCCGCAACACCGTCTCGAGGCGCTCGGCCAGTTCGCCGCGCCCCGGCACTTCATAGGGAATCCGCGCCTCGCGGATCTTCGCCTTGGCGCGCACGATGCGCTGCGCCACGGTGCTCGGCGGGCTGAGGAAGGCGCGAGCGATTTCCTCGGTAGTCAGGTCGCAGACTTCGCGCAGGGTCAGCGCCACCTGGGCATCCGGCGCCAATGCCGGGTGGCAGCAGATAAACACCAGGCGCAAGCGGTCATCGGCCAGATGCTCGTCATCCAGCGCCGTCTCATTTGCCGCAACGGCCGGCTCGGCGACATCGTCCAAGGGCTGGAAACGCGCCTGCCGGCGCAAGCCGTCGATGGCCTTGAAGCGCCCCGCCGAAACCAGCCAGGCGCGCGGATTGGCCGGAACGCCATCGCGCGGCCATTGCTCCATGGCGGCGCGAAAGGCTTCGTGCAGCGCCTCTTCCGCTAGGTCGAAATCACCGAGCAGCCGAATCAGGGTGGCCAGCACGCGCCGCGACTCATCGCGGTAAATGGCTTCCACGGTGGCGACCAGGTGATTGGCGGGCGGTTGCTGGGGCATCGACTGACAGTCCTGAAGGGGCCTCCCGAGGGTAGCGCCAGGTCGGCAAAAGGGCGAAGCAGCTGACCAACGGGTCACGCCAGGCGCTGCACGTCGGGCAACTGCATCGCCGCCACTTCGGCTTGCAGATAGTCGCGCAGGCGGCGGAAGCGTTCCTGGCCGCGGCGCGCCTTCGGCCATACCAGGTAATAGCGGCAGCCACTGGCGACCGCCGTCAGCCAGGGCAGACCGAGGCGTTTTTCGGCGACGTCTTCGGCGACCATCAGCAGATCACCGATCGACACGCCGTAACCGCGCGCGGCGGCGACGATGCCCAGTTCGAGCATGTCGAAAGTTTGTCCGCTTTTCAGCGGCACCTGCTCGCTGAGCTGCATGGCCTCCAGCCACTGGCGCCAGTCGCGGCGATCGGGGGTCGGGTGCAACTGCTCGGCGGCCTGCAGCCGCACCACATCCCAGGGGCCATCGGCCGCCGCCTCGGGCGCGCAGACCGGAATCAGCCACTCCTCGAAGAGCAGCGCGCTGTCCCATTCCTCGGGAAACTCGCCGCTACTCAACAGCACCGCGCAATCGTAGGGTTCGTGCTGGAAATCCACGGTATCGACGTCCATCCAGGCACTGGTGAGCTGCACCTCGATGTCCGGATTGCGCAGGCGAAAGCGCGACAGGCGCGCCAGTAGCCAACGCACGGTGAGCGTCGAGGGGGCTTTCAGGCGCAACGTGCCCTCCTCACTGCGCAGGCTGGCGCAGGCCCGTTCCAGGGCGGCGAAGCCATCGCGCAGACCGGGTAGCAGCAAGCGTCCCGACTCGGTCAGGCGCAGCCCACGGCCGGCGCGCTCGAACAGCCGACAGGCGAAATCGGCCTCGAGGGTACGGATATGCCGGCTCACCGCACTCTGGGTGATGGCCAGTTCCTCGGCAGCGCGGGTGAACGACAAATGCCGCGCGGCCGCCTCGAAGGCGCGCAACGCATACAGCGGGGGCAAGCGACTCATGATGACTTTTACTCATACCTGCTAGTGCTTTTATCGGTTTGTGGCCCAAGGCTACGCTCCGCAGAATAGCGGCTATTGCCTGGCGCGAGACACTCTCGGCGCCGCCTGATCGATGATTCCTGATTATTTCTGACAGTCTGCGTAGCGAACTCGTCGCGCTGCTGCGCCTGGCCGGCCCGCTGGTGGCTGCGCAGCTCGCCCACGTGCTGATGGTGTTCACCGACACGGTGATGATGGGCCTGCTCGGCCCGGACGCGCTGGCCGCTGGTGCACTCGGTGCGGCCAGCTACAGCTTCGTGTCGATCTTCTGCGTCGGGGTAGTTGCCGCGGTCGGCAACCTGGTCGCCATCCGCCACGGCGCCAACGATGCCGCCGGCGTGCGCGCCATGACCCAGGCCGGGCTGTGGGTGGCCAGCGGTCTGGCGCTGTTCGCCGGGGTGCTGCTGTGGAATCTGCAACCGTTGCTGCGCCTGGCCGGCCAGGACCCGGCGAACATCGCCGGGGCGATGAGCTTCCTGCACAGCCTGGTGTTCGCCCTGCCCGGCTACCTGCTGTTCATGACCTTGCGCGGCTTCACCGGGGCGCTCGGCCGGCCGGGGCCGGTGCTGGCGATCAGCCTGGGCGGTGCGGCGCTGAACTTCCTCCTCAACTACGTGCTGATCCACGGCCTGTTCGGTCTGCCGCGCATTGGCCTGACTGGCATCGGCCTGGTCACCGCGGTGGTCTCCAGCCTGATGGCGCTGCTCCTGGCCGGCTACATCCACCGCCAGCCGTTCTACCGGCCCTGGCCGCTGCTCACCGGGCTGCTGCGCCTGGACGTCGCCGCGCTGCGCGAGAACCTGCGCCTGGGCCTGCCGATTGGTGGCACCTATGTGGTCGAGTCCGGCTTGTTCTTCATTGCCGCGCTATGCATGGGCGCGCTCGGCAGCACCGAACTGGCCGCCCACCAGATCGCCATCCAGGCGGTGTACGTGGCGTTCATGGTGCCGGTGGGGATTTCCTATGCGGCGAGCTTTCGCATCGGCCAGCACTTCGGCGCCGGGCGCATCCACGCCGCGCGGCAGACCGGACGCCTGGCGATCGGCCTCGGCGGGCTGTGCATGCTCGGCTTTGCCCTGCTGTTCTGGCTGGCGCCGCAGGCGGTGGTCGGCCTGTTCTTGGATAGCCACGACAGCCAGCACCTCGCGGTGATCGAACTGGCCGGCCAGCTGTTGGCGATTGCCGCCTGGTTCGAGTTGTTCGACGGCCTGCAAACCATCGCCATGGGCGCGATCCGCGGCCTCAAGGATGCGCGCACGACCTTTCTGGTCGGCCTGCTCTGCTACTGGGGCATCGGCGCGCCACTCGCCTGGACCCTGGCGATGCCGCTCGGCTGGGGCGCCAGCGGCGTGTGGTGGGGGCTGGCCGGCGGCCTGGCCTGCGCGGCTGCCGGCCTGACCTTGAGCTTCGAATGGAAAACTGCGCAGTTACTGCGCGGCGGACTGTTCGCTGGCGCTCCTGAGTCCGCCCTACGGGACTGGCCTTAGCTGCAAATGAAAAACCGCGCCGTTGCTACCTCGTGGCAGGCCGCACACGAGGTAGGGCGTACTCGCATAGCAGTACGCCGGCGGGATCTGCAGAGTGGACGGCGGACTGCTCGCTACCCTTCTGAGTCCGCCCTACGGAGCTTTCTTGCGCATCGACCAGGCGTTACGAAGGCACGCCGCTCAGCAATGCCTGGGCTTTGCCAAACACCAGATAACGGGCCAGATCGGCCAGCGGCAGTGGCTTGCTGACCAGATAGCCCTGTACCTGATCGCAGCCGTACTGACGCAACAAGGCCAGCTGCCCGGCATCTTCGACGCCCTCGGCCACCACTTCGAGATTGAGGTTGTGCGCCAGGTTGATCATCGCCCGCACCAGTTGGCGGTTTTCCGCGCGCTCGCCCATGCCGCCGACGAAGCTGCGGTCGATCTTCAGCAGGCCGATCGGCAGGCTATTGAGGTGCACGAAGGACGAATAGCCGGTGCCGAAATCGTCCAGCGAGAAGCGCACGCCAAGTTCGGCGAGGCCATCCATGGTCTGCCGCACATGCTCGCTGCGGCGCATCACCGCGGTTTCGGTCAGCTCGAACTCCAGCCAGCGCGCATCCACGCCGCGCTCCTCGATCAGCCGCCGTAGGGTCGGCAGCAACTGGCTGTCCTGAAACTGGCGGAACGACAGATTGACCGCCATGTGCAGCGGCGGCAGGCCGCGCCCGCGCAGCCATTGCATGTCGCGCAGCGCGCGGGCCATCACCCAGTAGCCGAGCGGCACGATCAAGCCGCTCTGCTCGGCTAGCGGCACGAATTCGTTGGGCGCCAGCAGGCCGCGTTCGCGATGCCGCCAGCGCACCAGCGCCTCGAGGCCGACGATGGTGCCGCTGCGCAAACACAGGCGCGGCTGATAATGCAGCTCCAGCTCGTCGCGGCGCAGGGCCCGGCGCAATTCGCTTTCCAGGTCGGCGAGGCTGCGCGCGTTGCGGTTGATGCGCTCGTCGAACAGATGAAAACTGCAGCCCTGCTCGCTCTTGGCCTGCTGCATGGCGATATGCGCGTGCCACATCAGCGGGTCGGCGCCGGCGCCGGTCTGCGCGTGCGCCAGCCCCAGGCTGCAGCCGAGCAAGAGGCTTTCGCCGTCGATCCAGTAGGGTTCGGACAGCGCTTCGGTGATGCGTTCGGCGACCAGGCGGGCGCGCGCCCGATCCCGGCGGGTATCCAGCAACAAGGCGAACTCGTCGCCGCCGAGGCGCGCCAACTGGTCGCCGGCGGCCAACTGTGCCTTGAGACGGGCCACCACCTGCAGAATCAGGCGGTCGCCGGCCTGGTGGCCGAGGGCGTCGTTGGCATGCCGGAAGTTGTCCAGATCGAGATGACCAAGCACCAGGCCGCGGCCATCGGACTCGGCCAGGCGCGCCGCCAGCAAGGTATGAAAACCCTGACGATTGGCGATGCCGGTCAGCGGGTCTTGCTCGGCGAGGCGTTGCAGGGTGCTCTGCAGATTGCCCTGTGCGCGCACATAGCGCAGACAGCGGCGCAGCACCTCGCCCCCGAACTGGCCGCGCACCAGCCAATCGCTGACGCCGAGCGGCGCTTCGGCTGGCTCTGCGTCGAGCAGTTGGACAATCGGCAAGGGACATTGACCGGGGGCCGGTTGGAGCGCCGGAGTGGTCAGCAGCAGAGCATGGGCGTGGTCATCGAAGAGGTTGCTGGCAGCGTTCCAGGACGGCGCGGTGATCAACGAGATGTGACTGCCCATCGCAGCGAGATGCTCGCGCAACGACAGCGCCCAATCCGGCTCTGCAGCCAGCAGGACGATCCGCACAGGTTCGATGAACGCGGACAAGCAACCTCCCCACCCCATGACAATAAGTACAATCCATTGCCACGACGCGCCCTTAAAAGGCGTCTATCTCGCACGTCCTGTGCAGGTTTTTGCGCATCCTGCGGGAAACCCGGATTAGCGGCAAGCCCAATGCCGGCACGATCGTACGGGATTGCCCGATTTCGCCAAGCCTGTCGCTTTGCCATCATCGAAACCGCAATCAGGCTCCAGACGGTAACGGCATCTCGGCTGCGGCCTGCTAGAATGCGCGCCCATTTTCCTTCGACTCGACGCGATGTCCCGTCTCAATCCCCGGCAGCAGGAAGCCGTGAACTACGTCGGCGGCCCTCTGTTGGTGCTCGCCGGCGCCGGCTCCGGCAAAACCAGCGTGATCACGCGCAAGATCGCCCACCTGGTGCAGAACTGCGGCATCCAGGCCCGCCACATCGTCGCCATGACCTTTACCAACAAGGCGGCGCGCGAGATGAAGGAGCGCGTCGGCAGCCTGCTCAAGGGCGCCGAGGGCCGCGGCCTGACGGTGTCGACCTTCCACAACCTGGGCATGAACATCATCCGCAAGGAATACGCGGCGCTCGGCTACAAGCCGGGTTTCTCGATTTTCGATGAGGGCGATATCAAGGCGCTGCTCAGCGACATCATGCAGAAGGAATATTCCGGCGATGATGGCGCCGACGAGATCAAGAACTACATCGGCGGCTGGAAGAACGAGCTGATCATGCCCGACGAGGCGCTGGCCAACTCGCGCAACCCCAAGGAACAGACCGCCGCCATCGTCTACCTGCACTACCAGCGCACGCTCAAGGCGTACAACGCGGTGGACTTCGACGACCTGATCCTGCTGCCGGTCAAGCTGTTCCAGGCCCACCCGGACATCCTCGAGAAGTGGCAGAACCGCATTCGCTACCTGCTGGTCGACGAATACCAGGACACCAACGCCAGCCAGTATTTGCTGGTCAAGTTGCTGGTCGGCATGCGCAACCAGTTCACCGTGGTCGGCGACGATGACCAGTCGATCTACGCCTGGCGCGGCGCGCGGCCGGAAAACCTGATGCTGCTGAAAGAGGATTACCCGTCGCTGAAGGTGGTGATGCTCGAACAGAACTACCGTTCCACCAGCCGCATCCTCAAATGCGCCAACGTACTGATCGCCAACAACCCGCACGCTTTCGAGAAGCAGTTGTGGAGCGAGATGGGCCACGGCGACGAGATCCGCGTGATCCGCTGCAAGAACGAAGAAAACGAGTGCGAACGGGTGGCGATGGAAATCCTCACCGAACACCTGCGCACCGAGCGTCCGTACAGCGACTTCGCCATCCTCTACCGCGGCAACTACCAGGCCAAGCTGATGGAGCTGAAGCTGCAGCACCACCAGATTCCCTATCGGTTGAGTGGCGGCACCAGCTTCTTCGCCCGCCAGGAAGTGAAGGACCTGATGTCCTACTTCCGCCTGCTGGTCAATCCAGACGACGACAACGCCTTCCTGCGCGTGATCAACGTGCCACGCCGCGAAATCGGCTCGACCACCCTGGAAAAGCTCGGCAACTACGCCACCGAGCGCAAGATCTCGATGTACGCCGCCTGCGACGAAGTCGGCCTCGGTGCGCACCTCGACAACCGCTACGGTGAGCGTCTGCAACGCTTCAAGCGCTGGATGGACACCATCCGCCAACAATGTGCGCAGAACGAGCCGATTGCCGTGCTGCGCAGCATGGTGATGGACATCGACTACGAGAACTGGCTGCGCCAGAACGCCTCCAGCGATAAGGTCGCCGAGGCGCGCATGGGCAACGTGTGGTTCCTCATCGAGGCGCTGAAGAACACCCTGGAGCGCGACGAAGACGGCGAGATGACCATCGAGGAAGCCATCGGCAAACTGGTCCTGCGCGACATGCTCGAGCGTCAGCAGGAAGAGCAAGAAGGCGCCGAGGGCGTGCAGATGATGACCCTGCACGCCTCCAAGGGCCTGGAATTTCCTTCGGTGTTCATCATCGGCGTCGAGGAGGAAATTCTCCCGCACCGCTCCAGCATCGAGGCCGACACCATCGAGGAGGAGCGGCGCCTGGCCTACGTCGGCATCACCCGCGCACGCCAGAACCTGACCATGACCTTCGCCGCCAAGCGCAAGCAATATGGCGAAATCATCGACTGCTCCTCGAGCCGTTTTCTCGACGAACTGCCGCCGGAAGACCTAGTCTGGCACGGCCAGGACGACGCACCGGTGGAGGTCAAGGCGGCGCGCGGCAATGATGCCCTGGCGAATATGCGTGCCATGCTGAAACGACCGGCGGCGGAGTGAACGCAGATCCTGAATGACGCTCCCGTAGGATGGGTTGAGGAGCGTAGCGACGATTCCCATCGAACCCATGCCGATGGGTATCGCTTCGCTCGACCTGCGCGGCCCGACCCATCCTACGGATTACATCCCGTAGCCTGGATGTAATCCGGGCTACGGTGCACGAACCGACTTAATCCCGGCGGCGTCCGGGCCCAACAGACACAACGAGGGTAAGAGCGTGGAAGCGCTGAAACAGAAGATTCTCGCCGAAGGCATCGTGATCTCCGAGCAAGTGCTCAAGGTCGACGCCTTCCTCAATCACCAGATCGATCCGGCCCTCATGCAGCAGGTCGGCCATGCGTTCGCCGAGCGCTTCCGCGATCAGGGCATCACCAAGATCGTCACCATCGAGGCCTCGGGCATCGCCCCGGCGGTGATGGCCGGTCTGGAGCTGGGCGTGCCGGTGATCTTCGCCCGCAAGTACCAGTCGCTGACCCTGAAGGACAACCTGTACATCTCCAAGGTGTTCTCCTTCACCAAGCAGAGCGAGAGCACCATCGCCATCTCCGCCAAGCACCTGAGCGCCGCGGATCATGTGCTGGTGATCGACGACTTCCTCGCCAACGGGCATGCCGCCAAGGCGCTGATCGACCTGATCAGCCAGGCCGGAGCGAGCATTGCCGGGATCGGCATCGTCATCGAGAAGTCCTTCCAGGAAGGCCGCACCTTGCTGGAAAGCGAGGGCTATCGCGTCGAGTCGCTGGCCCGCGTGCAGGCGCTGGCCGACGGCCGCGTGACCTTTCTCGACTGAATTGCAGCGCCCTTGGTTCGCGGCCCATGGCCGCGACAATCACCGCTCACCGCCGTGAGCAAGATCCCGTAGCCCGGATGCAATCCGGGAATCGAGAGGCGCCGAGCTACCCGGATTACATCCGGGCTACTGCAGGAGCGAAGCGCGCGGTGGCCTTCAGCCCAATAGACCTGCTCGCGCAGCCCCTCAGGGTCCTCCAGGCCCATGCGCCGCAAATGCGTGGGGTAATCGGCCGGCGCCGGCGGGTCGAATAGCGCCGCCTTACCCAGATCGAGAATCTCGCTCAGACGCAGCTTGCGCTTGAGCCATAGCAGCGCGCGCGCTGGTTTTCGTCGAGCTCGCGCAGGCGCTGAGCGAGCCGAGAAAGAAACCGCCATGGATCAGTACACCGCCGCAAATACTCGCGTAGCCGCGGCTCATCTAGACGCGCGGGCGAAGAATGGGCCCATGAAGCGCTGTTCCAACTCGCTGGCCGCCCGTGACCGGCCCAGACTGAGCGCGGTGAAGATGGTCAAGAGCACTCGGGCAACCCCTTGATGCGCTGCTGGTACAGCGCGTTGACGAAGCGGTTGGGCTTGCCCAGCCCGAGCGGCAAGCCGAGACGGATCGGGCCGTCAATCTGCTCCAGAACCTGGTCGACAGCGGATTCACGTGAGCAACACGGCACTGGAGTATCTCCCGTTGCCCCTAACCCGCCGCGCTTTGCTCCGTAAGAGCTTTGCCCGAAAACGACAAAGCCGCCCGGAGGCGGCTTTGTCAGCGATACGCGTTACCGCGTCGCGGTTCGGCGATTACAAGCCGGACATCTTCTGGATGGTGGCCTTCAGGTCAGCATCGCTACAGTCGGCGCAGGTGCCTTTCGGCGGCATCGCGTTGACGCCGCTGATGGCCTTGGCCAACAGGCCGTCGAGGCCGCCTTCCTTGTCGGCACGGGCCTTCCACGCCGCGCCGTCACCGATCTTCGGCGCACCCAGCACGCCAACGGTATGGCAGGCACCACAATGCTTGGTGATGATGTCGTCTGGCGTCTTCGCGCCACCGCCGGCGGAGACCGCGACGGTTTCGATACCCTTGCACTCTTGGCCTTGCACGCACACTTCACCGACCGGCTTGATCCGTGCAGCGATGTCGTCATTGGTCGCGGCCTGAGCGCTCACAGCCCACAGAGCCAGGACGGCAGCATGAGCCGCCAGCATTTTCTTAATTAGGTTCACGCTTACACCCTCATCGTGGCTAGTACGCTCGCGGCCACGGTTTCGCGAGCGGGCGCCAGTATAGCGGTTCACCCGCCAAGTCGAAACAACCCAACTTGTCGCAGGGATATGGCCCTGCGCAGGTGGTCGAGGAATCAGAAATTCGCCGGCGTGGTGGCGCTGATCAGCCGCGCCGGTGCATCGAACGGATTGCGAAAGCGATGCGGCTTGCTGCTCTCGAAGTAGTAACTGTCACCGCATTCGAGGATGTAGATCTCGCCGCTGACGGTCAGCTCGAGGCGCCCGGTAACCAGCATCCCGGACTCTTCGCCTTCGTGGACAAGCATCTCGTCACCGGTATCGGCGCCCGGTGGATAGGTCTCGTCGAGAAAGGTGATGGCGCGGCTGGGATGGGCTTTACCGACCAGTTTCATGGTCACCGAACCACTCGGCAGCGCGGTCAGTTCGTCCGCTTTGTAAACCACCTGGGGCAGGTTGCCCTGCTCGACTTCCAGGGAAAAGAATTCCACCAACGACATGGGAATGCCGGATAGCACCTTCTTTAGCGAGCTGATCGAGGGGCTGACGCTGTTCTTCTCGATCATCGAAATGGTGCTGTTGGTGACTCCCGCGCGCTTGGCCAACTCGCGCTGGGACAGGCCTTTGAGTTTACGAATGGATTGCAGTCGAACGCCGACGTCCAATGCTGGTGCCCCCTGGGGAGATGCGGAAAGTTGGCCGTATCATGGCAACAGCGTTCAGTATTTACAACAGCCCGCCCGCAAATCCTGCGCGCCTAGCCATGCGGGTAAATCAGCGGCACGCGGCGCAGATTGCAAAAGATCTGGTAGGGAATCGTCCCGGCCTGCGCCGCCACGTCACTGGCCAGCACGTGCTTGCCCCACAGCTCGACGCGGCTGCCGAGGCCGGCCTGCGGCAAATCGCTGAGATCGACGGTAAGCATGTCCATCGACACCCGGCCGATCAGTCGGCTCGCCTGGCCATCGATCAACACCGGGGTGCCAGTCGGCGCATGCCGCGGGTAACCGTCGGCATAGCCCATGGCGACCACGCCGACCCGCGTCGGCCGCTCGCTGATGAAACGCGCGCCATAGCCGACCGGCTCGCCAGCCGGCAATTCGCGCACGCTGATGATCTTCGACTCGAGGGTCATCACCGGCTGCAACCGCGCCGCCAGGGCCTGCGGCTGTTCGAACGGCGTGGCACCGTAGAGCATGATCCCCGGGCGTACCCAATCGCTGGACTGCTGCTGAGGGAATAGCTCGGGCCAGCCGAGAATCGCCGGCGAATTACGCAGGCTGACTTCCGCGCTCAGGCCTTGCCGGGCCTGCTCGAAGGCGGCCAGTTGCTCGTTGCTGCGCGGACTGTCCAGCTCGTCGGCACGGGCGAAGTGGCTCATCAGGACGATCTTGCCGACCTTACCTGTGGCCTGCAGGCGCCGGTAGGCCGCCGGATAATCGGCCGGATGCAGGCCCACCCGGTGCATGCCCGAATCCATCTTCAACCAGACGGTCAGCGGACGCTGCAGCGCCGCGCGCTCGATGGCTTCGATCTGCCACAGCGAATGCACCACGCACCACAGATCCAGCTGATCGATCAGGCCCAGCTCATCGGTCTCGAAGAATCCTTCAAGAAGCAGGATTGGCGCCGCAATGGCCGCCGCGCGCAGCTCCATCGCTTCCTCGATGCAGGCCACCGCAAAGCCGTCGACCTCGTCGTGCAGGGCCTGCGCGCAGCGCACCGCGCCATGCCCGTAGGCATCCGCCTTGACCACCGCCAAGGCGCGCGCACCCGACACTTCGCGGGCCAGCCGGTAGTTGGCACGCAGGGCATTGAGATCGATCAGGGCACGGGCGGGACGCATGGCTTGTTCACTTAGACAGTCGGTGGGTAGGTCACTATCGCGCCGTCAGCGGACGACGCCAAACGAATAAAAAACCCGGCACAAGCGGCCGGGCAAAGCAGGATCAGTCGAGCGCAGCGACGATGGAAATTTCCACCAATACCGCGGGGGCATACATGTTCGCTTCGACGCAAGCGCGCGCGGGCGCCGTGCCCGGGGTCAGCCAGGCGTCCCATTCGGCATTCAGGCCGGCGTAGTCGGCGCTGATGTCCTTCAGGTAGATAGTCGCCGAGAGAATCCGCGACTTGTCGCTACCGGCCTCGGCCAGCAGTTTATCGATGCTGGCCAAGGTCTCGCGGGTCTGCTGGCGGACGTCGCCCGATAGGTCGTCCGCCAACTGGCCGGCGAGATACACCGTGCCCCGGTGGATGACGATTTCGCTGTAGCGTGACTCAGTGCGCAGGCGCTGGATTGCCATGGGCGTTGCCCTCCTTGCTGCTGCCATAACGGGAAATATCCAGGCCTTCGGCGCTGATCTGCGGACGCCGACGCGCCATCAGGTCGGCGAGAAAACGTCCCGAGCCGCAGGCCATGGTCCAGCCCAGTGTACCGTGGCCGGTATTGAGGAACAGATTGCTGAAGCGGGTCGCCCCCACGATCGGCGTACCATCTGGAGTGGCCGGACGCAGGCCGGTCCAGAAACTCGCCTGGTCCAGATCGCCACCTTGCGGATACAGATCGCCGGTGATCATTTCCAGGGTCTCGCGCCGGCGCGGATTGAGGCTCAGGTCGTGGCCGGCGATCTCCGCCATGCCACCGACGCGAATGCGATTGTCGAAGCGGGTGATGGCGACTTTGTAGGTCTCATCGAGGATCGTCGAAGTCGGTGCCATCGCCGCGTTGGTGATCGGCACGGTCAGCGAATAGCCCTTCAGTGGATACACCGGCGCCTTGATGCCCAGCGGCTTGAGCAGCTGCGGGGTGAAGCTGCCGAGCGCCAGCACGTAACGGTCGGCCGTTTCCAGCTGGCCGTCGATCCACACGCCATTGATCCGGTCGCCAGCGAAATCGAGACGTTCGATGTTCTGCCCGAAACGGAATTCCACACCCAGCTTGGTGGCCATCTCGGCCAGTTGCGTGGTGAACAGTTGGCAGTCGCCGGTCTGGTCGTTGGGCAGGCGCAGGGCGCCGGCGAGTTTGTGCGCGACATTGGCCAGCGCCGGCTCGACGCGGGCGATGCCGGCGCGATCGAGCACCTCATACGGCACACCGGAGCGCTCGAGCACGGTGATGTCCTTGGCGGCGGCATCCAGTTGCGCCTGGGTACGGAACAGCTGGGTGGTGCCAAGGCTGCGGCCTTCGTAGGCGATACCGGTCTCCGCGCGCAACTCGTCGAGACAATCGCGGCTGTACTCGGACAGGCGCACCATGCGCTCCTTGTTCACCGCATAGCGCGCCGCCGTGCAGTTGCGCAGCATCTGCGCCATCCACAGGTATTGGTCGAGATCAGCGGTGGCCTTGATCGCCAGCGGGGCGTGCTTTTGCAGCAGCCATTTCATGGCTTTCAGCGGAATGCCGGGCGCGGCCCACGGCGAGGCATAGCCGGGCGAGACCTGGCCGGCGTTGCCGAAACTGGTCTCCATCGCCGGGGCGTTCTGGCGATCGACCACGACCACTTCGAAACCGGCCCGAGCCAGGTAATACGCACTGGCGGTCCCGATCACGCCGCTGCCAAGCACCATTACACGCATCTATTTCTCCTCGCCGCGAGTTTACGCTGACGTTTGTTATCTTGAGCGCAGAATGTGTGCAGTATAAAAAGCGACGAGCAGTGCTTTTCACTATAGTTGCGGCTATATTCGGAGAGAATTCCCGGCAATAATTCAATTTACGGAGTTGCATTCCCCATGAGAACCCAGCATCAGAGCCGCCGCGAGCTGGACAAGATCGACCGGAATATTTTACGCATCCTCCAGGATGACGGCCGCCTGTCCTTCACCGAGCTGGGCGAGCGCGTCGGCCTGTCGACCACGCCGTGCACCGAGCGGGTCCGCCGCCTGGAACGCGAAGGCATCATCATGGGCTACAACGCGCGGCTCAATCCGCAGCACCTCAAGGCCAGCCTGCTGGTGTTCGTCGAGATCAGCCTGGACTACAAGTCCGGCGACACCTTCGAGGAATTCCGCCGCGCCGTGCTCAAGCTGCCGCATGTACTGGAATGCCACCTGGTGTCCGGCGATTTCGACTACCTGGTGAAAGCGCGCATCAACGAGATGGCCAGCTACCGCAAGCTGCTCGGCGACATCCTCCTCAAGCTGCCGCACGTGCGCGAGTCGAAGAGCTACATCGTCATGGAAGAAGTGAAGGAATCGCTGACCCTGCCGGTGCCGGAGTAAGCGCTGCCGTTGCCCTGGCGTGGCCGACACCACCATCGCGTAGGAGCGAATTTATTCGCGATGGACGCAATGAAGGTTTCGCCCCGGTTCGCGGATAAATCCGCTCCTACAAAAGATGGGCAGCCAGCCCCGTTGCCTAGACCAACACCTGCCGCGTGCTGGCGATCAGCCGATGCACCTGCCGCTCGACCCGCGCCTCGGTCGGCGTTTCCGGGCCGCGGCCATTCGGGCAGGGCAGGCTCGGCGTGGTGCCGAACAGCCGGCAGATCAGCGGGCGCTGGTCGTATACCTGGCAGCCCTGCGGGCCGAGGTGCACGCAGTTCCACTCGGCCAGCGCCGCCTCACGCTCGGCATCGCCCTTGACCGGCAGGCGCGCCAGCTCCTCCGACGAGGCAGTCACCGGGCCACAGCAATCGTGGCAGCCGGGCACGCAGTCGAAGCGCGGAATCTGCCGGCGCAGGTGATCGATCTTGCGGCTGGTGCAGCTCATGCGGCGGCATTCCTGGAAGAAATCGCCGGCATGTTACCCGCGCTGCGCCAGCAGCGGCCGCTGAACCGCCAGGCGGAGCGCGATTTTTTCACCTGTCCACTTGGCGCAAAGCAGAAGCCGCGCTTATCCTGCGTTGAATTTTCCAAACACCATACACAGGATTCCGCACATGAACGCCCGCGTTCACCAGCCCGTGCACAGCAGCCAACACGCCCCGTCCTATTACGCCGCCAGCGCCAACCGGCAACTCGCTTACCCACCGCTGACCGGTGAGCAGGTAGCCGATGTGTGCATCGTCGGCGGCGGTTATTCCGGACTGAACACCGCCATCGAACTGGCCGAGCGAGGTTTTTCGGTGGTCCTGTTGGAGGCTCGCAAAATCGCCTGGGGCGCCAGTGGGCGCAACGGCGGCCAGTTGATCCGCGGCGTCGGTCACGGGCTCGAGCAGTTCAGCGGGGTGATCGGCAGCGACGGCGTGCAGGAGCTCAAGCGTCTCGGCCTGGAAGCGGTGGAGATCGTCCGCCGGCGCATCGAGCACTTCGCCATCGACTGCGACCTGACCTGGGGCTATTGCGACCTGGCCAACAAGCCGCGCGACCTGGAAGGCTTTCTCGAGGACCGCGAGGAACTCCGCGAACTCGGCTACCGCCACGAGCTGCGCGTGCTGCAGGCCGGCGACATGCATCAGGTGGTTGGCTCCGACCGCTACGTCGGCGGCCTGATCGACATGGGCTCCGGGCACCTGCACCCGCTCAATCTGGCCCTCGGCGAAGCGGCTGCCGCGCACTCGCTGGGCGTGCGGTTATTCGAGCAATCGGCGGTGACGCGCATCGATTACGGCAATGAAGTGCGCGTGCACAGCGCCCAGGGCCTGGTCCGCGCCAAGCATCTGGTGCTCGCCTGCAATGCCTATCTCAACGATCTGAACCCGGAGTTGGGCGGCAAGGTGCTGCCGGCCGGTAGCTACATCATCGCCACCGAACCGCTCAGCGCGGCCCAGGCGCGCACCCTGATCCCGCAGAACATGGCGCTCTGCGACCAGCGCGTGGCCCTCGACTACTACCGGCTTTCGGCCGACCGGCGTCTGCTGTTCGGCGGCGCTTGCCACTATTCCGGGCGCGATCCAGCGGACATCGCCGCCTATATGCGACCGAAAATGCTCGAGGTGTTCCCGCAGCTGGCCAACATCCGGATCGACTATCAATGGGGCGGGATGATCGGCATCGGCGCCAACCGCCTGCCGCAAATCGGCCGCCTGCACAGTCAGCCCAACGTGTTCTACGCGCAGGCCTATGCCGGCCATGGCTTGAACGCCACCCACCTGGCCGGACGACTGCTCGCCGAAGCCATCGCCGGCCAGGAAAGCCGCGGTTTTGACCTGTTCGCCAAGGTGCCGCACATGACCTTCCCGGGCGGCAAGCTGTTGCGCTCGCCACTGCTGGCCCTGGGCATGCTCTGGTATCGCTTGAAGGATGCGCTGGGCAACGCCAATCCGTTGTAAACGGCGACCGATGCTCTAGTCGCCGAGCGTCTCGGCCGGCGCCGCCATGGCCGCATCGTCCTGCCGCCAGACCAGCCAGACGAATCCCGCCGCGCCCGCCGCCATCAGCCAGGGCAGCGCGTGGCCGCTGACCCACTGGCTGAGCACGCCGGTCGCCAGCGGCCCAATCAGGCAACCGATCCCCCATAGCTGCGCGACGTGGGCATTGGCGCGCACCAGTTGATCATCGCGAAAACGCTCGCCGATGAGGATCAGCGCCAGGGTGAACAAGCCGCCGGCACTCGCGCCGAACAGCACCAGCACCGGCCACATCAGCGGCGTATGCAGGCTCAACGGAATCGCCAGGCTGGAGACCAGCAACGCCAGGCCGCAGCCACGGAACAAGCTACTCCGCGACATCCGGTCGGCCAGCCAGCCGATTGGCAGTTGCAGCGCCGCATCGCCGATCACCACCACGCTGGCCATCAGCAAGGCGACTTCCTGGGTGAAGCCCTGACGCAGGCCGTAGATCGGCAGCAGGGTCAGCATCATCGCCTCGAAGGCAGCGAACAGTGCCACCGCCCAGGCGACCGCCGGCATGTTCCGGCAGAACGCCCGCAAGCCGCGCCCCGAGGCGCTCTGCGCGTCCACCTGCGGCGCGCCACGCCGGCCCAGCAGCACCAGCGAGCCACCGATCAGCAGCCCGGTGCCGGTCCAGAACGCCTGATTGCCGGCGGTGCCCAGCGCACTCAGGAGCAACGGCCCGGACAGCTGGCTCAGCGCATAGCCGGTGCCATACAGGGCTACCAAACGGCCGCGCCATTTCTCCACGGCCAGTTGGTTGATCCAGCTCTCGCCGAGGATGAATACCACGGTCAGCGCCACGCCGATCAGCAGACGCAGCACCAGCCAGATCGGGTAACTCTGCACCAGCGCCAGCAACACCACCGACAGCGCGCTGGCCAGCAGGCATAGCTGCATCAGCGCCGTGGTGCCGATCCGCGCGGCCAGCCGGCCGGTGACCAGGGCGCCGAGCAACACGCCAACCGCCGGTGTGGCCGCCATCACCCCAATGGCGAAGTTGTCGTAGCCCCAGCCCTCCAGACGCAGCGACACCAACGGCATAGTCACCCCGAGGGCCAGGCCGATGCTGATCACCGAAGCGCAAACGGCGAAATAGGTTCCCCAACGCATGACGTGCTCCAACAATGCAAAACGGCCGGGCTCCCTCAGAACCTGTTTACGATCTGCTGCGCGTCGGCCATACGGCGTTGAAATCACACTCGGACTTGTCGTTTACAACTTGTAAACTCCTCGTCCTCGCCTGATTTCGCCTTGTCTGGCTCTAGCTCGCGAGATCGTAAACAGGTTCTCAGGAAACCCGGCCGCAGGTATGGCTCACATGAGCCGGCCCCGAAGGGCGGAACTCAAACAATATTGCCCGGCCCACCTCGACCGAACCTGCCACCGATCGAGATCTCCGGGGCTAAGGCCAGACAAGGCGAACCGTCGCTTTGAAGCGCAGCGTACTCAGGTACGTGAGCATTCAAAGCGGCGGTTCAACGCCGTATGGCCGACGACCCGGAAATCGTTCGACAATCACAACTTGATCCAGGTGGCCTTCAGTTCGGTGTACTTGTCGAACGCATGCAGCGACTTGTCACGGCCGTTGCCGGACTGCTTGAAGCCACCGAACGGCGCGGTCATGTCACCACCGTCGTATTGGTTGACCCACACGCTACCGGCGCGCAGCGCCTTGGCGGTCAAGTGGGCCTTGGAGATATTGCTGGTCCACACCGCCGCAGCCAGGCCATAGGGCGTGTCGTTGGCGATGCGCACGGCTTCCTCGGCGTCCTCGAAAGTGATCACCGACAGCACCGGGCCGAAAATTTCCTCGCGGGCGATCTTCATCGCATTGCTCACCCCGTCGAAGATGGTCGGCTCGACATAGACGCCGCCGGTTTCCTCCAGAGTGCGCTTGCCGCCGACCACCAGCGTGGCGCCATCGCTATGCCCCGATTCGATATAGGCCAGCACGGTGTTCATCTGCTGGGTGTCGACCAGCGCACCGACATTGGTTTGCGGGTCCAGCGGGTTGCCCGGTTTCCAGCCTTTCAGCGCCTCAATGACCATGGGCAGGAACTGCTCCTTAATCGAGCGCTCAACCAGCAGCCGCGAACCGGCGGTGCAGACTTCGCCCTGGTTGAAGGCGATGGCGCCGGCCGCAGCCTCGGCGGCGGCTTTCAAGTCCGGCGCGTCGGCAAACACGATATTCGGGCTCTTGCCGCCGGCTTCCAGCCAGACGCGCTTCATGTTCGATTCGCCGGCATAGATCATCAGCTGCTTGGCAATCTTGGTCGAGCCGGTGAACACCAGGCAGTCGACGTCCATATGCAGCGCCAGCGCCTTGCCGACAGTGTGCCCATAGCCCGGCAGGACGTTGAATACGCCCTTGGGAAGGCCGGCTTCGGTGGCCAGCTGGGCGATGCGGATGGCGGTCAGCGGTGATTTTTCCGATGGTTTGAGGATCACCGAGTTACCGCAGGCCAGCGCCGGGCCGAGCTTCCAGCAGCTCATCACCAGCGGGAAATTCCACGGCACGATGGCGGCGACCACGCCGATCGCCTCGCGGGTCACCAGACCCAGCTCGTCGTGCGGGGTAGCAGCCACCTCGTCGTAGATCTTGTCGATCGCCTCGCCACTCCAGCGCAGCGAGTTGGCGGCACTGTTGACGTCGATATGCAGGGCGTCGTTGATCGGCTTACCCATGTCGAGGGTTTCCAGCAAGGCCAGCTCTTGGGCATTGGCCAGCAGCAGGTCGGCGAAGCGCAGCATCACCTTCTTGCGCTTGACCGGCGCCAACCGCGACCAGACACCGGAATCGAAGGCCGCCCGCGCGGCGCTGACCGCGCGCTCGGCGTCGGCGCTGTCGCAACTGGCTATTTGACCCAGCATCCGGCCATCAACCGGACTGATGCAATCGAACGTCGCCCCAGAGGCAGCAGCTGTGTATTCACCTTGGATGTAGGCGCGGCCCTCGATCTTCAGCGCCTCGGCGCGCTGCTCCCAATCGGCACGGGTCAAACTGGTCATATGCTGCTCCTCTTGTTCTGGCGACGATCTGGCAAGGCCGAAAAACTATCCAGCACAGCGGCCGTGCACCTGCAATTCGGCCGATCTGGCCGAGGTGCCCCAACACTAAACCGGGGTTGGCCTATTTTCAATATTTTTGACATAAGCTGGGCAAACGGCCTTGTCTTGTTCGTTTTATTAAACATAGACTGCCGCCAACCGCCCTTCTGCGGGCCATCCCGTCACCTCTCGATCACAGCGCACCCCGCCATGAACATTCAGCACATCGTTGATTTCGCCAGCGCCACAACCGCCACCGAGCACTATCAGCCGGCCGCCGAAAAGATCCTCGCCGGCGATCCGCAGCAAAGCGTGCGCAACCACTACAGCAGCCCGTGCGGGCAGTTCAGCTCGGGCATCTGGGAGGGCGCGGTCGGCCAATGGACGGTGAATTACAGCGAGCACGAATACTGCGAGATTCTCAGCGGCGTATCGGTGCTGCGCGACAGCGCCGGCAACGCCAAGACCTTGCAGACCGGCGACCGCTTCGTCATCCCCGCCGGCTTCAGCGGCACCTGGGAAGTGCTCGAAGCCTGTCGCAAGGTCTATGTAATTTTCGAGCAAAACCCCGCTTGATCTAACGCACTCCAAGCGTGATCTTTCGGCCCGCCCAGTGCGGGCCTTTTCTTGCCTGAAGAATCGCAGGCAAAAAAAACCCGCCGAAAAGGCGGGTTTTTTTGCAAGGCGCCGATCAATTACTTGATCTTGGCTTCCTTGTACATCACGTGCTTACGGATGGTCGGATCAAATTTCTTGATCTCGATCTTGTCCGGAGTAGTACGTTTGTTCTTGTCGGTGGTGTAGAAGTGGCCGGTACCGGCACTGGACACCAAACGGATCAGTTCGCGCATGATTGCTCCTTAAACCTTTTCGCCGCGAGCGCGCAGCTCAGCCAGCACGACATCAATACCACGCTTGTCGATGATGCGCATGCCCTTGGCGGTCAGGCGCAGACGGACGAAGCGGTTCTCGGACTCGACCCAAAAGCGGTGATGCTGCAGGTTCGGCAGGAAACGACGACGGGTTTTGTTGTTCGCATGGGAAACGTTATTCCCGGTTACCGGACCCTTACCGGTAACTTGACAGACTCTCGACATGCCTCAGCCCTCTAAAACCACATGCCCAACCCGGCATGGGTTGGCCGCTTAAACTCAAAGTCAGTTGGCGCTCTGCGCCGCGTTTCATCGAGGTCTTACCGGCCACACCTACAGGCGAAGGAACCGGGCCCCTAGAAAAGAGCGCTGCTTTATACCAGAAAGCCCCCCTATCAACAAGTTTGGTGATGCCCTGAACCGCCCTGCCGACAATCGGTAACCCCACCATGCCGCGCGCTCAAGGCATATTTCGACGCTCGACCGCCCGTCAGTCTCCACCGTTGTACCGCTCGCCGCCATGGTCTAGGGTAAATCCCTTTCCGCGCTCGCCGACCGTCTAGGAGCTCCGCATGCGTCTTGCAGCCTTGCCATTGTTGTTCGCCCCGCTGCTGGCCCAGGCCGCAACCACCCTCAGCGTTTGCACCGAAGCCAGTCCGGAAGGCTTCGATGTGGTGCAGTACAACTCGCTGACCACCACCAATGCCTCGGCTGACGTCTTGATGAATCGGCTGGTCGACTTCGATGCTGGCAGCGGCGAGCTGCGCCCGAGCCTGGCGCAAAGCTGGGAAGTCTCGCCCGACGGCCTGCGCTACAGCTTCAAACTGCGCCCCGGGGTGAAATTCCAGCGCACCGCGTGGTTCAGTCCCAACCGCGATCTGAATGCCGATGACGTACTGTTCAGTTTTCAACGCATGCTCGAGCCAAGCCACGCCTGGTACAAGACCGCGCCGAGCGGCTACCCACACGCCCAGTCGATGCAGTTGCCGGCGCTGATCAAGCAGATCGAGGCGCCCGACCCGCTAACCGTGCGCTTCACTCTGACGCATCCGGATGCGACCTTTCTCGCCACGCTGAGCATGGGCTTCGCCTCGATCTACTCCGCCGAATACGCCGACCAGCTGCTCAAGGCCAGCACACCGGAGAAGCTCAACAGCCAGCCAGTCGGCACCGGGCCGTTCATCCTCAAGCGCTTCCAGAAGGATGCGCTGGTGCGCTACAGCGCCAATTCCGATTACTTCGCCGGCAAACCGGCGGTCGATGCACTGGTGTTTGCCATCACCCCGGACGCCAACGTGCGCCTGCAGAAGCTGCGCCGCGGCGAGTGCCATATCGCCCTGTCGCCCAAGCCGCTGGACGCCCGCGCCGCCGCCAGCGATCCGAGCCTGCAGGTGCTCGACACACCGGCGTTCATGACCGCCTTCGTCGCCCTCAACAGCCAGCATGCGCCGCTGGACAACCCGGAAGTGCGCCAGGCGATCAACCTCGCCTTCGACAAGACCAGCTACCTCAAGGCGCTCTTCGAGGACAGCGCCAGCCCCGCCAGCGGCCCCTACCCGCCGAACACCTGGAGCTACGCCAGCGAATTGCCCGGCTACACCCATGACCCGCAGCAGGCCCGTGCGCTGCTGGCCAAGGCCGGGTTGGCCGATGGCTTCAAGACCACGCTGTGGACGCGGCCCTCGAGCAGCCTGCTGAATCCCAACCCCAGCCTCGGCGCGCAGTTGCTGCAGGCCGATCTGGCCGAAGTCGGCATCCAGGCGGAGATTCGCGTGGTCGAATGGGGCGAGTTGATCCGCCGCGCCAAAGCTGGCGAGCACGATCTGCTGTTCATGGGCTGGGCCGGCGACAATGGCGATCCGGACAACTTCCTCACCCCGCAGTTTTCCTGTGCTGCAGTGCAAGCGGGGACCAATTTCGCGCGTTATTGCGACCCCGCCCTGGATCGCCTGATCGATGCCGGCAAGCGCAGCACCGACCAGGCGGAACGCAGCCGCTTATATAAGGAGGCGCAGGCGATCATCCAGCAGCAGGCGCTGTGGCTGCCACTGGCTCACCCACGCGCAGCGGTGCTGGCGCGCAAGGAAGTCAGCGGCTATCAGGTCAGCCCTTTCGGTCGCCAGGACTTCACCAACGTCAGCTTGCAACGCTGATACCGCGCGGGCGACGGAGCACTGATGGGCAGCCGCCCGTTGCTACAACCAACCCAGCTCAGCCATCGACAACGGCTCGCCGTCGCCGACGATAAAGTGGTCGAGTACCCGCACATCGACGTAACCCAACGCCTCTTTCAGCCGCTGAGTCAGCACGCGATCCGCCTGACTCGGCTCGGCGACTCCCGAAGGATGGTTATGGGTAAGAATCACCGCCGCCGCGTTGTGCGCCAGAGCGCGCTTGACCACCTGACGCGGATACACGCTGGCGCCGTCGACCGTGCCGCGAAACAACGCCTCGAAGGCCAACACGCGATGCTTGCTGTCGAGAAACAGGCAGCCGAACACTTCATGCGCTTCGTGGCGCAGCTGGGCTTTCAGGTAATCGCGCACCGCCTGCGGACTTTCCAGCGCCGAGTCGCGGCGCAAGCGCTCGGCGAGATGACGGCGGGCCATTTCCAGCACTGCCTGCAACTGGGCGAACTTGGCGGGACCGAGCCCCAGATGCTGGCTGAACGAGGCTAAATCCGCCTCGAGCAAGGCCCGTAAGCTGCCGAAATCGTTCAGCAGGTGACGCGCCAGATCCACCGCACTCTTGCCGGTGACTCCCGTGCGCAGGAAAATCGCCAGCAATTCGGCGTCGCTCAAGGTGCCCGCGCCGTGCTGCAAAAGCTTCTCCCGCGGGCGTTCCGCCGCAGGCCAATCACGAATGCTCATACCCTCTCCCTGTCGAGCTGGCCCGCTGTTCCGGTGCGGGCGCTGTGCTATCGTAGCCCTCTTTTTTGCGCCACGACCAGCCAGGGCGGGCAGCGTGCGCGATGACTCCATTAACTCTGTGTAAGGCAGTTCTAATGCAGCGGCTGTATCGGAAACGCATCGTCCTGGGCGTGGGTGGCGGTATCGCTGCCTACAAGAGTGCCGAGTTGGTCCGCCGTCTGCGCGATCAAGGCGCCGAAGTTCGTGTGGTCATGACCCGCGGCGGTCGTGAATTCATCACCCCGCTGACCCTACAGGCGCTGTCCGGCCATCCCGTGCACCTCGAGCTGCTCGATCCCGAGGCCGAGGCCGGCATGGGTCACATCGAGTTGGCGCGCTGGGCCGATCTGGTCCTGATCGCTCCGGCCACGGCTGAACTGCTGGCGCGTCTGGCACAGGGCAACGCCGACGATCTGCTGACCACCCTGGTGCTGGCCACCGACGCCACCGTGGCCCTCGCCCCAGCGATGAATCAGGCGATGTGGCGCGACCCGGCGACCCAGGCCAACCTCGAGCTGCTCGCCAGCCGCGGTCTGCGCGTGTTCGGCCCAGCCTCCGGCAGCCAGGCCTGCGGCGACGTCGGCCTCGGTCGCATGCTCGAAGCCGACGACCTGGCCCAGCTCGCCGCCGACTGCTTCCAGCGCCAGGCGCTGGACGGCAAGCACGTACTGATCACTGCCGGGCCGACCCAGGAAAACATCGACCCGGTGCGCTATATCACCAACCACAGCTCCGGCAAGATGGGTTTTGCCCTCGCCGAAGCCGCCGCCGAAGCTGGTGCGCGAGTGACCCTGGTGAGTGGCCCGGTGTATTTGCCGACACCCGACCGGGTCAACCGGATCGACGTGGTCAGCGCCCGCGACATGCTCGCCGCCTGCGAAGCCGCGATGCCCTGCGACCTACTGATCGCTGCCGCCGCGGTAGCCGACTACCGTCCGGAAGTGGTCGCCCAACACAAATTGAAGAAAGACCCGAGCACCGGCGACGGCCTGTTCCTGCAGATGGTGCGCAACCCGGACATCCTCGCCACCCTCGCCGGTCGCGACGACCGTCCGTTCAGCGTGGGTTTCGCCGCCGAAACCGAAAATCTGCTCGACTACGCCTCGCGCAAGCTGCGTGACAAAAACCTCGACCTGATCGTCGCTAACGATGTGGCCAACCCCACCATCGGCTTCAACAGCGAAGAGAACGCCATCACCATCATTGATCGCGAACAGCGGCAGACTAGCTTCGCCCAGACCAGCAAGGGCAAGATCGCCCGCCAGCTGATCGCCTTCATCGCCGACCGCCTCAACCAGGCCTGAGACCCCATGCACTCACTGCAAGCCAAGATTCTCGACGCGCGCCTCGGCCGCGATTTCCCGCTGCCGCAATACGCCACTCCGGGCTCCGCCGGCCTCGACCTGCGCGCCATGCTCCAGGAAGACACCACCCTTGAGCCGGGCCAGACCCTGCTGATTCCGACCGGCCTGTCGATCTACATCGCCGATCCAGGCCTGGCGGCACTGGTCCTGCCGCGCTCTGGCCTCGGCCACAAGCACGGCATCGTGCTCGGCAACCTGGTCGGCCTGATCGACTCCGATTACCAGGGCGAGCTGATGGTGTCCTGCTGGAACCGCGGACAGAGCACGTTCCAGATCGCCGTCGGCGAGCGGATCGCCCAGCTGATCCTGGTCCCGGTGGTGCAGGCCCATTTCGAACTGGTCGACGAGTTCGACGAAAGCCAGCGCGGCGCTGGCGGTTTCGGTCACTCCGGCAGCCATTGAAGCGCCTCCACCGTTCAGGATGAATTGCCGAGGAGATCTACCGTGAAACTCTTCAAGCGCCCCGCCAAGGATCAGGCTGCCGAGAGTCAGCTGCTGACCAGCGCGCCTCGCACCGCCGGCAACGACGACAAAAGCCATCTACTGGCCCTGCTGCCGAGCCTCGCCGCCCCCATCGCCGGCCTGCTCGCCGCCGCGGCGTTGCTGTGGTTCGGCGGCCTGCATAGTCAGCAGCAGGCGCAACGCCAGCAACTGGCCGATGCCTGGGGCACTAGCCAGGCAACTGCCCTGCAACAGGCCATCAAGCAACTGCGTGCCGACACCTTTGCCGCTGCGCGCAACCCACGGCTGCAGGAAGCCTTGCAGAGCCAGGACAGCACGCAGATTCGCGCCGCCGAGCGCAGTCTCAGCTATTGGGATGGGGTGATCGACGCGCATATCAACCTGCCCGGCCAAGCTAGCCAGGACGCCAGTGGCGCAGGGCCGGTGAATTTCGCCGCGCTCGACCTGCTACGGCGGGTGGAGAACGGCCAAATTCCTGCGCCAGAGGCCTACAAGAGCGACCAGCGCTGGCTGATCTACAGCGTCGCGCCGCTGCGCATGGGCGACGAGGCTCCGCTGCAGGGCACGCTGCTATTGGTTTTCGACCTGCAACGCCTGCTCGCCAGTCTGCCGCCGCTGCCCAGCGAAGTCGGCCAGCTGCAACTGGTGCAGCAGTTCGGCAATAGCCCGGCGCAGCTCCTGGCCCAGCGCGGCGATCCTGTCACCGGCGCGGCGCAAGCCTTCGAGAGCGGCAACCCGAACTGGAAGCTCAGCTTCGCCGGCGGCCCGAACCTCCAACAAGGTAGCCTTTCGCCGCTGCTGCTGGGCATTGCCACGCTGCTGGTGCTGGTTGGCGCCCTGGTCGGTCTGGCCCTGCAACAGCGCGGCCAACGCCGCCGCCTGCGCGACGATGTGGAGCAACTCGGGCAGATGCTGCGCGAACTCTCCAGCGGTAAAGCCGTCAAAGCCTTCAGCCTGCGCCTGCCCGAACTGAACGGTCTGGCTCAGTCCCTGGCGCGCTTGCCGCGCCCGGCGGCACCCAACCACGCCAGCAATGGCAACGGCAACGGCAAATCTGCCAGCCCGACCGACAGCCCCAACGGCGCGGGTCCGACCAAAGCCAGTGAGTTGGTCGACCCGCTGTTTCAAGACACCGATATTCTCGATATCGACATCCTCGACGAAGACCAGGATCTCCTGGGATTGGAGCAAGCCCCCGCCATGAGTGACCACGCAATTGCCGCCCCCAAATTGCCCGCCAGCATTTTCCGCGCCTACGACATCCGTGGCGTGGTCGGTGAGACCCTGACCCGCGAAACCGCCTATTGGGTCGGCCGTGCCGTTGGCGCGGAGAGCCTCGCCCAGGGTGAACCGAATGTGTCGGTCGGCCGCGACGGCCGCCTGTCCGGCCCCGAGCTGGTGCAGGCGCTGATCCAGGGCCTGGTCGAAGCCGGCTGCGAGGTCAGCGATATCGGCATGGTGCCGACCCCGGTGCTGTATTACGCGGCCAATGTGCTGGCCGGCAAGTCTGGAGTGATGCTCACCGGCAGCCACAACCCACCGGATTACAACGGTTTCAAGATCATGATCGCCGGCGATACCCTGGCCAACGAACAGATCCAGGCATTGCGCCAACGCATCGACAACAACGACCTGCCCAGCGGCCAGGGCAGCGTCGAGCAGGTCGAGATTCTCGATCGCTACTTCAAGCAGATCCGCGATGACATCGCCCTGGCCAAGCCGCTTAAGGTGGTGGTCGACTGCGGCAACGGCGCCGCCGGCGTGATCGCCCCGCAGCTGATCGAGGCGCTGGGTTGCACAGTGATTCCGCTGTTCTGCGAGGTCGACGGTAACTTCCCCAATCACCACCCCGACCCGGGCAAGCCGGAAAACCTGGTCGACCTGATCGCCAAGGTCAAAGAAGAGAAGGCCGACCTCGGCCTGGCCTTCGATGGTGATGGCGACCGCGTCGGCGTGGTCACCAACACCGGCACCATCATCTATCCCGACCGCCTGATGATGCTGTTCGCCAAGGATGTGGTGTCGCGCAATCCGGGTGCCGACGTGATCTTCGACGTCAAATGTACCCGTCGCCTCGGCGCGCTGATCAGCGGCTACGGCGGCCGCCCGGTGATGTGGAAGACCGGCCACTCGCTGATCAAGAAAAAGATGAAGGAAAATGGCGCGCTGCTGGCCGGCGAGATGAGTGGCCATATCTTCTTCAAGGAGCGCTGGTTCGGCTTCGACGATGGCATCTATAGCGCCGCACGTCTGCTGGAAATCCTCAGCCTCGACAAGCGCGACGCCGAGCACGTGTTCTCGGCCTTCCCGGTCGACGTGTCGACCCCGGAAATCAATATCCAGGTCACCGAAGAAAGCAAATTCAGCCTGATCGATGCGCTGCAAAGCGGCGGTCAGTGGGGCGAAGGCAGCATCACCACCCTGGACGGTGTGCGCGTCGACTACCCCAAGGGCTGGGGCCTGGTGCGCGCCTCCAACACCACGCCGGTGCTGGTGCTGCGTTTCGAAGGCGACACCGCCGAAGAACTGGAACGCATCCAGGCGATCTTCCGCGCCCAGCTGAACCTCGTCGCCCCCGACCTCACTCTGCCGTTCTGACCGCAATTTGCTGCACTGGAGCTCCGCATGACCCTTAACCGTGACGCCGCCACCAACATCGCCAAAGTACTGTCCGAGGCGCTGCCGTATATCCGCCGCTTCGTGGGCAAGACCCTGGTGATCAAGTACGGCGGTAACGCCATGGAGAGCGATGAGCTGAAGGAAGGCTTCGCCCGCGATATCGTGCTGATGAAAGCCGTCGGCATCAATCCGGTGGTCGTCCATGGCGGCGGCCCGCAGATCGGCGATCTGCTCAAGCGCCTGTCGATTGAAAGCCATTTCATCGACGGCATGCGCGTTACCGATGCGCAGACCATGGATGTGGTGGAGATGGTTCTCGGCGGCCAGGTCAACAAAGACATCGTCAATCTGATCAACCGCCACGGCGGCAGCGCCATCGGCCTGACCGGCAAGGATGCCGAGTTGATCCGCGCCAAGAAGCTCACCGTCAGCCGCCAGACCCCGGAGATGACCCAGCCGGAAATCATCGACATCGGCCACGTTGGCGAAGTCGTCGGGGTCAACACCGACCTGCTGAACATGCTGGTCAAGGGCGACTTCATTCCGGTGATCGCGCCCATCGGGGTCGGCGCCGAGGGCGAGTCGTACAACATCAACGCCGACCTGGTCGCCGGTAAGGTCGCCGAGGCCTTGCGCGCGGAAAAGCTCATGCTACTGACCAACATCGCCGGCCTGATGGACAAGCAAGGTCAGGTGCTGACCGGCCTGACTACCGAGCAGGTGGACGGGCTGATCGCCGACGGCACGATTTACGGCGGCATGCTGCCGAAGATCCGTTGCGCCCTGGAAGCCGTCCAGGGCGGTGTCACCAGCGCACATATCATCGACGGCCGCGTGCCGCATGCGGTGCTGCTGGAGATCTTCACCGACAGCGGCGTCGGCACCCTGATCTGTAACCGCAAGCAACGCTAACCATTAAGCCTGCCGACTTTCGCTCCAGCCACACACACGCGTGCGCTGGGCGAAAGTCGCCACCGCATGTTCCAGAGTAATTTCTAGATGCTGCCTATGGTCGCCATCGACCAAAGCGCAGGCCCGCTACCGCACGGCTGGCGCGAAGGTACTGGGCCCGCAGTGCGCCGCGATCCGCAATAGCGTTACGGTTGAACGCCGAGCAGCTTGGCCAGCCGCGCACGGTCGGCGCCAAAACTGGCTTCCGCCTGTTTGCGCGCGTTTTCATAGCGTTTGATGTCCTGCTCGGCGTGCACCTGCTCCGCCTTCAGGTTGCCAATTTGTGCGACCAGATGCTCGGGCACTTGGCGCCCGGCGCGCTCCTGATCGGCGGCCTGGCTCTGCAGGCTGGCTTGCTGGGTGCGCAGCGACTGCAGATTGCCGCGGGCCACGCCGATCACCCCATCCAGCTCGGCGAGCTTGCGGCCCTTGGCCCGATCGACATCGTCCAGCGTGCTATACAGCCGTAGCAACTGCGCATCCGAACTGGCCCTAGCCTTTTCGGCCAGTTGCCGCTGCATCTCTTCGCGGCTTGGCGCCGGCGGTACGACTTTGACGACTCGGCCCTGATCGTTGAGGACCTCATAACCCCCGCCGATGTACTGCGGCGGCACACCCTGACGATCAAGCACAGTCACGCCTTTATCGTTGACGTAGCGATACAACTCGGTCGCTTGGGCGGCGAATGGCAATAACGAACCCAGCAACAGCACGACGCGCAGCGAAGCCAGCTTGAGCATTAAGGCGAAACCTTGTCGTTGTTATATCCCGTACTGATCGCGATAGGCCTGCACCGCGGGTAGATATTCGTTCAGTGCAGCATCCCCCGCGAGATATTCCAGTACTTGTTCGAGCGACACAATACTCACTACTGGCATTTTGAAATCACGCTCGACTTCCTGGATGGCCGACAGCTCGCCTTGGCCGCGCTCCTGGCGGTTCAAGGCGATCAGCACACCAGCGGCTTGCGCACCCTGGTCTTGAATGATTTGCATGACCTCGCGGATCGCCGTGCCGGCGGTGATCACATCGTCGACGATCAGCACCCGACCTTGCAGCGGCGCGCCGACCAGCGTGCCACCTTCGCCATGAGCCTTGGCTTCCTTACGATTGAAGCACCATGGCAGGTCGCGACCATGCTTGTCGGCCAACGCCACGGCAGTGCTCGCCGCTAACGGAATGCCTTTATAGGCCGGCCCGAACAACACATCGAAATCGATCCCGCTGTCGACTACTGCCGCGGCATAGAACTGCCCCAGCCGCGCCAGAGCGGCGCCGCTATTGAACAACCCGGCATTGAAAAAATAGGGACTGGTGCGTCCGGACTTGAGGGTGAACTGACCGAAACGCAGGACTCCGCGTTCGATGGCAAATCGGATGAAATCGCGCTGGTACGCTTGCATGAAAAAAGCCCCGAACGGCACGGATTTAGCTAATTGAAGTGAGCTCGGGTATCATACACGCACGTGTTTTTGGGGGCCATTTATGCGGATCATTAGTGTCAACGTGAATGGTATTCAAGCTGCCGTCGAGCGAGGACTTCTCAGCTGGCTGCAAGCCCAGAATGCCGACGTCATCTGCCTGCAAGACACCCGCGCATCCGCCTTTGAACTGGACGACCCAGCCCTCCAGCTGGATGGTTATTTTCTGTACGCCTGCGAAGCGGAAGTGCCCGACCAAGGGGGCGTGGCGCTCTATTCGCGCCTGCAGCCCAAAGCGGTGATCAGCGGACTGGGTTTCGAGAGTGCCGATCGCTATGGGCGTTATCTGCAGGCCGACTTCGACAAGGTCAGCATTGCCAGCGTGCTGCTGCCTTCCGGACAGAACGGCGACGAGAGCTTGAATCATAAATTCAAGTTCATGGACGACTTCACTCATTATCTGGATAAGCAGCGGCGCAAGCGCCGTGAGTACATCTACAGCGGTTCGCTGTATGTGGCGCACCAGAAGATGGATGTGAAGAACTGGCGCGATTGCCAACAGTCACCGGGCTTCCTGGCGCCTGAGCGTGCCTGGCTGGACGAAGTGGTCGGGACCATGGGCTACGTCGATGCGCTGCGTGAAATCAACCGCGAAGGCGAGCAATTCAGCTGGTGGCCGGACAACGAACAGGCCGAATTGCTCAATCTCGGCTGGCGTTTCGACTATCAACTACTGACTCCGGGCCTGCGCCGCTTCGTACGCGGAGCGCGCCTGCCGCGTCAGCCACGCTTCTCCCAGCATGCGCCGCTGATTGTCGACTACGACTGGACGCTGACGGTCTGAGCACCAACTAGCAGACATGAAAAAGCCGGCATCGCGCCGGCTTTTCGTGTCTGCCGCGCTTACTTGAGCAAGCGCCAGCAGAACGGGTAACGATAATCCTGACCCTCGTTGGCCTTCACCCCGCCAATGATGGTCAGCACCAGGGCACCCACGCCCAGCACGCCGAGCAGCACGAAGCCGATCACCACCAGCATCAGCAGAATGCACACCAAAGCAGCGATGCTGACGGTGATCTGGAAGTTCAGCGCTTCCTTGCCCTGAGCATCGATGAACGGATCGGCGTCTTTTTTGATCTGCCAGAGAATCAGCGGACCGAACAGATTGCCGAACGGCACCAGCAGGCCCAAAAAAGCCGCGAAGTGGCACAGCATCGCCCACTGACGCGCGGGCTGACTGGGCGTTGGCAGCGGCATCTGGTTATCGGTCATATGGCTCTCCATGCGTGCAGTTGATCAATCGGCGAGGGCGGTGTTCTGCAGTTCGACCAGCTCGATCAGGCCCTTCTGCGCCAAGGCGAGCATGGCATTCAAGTCGGCGGGCTGGAATGGCGCGCCTTCGGCAGTGCCCTGGACTTCGATGAAACCACCGGCATCGGTCATCACCACGTTGAGATCGGTTTCGGCGGCGGAGTCTTCCAGATAATCCAGATCCAGCACCGGCTCACCCTGGTACATGCCTACCGATACCGCGGCGATCATCTGCTTGAGCGGGTCGCCACCTTTCAGGCCGCCACGCTTTTTGACCACACGCAGCGCATCGACCAGCGCCACCATTGCCCCGGTGATCGAGGCGGTACGGGTACCACCGTCGGCCTGGATCACGTCGCAGTCGACATACAAGGTGATTTCGCCAAGCTTGGACATATCCAGGGCGGCACGTAGCGAACGACCGATCAAACGCTGGATTTCCAAGGTGCGCCCGCCTTGCTTGCCACGGCTGGCCTCGCGCTGGTTACGCTCGCCGGTAGCACGCGGCAACATGCCGTACTCGGCAGTCAACCAACCCTGGCCTTGGCCCTTGAGAAAACGCGGCACGCCGTTTTCGACGCTGACCGTGCAGATCACTTTGGTATCGCCGAACTCGACCAACACCGAACCCTCGGCGTGCTTGGTGTAGTTGCGGGTGATAGAGATCGGGCGCAGCTGATCAGCGGCGCGGCCACTTGGACGTTTCATCGGGGTTACCTAGTAAAGGACGGGAATCTGCTCGGCATTATAGGGCGGCCCAGCCAGGGCGACACGGCAAATTGGAGCGGTGGGCGCTCTGCGCTACAATCCTGCGCCTTCCGTTCCGTCTTCCATTCGCGAGGTATTCCCCATGGTGCACAGCATGACGGCCTTCGCCCGCGTCGAGCGGGCTGGTAACCACGGCACCCTGAGCTGGGAACTGCGCTCGGTTAACCACCGCTATCTGGAGCCGCACCTGCGCCTGCCGGATGCCTTCCGTGATCTCGAGGGCGCGGTGCGCGAAGCGCTGCGCCAAGGCCTCTCGCGCGGCAAAGTGGAGTGCACCTTGCGTTTTGCCGAGGACAGCGCCGGCCAGGCGCTGCAAGTCGATCGCGAGCGCGCCGCGCAGATCGTCGCCGCCGCCGAGAGTGTCGCCGCCCTGATCAAGCAGCCCGCCGCCCTCAATCCCCTGGAAGTGCTGGCCTGGCCGGGCGTATTGGTGGCCGACTCCGCCGACCCGCAGGCGCTGAATAAAGCCGCCTTGGAACTCTTCGTACAGGCGCTCGACGAGCTGAAGGCCGGGCGCGCCCGCGAAGGCGCGGAATTGGCCAAACTACTCAGCGAGCGCCTGGATAGCATTGGCGCCGAAGTCGCCAATCTACGCGTCCTGGTGCCACAGATGCTCGCCGGTCAGCGGCAGAAGATTCTGGATCGCTTCACCGAGATGAAGGCTGAGCTGGATCCGCAACGCCTGGAACAAGAGCTCGTGTTGCTGGCACAGAAAAGCGACGTCGCCGAAGAGCTGGACCGCCTCAGCACCCACGTCAGCGAGGTGCGCCGGGTGCTCAAAGCCGGCGGCGCTGCAGGCCGGCGCCTGGACTTCCTGATGCAGGAACTCAATCGCGAAGCCAACACCCTCGGCTCGAAAGCCTTCGACCCACGCAGCACTCAGGCCGCGGTCAACCTCAAGGTGCTGATCGAACAAATGCGCGAACAAGTCCAGAACATCGAGTAAGGCAGACCCGCTATGAACGCCCCCACCGGCACGCTGTACATCATTTCCGCCCCTTCCGGCGCGGGCAAGACCAGCCTGGTCAAAGCCCTGATCGATACCGTTGCGCAAATCCGCGTCTCCGTTTCGCACACCACGCGCGCCATGCGCCCGGGTGAGGCGGACGGGGTCAACTACCACTTTGTCGACCATGCGGCCTTCCTCGGCATGCTCGAGCGCGGCGAGTTCCTTGAGCATGCGGAAGTCTTCGGCAATCTCTACGGCACCTCGCAGCGCTGGCTGGAGCAAACCCTCGGCGAAGGCTACGACCTGATTCTGGAGATCGACTGGCAAGGCGCCCAACAGGTGCGCAAGCTGATGCCGCAGTCGAAATCGATTTTCATCCTGCCGCCGACTCAGGAGGCGCTACGTCATCGCCTGACCAACCGCGGCCAGGACAGCAGCGACGTGATCGAGCGGCGGATGCGTGAAGCGGTCAGCGAGATGAGCCATTACGTCGAGTACGACTACGTGGTGATCAATGACGACTTCGCCCACGCGCTGACCGACTTGAAGGCGATTTTCCGCGCCAACCAACTGCATCAAAGTAGTCAGCAACAGCGCCACGCCGGCTTGCTGAGCGAGCTGCTGGCCTAACCAAAGGAGGGTGGAGGAAAATCCGCTCTTCCCTAAATGCTGGCTATTTTTTAGACTATCTAGTCCGCCCGCCCATTCGGGTACGGTTTTTTGCTCATTTATGTCGCTAGAGGAACACCATGGCCCGCGTTACCGTTGAAGACTGCCTGGACAACGTCGATAACCGCTTCGAGCTGGTCATGCTCGCCACCAAGCGTTCCCGTCAACTGGCCACCGGCGGCAAAGAGCCCAAGGTAGCTTGGGAAAACGACAAACCAACCGTCGTCGCCCTGCGTGAAATCGCGGCCGGCCTGGTTGATTACGATGTCATCGCCCAAGACGAAATCGTCGATGACGAACCGCTGTTCGGTAATTTCGAGGAAGAGGCCAACGAGGCCCTGTAAGCCTATGCCTGGTCGAAGTGTCGCGACGCAGGAGCCAAGTCGGCAAGGGGTGAACCCATGCCGAACATAGACGCCCTCGCCGATCAACTTTCGACCTACCTCGGCAATGACCAGGTCAATCTGGTCCGCCGCGCGTACTTCTACGCCGAACAAGCCCACGACGGCCAACGCCGTCGTAGCGGCGAAGCCTACGTCACCCATCCGCTGGCCGTTGCCAATATCCTCGCCGACATGCACATGGACCATCAGAGCCTGATGGCCGCGATGCTGCATGACGTCATCGAGGACACCGGCATCGCCAAGGAAGCCCTCAGCGCGCAGTTCGGCGAGACCGTCGCCGAGCTGGTCGACGGAGTCAGCAAGCTGACCCAGATGGACTTCCAGACCAAGGCCGAGGCGCAGGCCGAGAACTTCCAGAAGATGGCCATGGCCATGGCCCGCGACATCCGCGTGATTCTGGTCAAGCTCGCCGACCGCCTGCACAACATGCGCACCCTCGATGCCATGCCGCACGAGAAGAGCCGACGGATCGCCAAGGAAACCCTGGAGATCTACGCGCCGATCGCCAACCGCCTGGGCATGCACAGCATGCGCGTGGAGTTCGAAGACCTCGGCTTCAAGGCCATGCACCCGATGCGCTCGGCGCGCATCCGTGCTGCGGTGCGTGGCGCGCGCGGCAACCGCAAGGAAATCGTCAACAAGATCGAGGAATCGCTGACCCACTGCCTGACCCGCGAAGGCATGAGCGGCGAGGTGATCGGCCGCGAGAAGCACCTCTACAGCATCTACAAGAAGATGCGCGGCAAGCGCCGGGCGTTCAACGAGATCATGGACGTCTACGCCTTCCGCATCATCGTCGACAAAGTCGACACCTGCTACCGCGTGCTCGGCGCCGTGCACAACCTGTACAAGCCGCTGCCCGGGCGCTTCAAGGACTACATCGCGATCCCCAAGGCCAACGGCTACCAGTCGCTGCACACCACCCTGTTCGGCATGCACGGCGTGCCCATCGAGATCCAGATCCGCACCCGCGAGATGGAAGAGATGGCCAACCACGGCATCGCCGCGCACTGGCTGTACAAGTCCAGCGAGGACGACGCGCAGAAGGGCAACCACGCGCGCGCCCGCCAGTGGGTCAAGGGCATCCTCGAGCTGCAGCAACGCGCCGGCAACTCGCTGGAATTCATCGAGAGCGTGAAGATCGACCTGTTCCCCGACGAGGTCTACGTGTTCACGCCCAAGGGCCGGATCATGGAGCTGCCGAAAGGCTCCACCGCGGTCGACTTCGCCTATGCGGTGCACACCGACGTCGGCAACTCGTGCATCGCCTGCCGCATCAATCGGCGCCTGGCGCCACTGTCACAGGCCCTGGAAAGCGGTTCGACGGTGGAAATCGTCACCGCGCCGGGCGCCCGGCCGAACCCGGCCTGGCTGAATTTCGTGGTCACCGGCAAGGCGCGCACGCATATCCGTCATGCCCTCAAGCAGCAGCGCCGTTCGGAGTCGATCGCCCTCGGTGAACGACTGCTGAACAAAGTCCTCACCGGCTTTAGCAGTCATCTGGAAAAAATTCCCGCCGCCCGGGTGAAACTGGTGCTCGGCGAATACCATCTGGAAGTCATCGAAGACCTGCTCGAAGACATCGGCCTGGGCAACCGCATGGCCTATGTAGTCGCCCGTCGACTACTGGCCGATAGCGGCGAGCAATTGCCGGACAGCCAAGGGCCGCTGGCGATTCGCGGTACCGAAGGCCTGGTGATGAGCTATGCCAAGTGCTGTACGCCGATTCCGGGTGATCCGATCGTCGGCCACCTGTCGGCCGGCAAAGGCATGGTCGTGCACCTGGACACCTGCAAGAACATCAGTGAGATCCGCCACAGCCCGGAAAAATGCATCCAGCTGTCCTGGGCCAAAGATGTCACCGGCGAATTCAATGTCGAGCTGCGCGTCGAACTGGAGCACCAGCGCGGCCTGATCGCGCTGCTCGCCAGCAGCGTCAACGCTGCCGACGGCAACATCGAAAAAATCAGCATGGACGAGCGCGACGGCCGCATCAGCGTGGTCCAGTTGGTGGTCAGCGTGCATGACCGCGTGCATCTGGCTCGGGTGATCAAGAAACTCCGCGGCCTGATCGGCGTCATCCGCATCGCCCGCGCTCGCGCCTAGCCTCCCCCTTCTTCATGGCACCGCAGCGCCAACCGCTGCAGCGCCTTTTCCCGGCACCCCACAAGGAGTTCCCATGAGCAAGATCGTCATCACCAGCCCCAAGGCCCCTGCGGCAATCGGCACCTATTCCCAGGCCATTCGCGCCGGCAACACTGTCTATCTGTCCGGACAAATCCCGCTGAATCCGCAGACCATGGAACTGGTGGAAGGCTTTGAAGCGCAGACCGTGCAGGTGTTCGAGAACCTCAAAGCGGTGATCGAGGCTTCCGGCGGCTACATGAGCAACTTGGTCAAGCTGAACATTTTCCTCACCGACCTCTCCCACTTCGCCACCGTCAACGACGTCATGAGCCGCTATTTCGAGCAGCCGTACCCGGCTCGTGCGGCCATCGGCGTGGCCGCTCTACCGCGCGGCGCACAGGTGGAAATGGACGGCATTCTGGTTCTCGAGTAAGCCTTTGGGCGGAGCCCGTGCTCCGCCCTTTCTCGCATCGACAAGGATTGGGTTATGCGTCATCTCTGCGCGCTGCTGCTTAGCGCCACCTTGCTCGGCGGCTGCGCCAGCGCCCCGCAAGACCCCAGCGGCATCTGGATCAACCAGGCCGCTATCGACGACGCCGCCGAGGGCGGCCCGTTACGCGAGGCGCTGCTCGCCTACGGCCCCAATCTGGAATGGCAGATCGACACACAGCGTCAGGTAGCAATCGCCAGCAACGGCTTCGAACTCGATGAGGGCCAACTGCACGGCGATCCAGCCAGCGGCTGGCAAGTCGATTTCTATGGCGACTTCCATGAGCGCCTGAACCTCGAAGACGACCAGCTGGTCCAGGTCCAAAGCGCCTCCAGCCCGCAACAGCGCTTCGTGCGCGCCACCCGCGTCGTCGCGCCGAACGCGCCGCAAGGCAGCAGCTTCGAGCACAGTCTGTACGCCGCCTACCTCGGCGGCACCTGGACGATCACCGAAGGTTCCGGCCGGGATGGCTTGGTGCGCTTTCATCCCGACGGTCAGGTTGAAGGCCTGCCCGGTGCAGACCGCTACGCGTTGTGCCTGGCCGGCGATTGCGCAGCCATGAGCGGCGCGCACGATGGCATCTGGCTGCAACTCGGCGAGCAGGGCCGCTCCTGGTTGTTTGAACGCGAAGGTGCCGATCTGCGGGTCTTCGAAGCCCTCAATCAGGCGGCCGCCAATGAAATGCCTGACTACCGCCCCGGCCAGCTGGTCTGGCGCCTGCACCGCAACTGAACCGCAGCAGCGGCAAAAGGGCCACGCCCGCACGCTTTGGCTGACCTGACGCCGCCGCACCCGTGCCAGCGGCGTCGGCATCCACCTCGCTTCACTGCTCCGCGAGCAGCGCCGCATAGCCTTCCCGGTAGCTCGGATAACTGGGCGCCCAGCCCAATGCGCGGGCGCAGGCATTGCTACAGCGCTTACTGCCCGTGCGCCGGATACTCGCCGCCTGCGCCTCTTCGCTGACGCCGAGCTGTGCGCGCAACCAAGCGACCACCTCGTGCAGCGGCGCCGGCGCATCGTCCACGCCGAGATAGATATCCTGCAACGCCACCCCGCGCGCATCGGCGCTCAACAAGAAGGCCAACAAGCCGGCGGCATCGTCGGCGTGGATGCGGTTGGCATACAGCGGTGGCTCGCTGGCCACGCGATAGCCCTGGCGCACCTGATTGAGCAGCCAGTTGCGCCCTGGCCCGTAGATCCCGGTCAGGCGCAGCACGCTGGCTGGGATGCCGCTATCGAGTGCCAGCTGCTCGGCTTCGCGCATGATCACCGCGGAAAAGTCAGCGGCCGTCGCCGGCGACCCTTCATCCACCCACTCGCCCAACTGCTGGCCATACACGCCACTGCTGGAGACGAACAGCAGGCGCTGCGGACGTTGCCCGTGCTCAGCCAGCCAGGCGAGGACATGCGCCAGGCCATCGACATACGCGCGCCGGTAACCGGCCTCGTCGTGGCCGCTGGCGGCCGCGCAATACACCAGGTAGTCGATAGGCCCAGCCGGCCAGCTATCTGGACAGCGCGCTTCAGCCAGATCAGCGGTCACCGGCAACACACCCGCCGGCAGCGCCGTTATCTCGCGGCGCAGGCCGTGCACTGTCCAGCCTTGATTCAAGAGCCGTACGGCTAGCCGGCCGCCGACATCGCCGCAACCGGCAATCAACACACAGGGTTGTTTCGCCATAAACCACTCCGCGACGCCTGTCGCCTTCATCAAGTAAGGAAAAATACCCATATCGCTGAACCGTGGAGAAATTCTGCACACCGCCTGTCGAGCCCTTAAAACGCTTTAGCACGGGGGCTGGCAATCGGATCGGGGAGAAAAACCGCTGCAAAAAGATACTGTATTACTTTTGTTAACAAGAATTACTTGCAATAATACCGGCCCTTTTGCCATTCCGCCTCGCCGGCGCGATGGCCAAGCCGTCTATTTCTCTCAGGTCCGGCCAGCATGAACTCAATCCAATCCATCGCCCAGCCTCTCCGCCTTCAGCGCCAGTCGCGCCTTCGCAGCGGTGTCGTCGCGGTGCTGCTCAGCGTATTTCTGACCCCACTGGCGTTCGCTGACGAAGCCACCTCCGCCATCCCGGCCACCATCCCAGCCGTCAGCGCCACGAGTGCTGCGCCGACCGAGCCGGCGACCGCGCCCCTGGCCAGCGACCCGAGCACTCCCGACGCCGCCATGGCCGCCGCCGAGCAGCAGGAAGTGGTCGCCGCGGAACAGGCGCTGGCTCATGATCTGTCGCCCTGGGGCATGTACCAGAACGCCGACATCGTGGTGAAACTGGTGATGATCGGCCTGGCGCTCGCCTCGGTCGCGACCTGGACCATCTGGATCGGCAAAGGCTTCGAATTGCTGCGCGCCAAGCGCCGTCTGTACCGCGAACTGCGGACGCTGAAACAGGCCCGCACGCTCAGGGAAGCCGGCGAGAGCGCCAATGAGCCCGGCAGTCTGGCCCATCTGCTGATTCAAGATGCGCTCGAAGAAGTGAAGTTGTCCGCCAATACCCGCGAGAAAGAAGGCATCAAGGAACGCGTCAGCTTCCGCCTCGAACGCCTGGTCGCCGCCAGCGGTCGCAACATGAGTCAGGGTACCGGCGTGCTCGCCACCATCGGCTCGACCGCGCCCTTCGTCGGCCTGTTCGGTACCGTCTGGGGGATCATGAACAGCTTCATCGGCATCGCCAAATCGCAAACCACCAACCTGGCCGTCGTTGCCCCAGGCATCGCCGAAGCCTTGCTGGCAACCGCGCTAGGCCTGGTCGCGGCAATTCCGGCGGTAGTCATCTACAACGTCTTTGCCCGCTCCATCACCGGCTACAAGGCCCAGGTGGCAGATGCCTCGGCCCAGGTGCTGCTGCTGGTCAGCCGCGATCTCGACCAATTGCCGGCCGAGCGCGGACAGAGTCAGCCACACGTGGTGAAGATGGGGTAAACCATGGGACTGCATCTGAATGATGGGGGCGATGATCTCGTCGAATCCCACGAAATCAACGTCACGCCCTTTATCGACGTCATGTTGGTGCTGCTGATCATCTTCATGGTCGCCGCGCCACTCGCCACCGTCGACATCAAGGTCGATCTGCCGGCCTCCACCGCCAAACCGACGCCGCGCCCGGACAAACCGATCTACCTGAGCATCAAGGACGATAGCAGCCTGTTTCTCGATAATGTCCAGGTCGACAAAGCGCAGCTGGGCAGCGTGCTGGACAAGCTGACCAACGCCGACAAGGAGAAAACCATCTTCGTGCGCGGCGACAAGGAAGTGAACTACGCCAACCTGATGGAAGCCATGGATGCCCTGCGCGGCGCCGGTTATCTGAAAATTGGCCTGGTCGGGCTCGAGACGGTCGGCCAGCAATGAGCGAACGTTTACACAAGCTGTCGCGCTATGGCGTCAGCCTGATAGTCGTGCTCGCCTTGCACTTCGGCCTGGCGCTGTGGGCGCTGTACTGGCACCCACAAGCCGCGCCCGTCGAGTTGCCGCCGGCGGCCATGCTCATCGAGCTGGAGCCGCTGCCGCCGGCTGCGCCCAAGCCCGCGCCACCTCCGCCACCGGAAGTGGTCGAGCCCGAACCGCAGCCCAAGCTGATCGAAGCGCCGAAGCCCAAGCTGGCCCTCACGCCGCCCAAACCCAAGCCGAAACCCAAGCCACCGACGCCCAAACCGCCGAAACCGGTCGAGCCCAAGCCGCAGCCGGAACAGCCACCGCAAGATACGCCGCCGGCCCCAGCCGCGGAAACCGACAGCAAGCCAGCAGCCCAGCAGTTGGCTGCGGTGAGCGCGCCCTCGCAAGCCAAGGTGACCTGGCAGAGCAAGCTGCTCGCCCACCTGGCTCGCTACAAGCGCTATCCCGACGATGCCCGCCGCCGCGGCTTCGAGGGCACTACGCGGGTGCGCTTCAGCGTCGATGGCAACGGCAATGTGCTGGCCGTCGAGTTGGCCGGCACCTCCGGCAGCGCGTCGCTGGATCGCGCTACCCTGGCAATGATTCGCCGCGCCCAGCCGCTGCCCAAGCCACCGGCCGAGCTGCTCGATGGTAATAGCCTGGAAGTCGTCGCGCCCTTCGTTTATTCGCTGGATCGACGCCGCTGATCGCTGCGCCCCGTCGCTGGGGCGCAGACACTAGGGCCTGTTAACGCTACTGACACGGCCGCGCCGGAGCCTGTTTTTGCGCGAGGCAAGGCGCGAGATGCAAGGTTTGGCATTCCAAATAAGCATCGAGAAACGCAGCATCGCGCAAAAACAGGCCCGTCCCGCAGGGTTGCGCGGGAAATGGCCCCCGCTGTCGTTGCAGGACTTGCCAAGGGAATGACCATTACCTGCGTCCTGCGCCTAACCGGGGGCCATTTCTCGCTGCAACGCGGCTCGCGTCAGTAGCGTTAGCAGGCCCTAATCCGCCTGTTGGTTCCCTAGAGTGCAACCGCTATGATTGCAGGCACTCTCATGGAATTTACCTATGACCCTCACCGAACTGCGCTACATCGTCACCCTGGCCCAGGAACAGCATTTCGGTCGTGCCGCCGAACGCTGTCACGTCAGCCAGCCGACCCTGTCGGTGGGGGTGAAAAAGCTCGAAGACGAGCTCGGCGTGCTGATTTTCGAACGCAGCAAGAGTGCAGTGCGCATCACTCCGGTCGGTGAAGGCATCATCATTCAGGCACAGAAGGTGCTTGAGCAGGCGCAAGGCATCCGTGAACTGGCCCAGGCCGGCAAGAACCAGCTGGCCGCGCCCCTCAAGGTCGGCGCCATCTATACCGTCGGCCCGTACCTGTTCCCGCATCTGATTCCGCAGCTGCACCGTGTCGCTCCGCAGATGCCGTTGTACATCGAAGAGAACTTCACCCACGTGCTGCGCGACAAGCTGCGCAACGGCGAGCTGGACGCGATCATCATCGCCCTGCCGTTCCAGGAAGCCGACGTGTTGACCATGACGCTGTATGACGAGCCGTTCCAGGTGTTGCTACCCGCCGGCCACCCCTGGGGCCAGAAGGAGACCATCGACAGCGCGCAGCTCAACGACAAGAGCCTGCTGCTGCTCGGCGAGGGCCACTGCTTCCGCGACCAGGTGCTGGAAGCCTGCCCGACCCTGCGCAAGCACGGTGACGAAGGCAACCAGCACACCACCGTGGAATCCAGCTCGCTGGAAACCATCCGCCACATGGTCGCCTCCGGCATGGGCATCTCGATCCTGCCGCTGTCGGCAGTGGACAGCCACCACTACGCACCGGGCATCTTCGAGGTGCGCCCGTTGACCGCGCCGGTGCCGTTTCGCACGGTGGCCATCGCCTGGCGCGCCAGCTTCCCGCGGCCCAAGGCCATCGAAGTATTGGCCGACTCGATCCGCCTGTGCTCGGTAGCTGCCCGTCCGCAGGATGTAGCCCTGCCCGCATGACCGAGTTGGCGCAGATTTCGGTCACCGCCCTCAAGGGCGTTGGCGCGGCGTTGGCGGAAAAGCTCGCCAAGGTCGGCCTGGAAACCCTGCAGGATGTGCTGTTCCATCTGCCACTGCGCTACCAGGATCGCACCCGCATCGTGCCAATCGGCGCCTTGCGCCCCGGCCAGGACGCGGTGATCGAAGGCGTGGTAGCCGGCGCCGACGTGGTCATGGGCCGCCGCCGCAGCCTGCTGGTGCGCCTGCAGGACGGCAGCGGCACGCTCAGCCTGCGCTTCTACCACTTCAGCCAAGCGCAGAAAGACAACCTCAAGCGCGGCACGCAGCTACGCTGCTATGGCGAAGCGCGTCCCGGCGCGTCGGGGCTGGAGATCTACCATCCGGAATACCGCGCGCTCAACGATGGCGACGCCACCCCCGTCGAGCAGACCCTGACGCCCATCTACCCGACTACCGAAGGCCTCACCCAGCAGCGCCTGCGCCAGCTCAGCAGCCAGGCGCTGGCGCGTCTCGGGCCGAACAGCTTGCCCGACTGGCTGCCAGCCGAACTGGCCCGCGATTACCACCTCGGCCCACTCGACGAAGCCCTGCGCTACCTGCACCGACCACCGCCGGATGCCGATCTGGAGGAGTTGGCCGAGGGCCGCCATTGGGCCCAGCACCGCCTGGCCTTCGAGGAATTATTGACCCATCAGCTGTCGCTGCAACGTCTGCGCGAATCGGTGCGCGCCCAGCAAGCGCCGCGCTTACCGCTGGCCACGCGCCTGCCGCAGCAGTTCCTGCTCAATCTTGGCTTTCAGCCGACCGGCGCGCAGCACCGGGTCGGTGCGGAAATCGCCTACGACCTCAGCCAGGACGAACCGATGCTGCGCCTGGTGCAGGGTGATGTCGGCGCCGGCAAGACGGTGGTCGCCGCACTCGCCGCGCTACAGGCCTTAGAGGCCGGTTATCAGGTCGCGCTGATGGCGCCGACCGAGATTCTCGCCGAGCAGCACTTCCTGAATTTCTCGCGCTGGCTCGAACCGCTGGGCATCGAGGTCGCCTGGTTGGCCGGCAAGCTCAAGGGCAAGGCCCGCACCGCAGCGCTGGAGCGCATCGCCGCCGGTACGCCGATGGTGGTTGGCACCCATGCGCTGTTCCAGGAGGAAGTGCGCTTCGCGCGCCTAGCCCTGGCGATCATCGACGAGCAGCACCGCTTCGGCGTGCAACAACGCCTGGCTCTGCGCCAGAAGGGTATCGACGGTCGGCAATGCCCGCACCAGCTGATCATGACCGCCACGCCCATTCCGCGGACCCTGGCGATGAGCGCCTATGCCGACCTGGACACCTCGATCCTCGACGAACTGCCGCCCGGCCGCACGCCGGTGAATACCCTGGTGATCGCCGATAGCCGCCGCCTGGAAGTGATCGAACGGGTGCGCCTGGCCTGCCGCGAAGGCCGCCAGGCCTATTGGGTGTGCACGCTGATCGAGGAGTCCGAAGAACTTACCTGCCAAGCCGCCGAGACCACCTACGAGGACTTGTCCGCCGCCCTCGACGGCCTGCGCGTGGGTCTCATCCACGGGCGCATGAAGCCGGCCGAGAAGGCTGCGGTGATGGATGAGTTCAAGCAGGGACACCTGCAACTGCTGGTCGCCACCACGGTGATCGAGGTCGGCGTCGATGTGCCCAATGCCAGCCTGATGATCATCGAAAACCCCGAGCGTCTCGGGCTGGCCCAGCTGCATCAGCTGCGTGGCCGGGTCGGGCGTGGCAGCGCCGCCAGTCACTGCGTGCTGCTTTATCATCCGCCGCTGTCGCAACTGGGCCGCGAACGCCTGGGCATCATGCGCGAGACCTGCGACGGCTTCTTGATCGCCGAAAAGGATCTGGAACTGCGCGGCCCCGGTGAGATGCTCGGCACCCGCCAGACCGGCCTGTTGCAGTTCAAGGTCGCCGATCTGATGCGCGACGCCGACCTGCTACCGGCCGTGCGCGACGCTGCTCAGGCGCTACTGGCACGCTGGCCGCAGCATGTCAGCCCACTGCTGGAACGCTGGCTGCGCCATGGCCAGCAATATGGCCAAGTATGATCACTCCGCCACGCTGGCCGCTGGAAAGCCCCAGCGTTATGCTCACGACCACTGATCCGCAGCCGGAACGCCCTACATGACTGAAGTCGCTCACGCCACCGACCCCACGCCGCAGGCGCCAGCCGTGATTCTTCAACAGTTGGAGAAGCTTGGCGTACTGTACCAGGTGCGTCACGAGCAGCCGAGGCTGGCAGTCGCGCGGCGGGTCCAAGCGGTGCTGCTCGAAGATGCGGTCGGCACCCTGTTGGTGCTCTATCCGCAGAGTCAGCTGCTCGATCTGAACCGCCTGGCGGAACTGACCGGACGCACGCTGGTAGCAGTCAAACCGGATCGCCAGGAGCACCTGCTCGCCAAATACAAGCTTGAGCGTTTGCCGGCGCTACCACCGCTGCTCGGCGTACCCTGCCTGTATGACGAGCGCCTGCTGCAGGAAGCGCAGTTGCTGATCGAATCCGGGCAACCAGGGGTGCTGCTGGAAATCGCCAGCGAGACGTTCCGCGGTCTGCTGAGTAACGCCAGTACCGCGCGTTTCGGCGAACCGCTGGAGAGCATCCGTCGCAACCTCGATCGTCCGCATGACGACCGCAACGAAATCAACCAGGCGGTGCAGGCCTTCACCGCGCGCCGCATTCAGCAACGCCTGGAAGAAACCATCGAGATTCCACCCCTGCCGGAAACCGCCCAGCGCATCATCAAGCTGCGCGTCGACCCCAACGCCACCGTGGACGACATCACCGGTGTGGTAGAAACCGACCCGGCGCTCGCCGCGCAAGTGGTCAGCTGGGCTGCCTCACCCTACTACGCGGCGCCCGGCAAGATCCGCTCGGTGGAAGACGCCATCGTCCGCGTGCTCGGTTTCGATCTGGTGATCAACCTGGCCTTGGGCTTGGCGCTGGGCAAGACCCTCAACCTGCCCAAGGATCACCCGCAACAGGACACCCCTTACTGGCAGCAGGCGATTTACTCCGCCGCGCTGATCGAAGGCCTGACCCGCGCCATGCCACGTGCGCTGCGCCCGGAAAGCGGTCTGACCTATCTCGCCGGACTCCTGCACAACTTCGGCTACCTGGTCCTGGCCCATGTGTTCCCGCCACACTTCTCGCTGATCTGCCGGCATGTGGAGGTCAACCCGCATGTGTCGCACAGTTACATCGAGCAGTACCTGCTGGGCATCAGCCGCGAACAGATCGGCGCCTGGCTGATGCGCCACTGGGACATGCCGGAAGAACTGGCCTGCGCCTTGCGCTTTCAGCACGACCCGGATTACCGCGGCCCGCAATCCGCCTACCCGAATCTGGTCTGTCTGACCGTCAGCCTGCTGCGTAACCGTGGGATCGGCAGCGGCCCGCAACTGCCAATCCCGGACAGCCTGTATGAGGACCTCGGCATCAGCCGCGAGAAGGCCGAGGAAGCCTTGGACAAAGTGCAGAACGCCGAAACCGCGCTGCGCGAGCTGGCCAGCCAGCACCAGCACTTCCACGTGCATTGAGCCCACCGCTCAGCGCCAACAAAAACGCCGCTTACCAGCCTGGTAAGCGGCGCTTTTTATTGGTCTTGATTTAGTCCTACTTAATGGCGGCGCGGCGCTCGGCGAATAGCTTCGGCAAGGCCGCGAGGCTGGCCGCGAGCAAGCGGCGCACTGGCTCCTGCACATACAGGGTGGCGTAATCCTGCACCGCGTCGCTGGGCATCTGCCGATAGGCATACAGCATGAACGAATGCACCGCCTCGGCGCTGGAGGCCTGCAGCGCCTGTGCCTGCTTGGCGGTCTGCTCGCCGAGCGCCTGCTCGCTGAGGTTGTCGCCACGCGCCTTGATCGCCACTAGCGCCTGGGTTTTGCCGGTCTCGTAACGCAGCAGGGTGGCCAGCTCACTGGTGTGCGCGGCTCGATCGACGCGCCGGACCAGCTCCAAGCGCGCCAGCAACGGCGGCTTGTTCTTCAACTGCTCGCGGTACTCGGCCAGTGCCTGGGCGCCGCCCGGCTCGCCGACGGCCCGCTCCGCGGCGGTAAAACGCTGCGCCAACGGGCTGCTCAACAACGCTTCGACTTGCCGCACCTCCGTCGCATCCAGCTGCGCGGCCACTTGGCTCGCCAGCTCGGCGCACAACGGCTCGGCAGCGAACAACGTGGCAATCGCTGGATGTCGCTCAGCCGGCAGGCCACGCTGAATCATCGGCGCCGCTTGTGCGCACAGCAAGTCGATGCCGGACAGTTCAAAGGCTTGCTGGAGACTGCCCGGTTTGGCCGGTTCAGCGTGGGCGAATAGCGCGTAAAGGAGCAGCGGGAGGGCGATCAGCGAGCGCATGGGCAAACATCCATGAATGATTGCCGCCAGCCTAACCAAAAGGCCCGGACGCCGACTAGCGGGCGCCGGGCGAATTGGCGATCAGGCCGCCTTTTTCTCAGCGCTTTTCTTCTTCGGCACGAGGAACTTGGTCAGGCCCTGGAACCAGATCACCAAAGCCGGGTTGCCCTGAATCTGGATGTCCTTGTTCTGGATACCTTGCATGAAGGCCAACTGCTTGTTCTTGGCATTCATGGTGGCGAACCCGTAGGCCGCATCCTTGAAACCGATGGCGAAGGCCGGAGCGCTGGCCGGGCCGCGCTGGCTGACCAGACGCTGGTCTTTGACGATGAAGTGGCGGGCGACTTTGCCGTCCAGGGTATGCAGCTGAAAGATCAGGTCCTTACCGGCCAACTGTTGTTGAAAGGCAGGATTGGCCCGGCTGGCTTTAGCCATCAGGCGGCCCAGCATCCAGAGTAGAAAGCGGAATTTCATGCGCACGACCTCGGCGGGGGGAGAGAAAAGCGGCGCATTGTAGCGATTTACGGGAGGGACTACAGCCAGCCTTCGATGGGTGCGAAACGGCCGATTGGACAGCACCGGAGCCGGCTGGCTCCGGGTGCCGCAACGCCGATCAGTTGACCGCGTCTTTCAACGATTTGCCTGGCTTGAAGGCCACGGTATTGCTGGCTTTGATTTTCACCGGCGCACCGGTTTGCGGGTTTTTGCCGGTGCGAGCGCCGCGATGGCGCTGCACGAAAGTACCGAAGCCAACCAGGGTGACGCTGTCCTTGCGGTTCAGCGCGTTGGTGATTTCTTCGAGTACTGCATTAAGGACGCGACTGGCCTGATCTTTGGTGAGATCAGCCTTGTCGGCGATTGCTGCGGCGAGTTCCGGTTTGCGCATAGAAGCCTCTTTGACGTTTTGTTGTTGTTGTGTGTCTGTGCTGCTCTTCCCGAACAGCGCCGAAGGCGCCGCAACAGCTCTGCGCTGCGGCAGACCGAGGGAGAATGGCACGCGATAAGGTCCGGCGCCAGTACGCTAGAGCCGTTTTGACGGTCGTTCACAAGGGCTTAAATGACAGAACGCAAGACATTTATGCCAATAAGCCTGGGAGTTCCTTATTGAGCGCCAATTTTTCCTGTACGGCCGTACCGGTTAACGCATAACCGAGCAGGCGCCCGGTCCCATCCCGGCACAGCGCCTTGATATCGGCGCCGCTACCTTCCACCGTCCACTCGCCGCTCATGCCGCGCGGCGGCGGCGAAACCACCAGCGGGCAGGCCGGGGTTTTCACCAGCACCGGCATCGGCCCATAGGTGACGGCGGTCGGCGTACCGGCCAAGGTTTGCGCCAGCGCGCGGGCACAGCCCATCAGCGGCATGACATAGAGCAGATTAAGGCCGTCGACCTCGGCGCAGTCGCCGAGCGCATAGACGTTGGCGTGTGAAGTCTGTAGCTGTCGATCGACTACTACGCCGCGGTTCACCGCCAACCCGGCGGCGGCAGCCAGTTCGGTGCGCGGCCGCAGGCCGACCGCCGAGACCACCACGTCGCAGTCGACCAGGCTGCCATCGGATAGATGCGCCTGCAGGCTGTCACCGTGACGCTGCAGACTGGCCAGCACCGGGCCGAGATGAAAGCGCGCGCCGAGCCCTTCCAGCCCGGCTTGCACCGCCGCGGCGGCGGCCGGATGCAGCAGGCCGGGCATGACCTGTTCGCACGGCGCCACCAGTTCGACCTGATAGCCGCCAAGGCTTAAGTCATTGGCGAACTCGCAGCCGATCAGCCCGGCGCCCAGCAGCAACACGCGTTGCTTGCCCGCCGCCGCGGCGCGAAAGCGTGCGTAGTCTTCGAGATCGTTGATCGGGAAGATGGCGTCACCAGCATCGCCCTCGACCGGCACACGGATGGTTTCCGCGCCCCAGGCCAGCACCAGATCGCGGTAGGCCACGGCTTCCTCGCCGATCCATAGGCGCTGGTGGCCCGGATCGATGCCGGTGATGCGCGTGTGGGTGCGCACCTCGGCCTTGAGCTGTTCGGCCATCGCGCCCGGCTCGGCCATGGCCAGGCCATCGGCGTCCTTGTTCTTGCCAAAGCCGGTGGACAGCATCGGCTTGGAATAGGAGCGGCCGTCATCGGCGGTGATCAGCAGCAGCGGCGTGTCGCCATCCAGCTTGCGAAATTCCTTGGCCAGGTTGTAGCCGGCCAGGCCGGTACCGATGATCACTACGGGTGCACTCATTGCGGACTCCAAACGTTGACACGAGGCGACGGCCCGCGAGCCGTCGGCAGAATTTTGGGGAAGCGGGGTGTCAGGCGATTTCGATCATCTCGAAATCGATTTTGCCGGCGCCGCAATCCGGGCATACCCAGTCGGCGGGGATGTCTTCCCAGGCGGTTCCGGGTGCGATGCCTTCCTCCGGCAGACCGGCGGCTTCGTCATAAATGAAGCCGCAGACCACGCATTGCCACTTGCGCATATTGACCTCGCGGTGCGGATGCTAATCGGACCCTAACGGATTTGGCCGGCTGCGCCAATGATCGCACGGGGCGACCCGACCTTGGTTAGGGCAGGCGCGTCCGAGGGCTGAGCGGCGCTCTCCGGCCCACATCGAGGCGGGCCGATCGGCGAGCGCCTAGAGCGCTTTTACGATCAGGCGTTCGAGAGCTACAGCCAATTGGGTAAGGGCTGAACGGCGAGCTGTTCTGGCTCCCCTCTCCCATTCATGGGAGAGGGGCTGGGGGAGAGGGAGTCATGTCGGTAAAGGCGTTGGCCAGATTGCTCCAGCCCTCTCCCCAGCGGGGCGAGGGGATAAAACAAAAAGCCCCATATCTCAGGGTTCGCTCACCCCATAACTGGGAGATAAATGAAAACGGCGGCCATTGGCCGCCGTTTCCGTACATATTCTTATCAGGCGATCTCGATCATCTCGAAGTCGCCCTTGCTGACGCCGCAGTCCGGGCACAGCCAGTCTTCCGGCACGTCCTGCCAAGCGGTCCCGGCGACGATGCCTTCGTCCGGCCAACCCTGGCTTTCGTCGTAAATCAGGCCACAGACCACACACTGCCACTTCTTCATCGCGAACTACCTCGGTTCTCAGGCTGACGGCCAGACGATCGATGCAGAAATAATGCCGTCCGGCTCTGCGCGCTTTGTACTGATCCATCGGCGCCGACGCAAGTGCCATCCGGCGCACCCCAACCTTTGGCGGGGCGCCGGGACGAACGGGCAATCATGCTAAGCTCGCCGCCTCGTATCCGCTCAGATAGCCGCTTCCGTGCCGCACGCCGTCCTTGCCCACACCCCGCGCTGGCTCAGCGCCAGCCACCTACATCCACAGCCCGGCGCCCTGCTGCGCGACTGGTTGTTCGATGAAGGCTCGCTGACTCGTCGGCTTACCGAGCTGTCTGCCGAACAGTTCAGCGTCACCCCGCTCAGCGAAGGTTGGCAGGTGCTACGCGCCGACGAATGCCAGGCGCTGGGCGTCGCCATCGAGAGCCTCGGCTGGGTGCGCGAGGTGTATTTGCGCGGCCGCGGGGAGCCTTGGGTGTTCGCCCGGAGCGTGGCGGCGCGAGAAGCGCTGGAAGGCTCGGGTTTCGACCTCAGCCTGCTCGGCAGTCGCTCGCTCGGCGAGTTACTGTTCAGCGACCGCGCCTTCGCCCGCGGACCCATCGAGGTGTGCCGCTACCCGGCCACCTGGTTACCCGCCGAGGTGCGTGCCGAAGGCCTGTGGGCGCGGCGCTCGTGCTTCAGCCGCGGAGCCCTGGGCGTGCTGGTCGCCGAAGTCTTTCTGCCGACGCTCTGGCAACAGTTCGAAACTGCACAGCCGTAGGAGCGAATTCATTCGCGATGCTCGGAGAGTGATAAGCATCGCGAATGAATTCGCTCCTACACAAAAGCAGTCACGTGCTGGCTGCAATCGCCGCAGCTCGCGACCGTATAATCCCGCGCAACCCGCCTGGAGACGCGCCCGATGTACACCCGCCTGCTGAAATCGCTGAACCGTCTGCATCCGCGCGCCTGGGACTTCATCCAGCTAACGCGCATGGACAAGCCGATCGGCATCTATCTGCTGCTCTGGCCGACCCTGTGGGCGCTGTGGATCGCCGGCCAGGGCACGCCGAGCGTCAAGCTCGTGTTGATCTTCGTGATCGGGGTGATCCTCATGCGCGCCGCCGGCTGCGTGATCAACGATTACGCCGATCGCAACTTCGATGGCCACGTCGATCGCACCCGCGCGCGGCCGCTGGCCAGCGGCGTGATCAAGCCGCGCGAGGCGCTGATCCTGTTTGCCGTGCTGGTCGCGCTGAGCTTCCTGCTGGTGCTGTTCACCAACGCCACGACCATCTGGCTGTCGTTCGGCGGCCTGGCGCTGGCGGCCTGTTATCCGTTTATGAAGCGCTACACCTTCTATCCACAGGTGGTGCTCGGCGCGGCGTTTTCCTGGGGCATGCCGATGGCTTTCACCGCCGAGACCGGCGAATTGCCGGCGGCGGCCTGGTTGCTGTACATCGCCAATCTGCTGTGGACCGTGGCCTACGACACCTACTACGCGATGACCGACCGCGAGGACGATTTGAAGATCGGGGTGAAGTCCACCGCGATCCTGTTCGGCGACGCCGACCGGCTGATCATCCTCACCCTGCAGGGCCTGGCGCTGTTCTGTTTGCTGCTGGCCGGCAGCCGTTTCGAGCTCGGCCTGGGCTTTTACCTCGGCCTGCTGGTCGCGGCGGGCTGTTTCGCCTGGGAGTTCTGGAGCACCCGCACACGCGATCCGCAGCTGTGCTTCCAGGCGTTTCTGCACAACCACTGGGCCGGACTGGCAATCTTTATCGGCATCGTCGCCGACTACGCGCTGCGCTGAGTCCGGCCGGCGCCCCGCGCAGTCCGTAGGATGGGTCGGGCCGCGCAGGTTGAGCCTGCGATACCCATCAACGCCGCGATGGGTATCGTCGCTACGCTCCTCGACCCATCCTACGGCTTGGCGATATGCCACACGCCCATCTTGCCGTCGCCGGTGATATCGCCGGCCTGCTTGTCCTGCACGAAGGTGTACAGCGGCTTGCCGGCATATGCCCATTGCGCACTGCCATCGTCACGCTTGATCACCGTCCAGGCTCCATCGCCCTTGGCGCCAGCCGCGGCCGCTAGCGGTGGCCAATTGGCCGCGCACTGGCCGTTGCAGGCCGATTTGCCGGCGCTGTCCTTGTCATAGGCGTACAGGGTCATGCCTTGAGCATCGACCAGCATGCCGTTCTTGGTGGTGGCTGGCTCGTCGGCCAGGGCCAGGGTGGGAAGGGTCAGCAGTGCGCCGGCAAAGGCCGCCAGCAGGAAGGGTTTGCGCATCTCAAGTTCCTCCGCATCAACAGAGGCGATCCGACGGCACGATAGCCTCGACAGGGCAGGCCTGGAGGCGACCGCCAGGCATGGCGCTCCAGACTGGATGGCCCGGCCAGGTGCCGGGCTGCTTGTGAGCATAGTCCACTGACCTGCGCGGTCACGCGGATTCGCACCGCATGTCACATCACTGCAATAATTCCGTTATCTAATGCCCTGCAACAGGAATAGCTCTCGAGGTTTGCATGGTTGGCAAAAACATCCTCATCGTCGACGACGAAGCGCCGATTCGCGAAATGATCGCCGTGGCGCTGGAAATGGCCGGGTACGACTGCCTGGAGGCGGAAAACACCCAGCAGGCCCACGCCATCATCATCGACCGCAAGCCCGACCTGATTCTGCTCGACTGGATGCTACCCGGCACCTCGGGCATCGAACTGGCGCGGCGTTTGAAGCGCGACGAGCTGACCGGCGACATCCCGATCATCATGCTCACCGCCAAGGGCGAAGAGGACAACAAGATCCAGGGCCTGGAAGTCGGCGCCGACGACTACATCACCAAGCCGTTCTCGCCGCGCGAGCTGGTCGCCCGCCTGAAGGCCGTATTGCGCCGCGCTGGCCCAAGCGACAGCGAAACGCCGATCGAAGTCGGCGGCCTGCTACTCGACCCGATCAGCCACCGGGTGACCATTGACGGCAAGCCGGCGGAAATGGGCCCCACCGAATACCGTCTGCTGCAGTTCTTCATGACCCACCAGGAGCGCGCCTATACCCGTGGCCAGCTGCTCGATCAGGTCTGGGGCGGCAACGTGTATGTCGAGGAACGCACCGTGGACGTGCATATCCGTCGCCTGCGCAAGGCACTCGGCGAGGTTTACGAGAATCTGGTGCAGACGGTCCGTGGGACCGGCTATCGTTTCTCCACCAAAAGCTGATCCCGCTTCTGTGCCGCTCCACAAGGACACGTTTTCCCAGTGAATCAAGATTGGCGCGGCGTAGTCATACGCCAACTGTTACTGCTGATTAGCGCCTGCCTGCTGGTCGGCTTGCTCAGTGGCGAATATGCCTGGGCGCTGGCCGTGGGCTTCGGCGCCTTTCTCGGCTGGACGCTCTGGCAGCTGCTGCGCCTGCAGCACTGGCTGCACCATCAAACCGACCAAGCACCGCCGCATTGCAGCGGGCTGTGGGGCGAAGTCTTCGACAGCCTGTATCGTCTGCAACGCCGCGCGCAGGGCGAGCGTGACGGCCTGCAGGCGGTGATCGACCGCGCGCAGGAATCAACCGCCGCGCTCAAGGACGCGGTGGTCATGCTCGACGCCGATGGCAATCTGGAATGGTGGAACCGCGCCGCGCAAACCCTGCTCGGCCTGAAGACCCCGCAAGACGTCAACCAGCCAGTCACCAACCTGGTCCGCCACCCGCGCTTCAAGGAGTATTTCGAGCAGCGCCAGCATCCCGAGCCGCTGGAACTGCCCTCGCCGGTCAACGAACAGCTGCGCCTGCAGCTGCAGCTCACGCCCTACGGGCATGGCGAACATGTGATGGTGGTGCGCGACGTCACCCGGGTGCATCAGCTGGAACAGATGCGTAAGGATTTCGTCACCAACGTCTCCCACGAACTGCGCACGCCGCTGACGGTGATCAGCGGCTACCTGGAAACCCTCGTCGACAACGCCGAACAGCTCAATCCGCGCTGGCTCCGAGCCCTGCAGCAAATGCAGCAACAAGGCCTGCGCATGCAGAACCTGCTCAACGATTTGCTGCTGCTGGCCAAGCTGGAAGCCGCCGATTACCCGTCGGACAACTTGCCGGTCACAGTCGACCTGCTGCTGCTGTCGATCCAGGCCGATGCGCGCGCGCTGTCCGCCGGCCGCAATCACCGCCTGAGCCTGGAAGCCGATCCAGCGATCCGCCTCAAAGGCAGTGAAGTCGAACTGCGCAGCGCGTTTTCCAACCTGATTTTCAACGCGGTGAAATACACCCCCGCCGAGGGGCAGATCCGCATCCGCTGGTGGGCCGACGAGCGCGGCGCCTACCTCAGCGTCAGCGATAACGGCCCGGGCATCGAAGCCAAGCATCTGCCGCGGCTGACCGAGCGCTTCTACCGCGTCGATGGCAGCCGCGCCGCGCACACCGGCGGCACCGGGCTGGGCCTGGCCATCGTCAAACATGTGCTGCTGCGCCACCGTGGCCACCTGCAAATCAGCAGCGAGCCGGGCCAAGGCAGCACTTTCACCTGTCATTTTCCAGTTACACAACTGGTCCGCCGCTAGATGGCCCGTAGCTTGCAAAGTCACGAGTCACGCTGCACCCTTGTCCGGTCATTAGCCAAGCAAAATCCCAATGGACCCTTCCAGTAGTACCAGTTTCCTCTCCTACTTCGCCGATTTCGGCCTCATTCTCTTCGCCCTGTTTCTGGTGCTGCTCAACGGTTTCTTCGTTGCCGCCGAATTCGCCATGGTCAAGCTGCGCTCGACCAAGGTCGAAGCCATCGCCGAGAAACATGGCTGGCGCGGACATATCCTGCGCACCGTGCACAACCAGCTGGACGCCTATCTGTCGGCTTGCCAGCTGGGCATCACCCTGGCCTCGCTGGGCCTCGGCTGGGTCGGCGAACCGGCCTTCGCGCACCTGCTCAAGCCGCTGCTCGAAGGGCTGGGCGTGGATTCGCCGCAGCTGCTCCACGGCATCGCCTTCTTCACCGCGTTCTTCATCATTTCCTACCTGCATATCGTGGTCGGCGAGCTGGCACCCAAGTCCTGGGCGATCCGCAAACCCGAGCTGCTGTCGCTGTGGACGGCGGCGCCGCTGTACCTGTTCTACTGGCTGATGTACCCGGCCATCTACCTGCTCAACGCCAGTGCCAACGCCATCCTGCGCATTGCCGGCCAAGGCGAGCCGGGACCGCATCACGAACACCATTACAGCCGTGACGAACTCAAGCTGATCCTGCATTCCAGCCGCGCCAGCAATCCCAGCGACCAGGACATGCGCGTGCTGGCCTCGGCGGTGGAGCTCGGCGAACTGGAAGTGGTCGACTGGGCCAACTCCCGTGAAGACCTGGTCTACCTGGAGCTGAACGCGACCTTGGATCAGGTCTTCAGCGTGTTCCGCCGGCACAAATACAGCCGCTACCCGGTGTACGACGAGGCCAGCGGCGAGTTTGTCGGCGTCCTGCACATCAAGGATCTGCTGCTGCACCTGTCGCTGCTGGAAATGCTGCCCTCGTCCCTCAAACTGAGCGAGCTGATGCATCCGCTGGAGCGAGTCAGCCGGCACATGCCGCTGTCCAGCCTGCTCGAGCAGTTCCGCCAGGGCGGCTCGCACTTCGCCGTGGTCGAGGAGGCGGACGGTAAAGTCATCGGCTACCTGACCATGGAAGACGTGCTGGAAGCCCTGGTCGGCGACATTCAGGACGAGCATCGCAAGGCCGAGCGCGGCATCCTCGCCTACCAGCCGGGCAAACTGCTGGTGCGCGGCGACACCCCGCTGTTCAAGGTCGAGCGCCTGCTCAGCGTCGACCTCGACCATATCGAAGCGGAAACCCTCGCCGGGCTAGTCTATGAAACCCTCAAGCGGGTGCCGGAAGAGGAAGAAGTGCTGGAGGTCGAAGGTCTGCGCATCATCGTCAAGAAGATGAAGGGGCCGAAGATCATCCTCGCCAAGGTCCTCAAGCTCGACTGAGCCATCTTGCCGGCCATAGCCCGGAATCCATCCGGGCTATGTTCACGCGCCCTAGCTGAATTCCCGGCCGTGATCGAGATGCTGATCCACCAGCCATTTGCCGTGCGCCAGCGAGGCGCGCTCGGCGCTGTCCTGTTCGGCGAGAAACTCGTATTGCAGTGGCAGGAGGATGCGCTTGGTGGTCTGCCCTTCCGGCGTGGTGATCAGGCAACCGGCCGCCCAGGGCGTGGGAATGCCTGGATGCTCGACGACCGCGGCGCTGATGCGGTACTCGCGGTGTACACAATGCGGATTGGTGAAGTGCATGTTCATGACTTGAACCTCCCGGCTGAAATCCCCATCGGTTCACACTTCGTGTCGGCATAGACCCGATGGTTCGGCGTGGATGTTTTCAACAGACAGCGACGCGCCTGCAGGACTCACCATAAATCACTTGGCGAACCCGCGGCGACCAGCCGACGAAGGGTGTCCCGCGCCCTGAACGAGAGCAGAAACTCCCCGCTCAATCCCCGCCGATGGCGAAGTTGGGCTGGCCGTCGACCGGCTGATTGAAGTCGAAGGGAATCGATTCCAGGGCCAGGCCCATGTTGCGTTGCACCACGAAGTGCAGGTGCGGACCGGTGCTGTTGCCGGTGTTGCCGGACCGCGCTAGCGGCGTGCCAATGCTGATCCGCTGACCTTCGCTGACCAGCACCGAACCGCGCATCAGGTGCAGGTACACGCCCATGGTGCCGTCGTCGTGGAGAATCCGCACATAGTTGCCGGACGGGTTATTGCCGCGCCCACTCTGGCGATTCTCGGAACTCACCACCATGCCCGCGCGCGCCGCGACGATCGGCGTGCCCTCGGGCATGGCGATGTCCATGGCGTAGCGGCCCTTGGGGGTGAAATGGCTGTACTTGCCGTTGGCGCCCTGGGTCAGGCGAAACGGCCCGCCGCGCCAAGGCAGCGGATAGGAGAAGGCCTGCGGCTGCAGGCGCGGATCGCCCAGCGCATAGCGCAGCTTGGGCGTGTAGCGCAGCGGTTTGTCGGCATTGTGCGGCGCCAGGGTGGCCAGGCGAATGGTGCTGCGCGGCGGCAGCACCCAGCGGATCGGCTGGGCCGGCGCACCGACCACGTTATCCAGCTTGGTCAGACGCAACTCGACTTCCACCGGTGCGTGTAAATCGTTACGCACCAGCAAGGTCTCGCCGGCGGCGTGCTTCTTGGTTTCCAGCTTCACCTGGTTTTCCAGGCGTTCGACCATGCGCTCACGGAACACGAATTCCTGCGCGCCGCGCACGGCCTTGTCGGTGTAGGTCACCACGCCATTGGCGTCGGTGTATTTGTAGATGGTCAACGCCATCGCCGGCGCGGCCATGACCAGCCCGCCCAGTATCAGGAATATGCGCCCCAGCATGATCCCACCCACCCATTATCGTTGTTGTTGTCGGCGACGACCTGCCCGGCCCAGCATCACGGCCCGGCGGCGTCTTTATGTTTTTGTGTGCGGCCAAGACTAGCAGTGCCGCCGTCCGCCGGGGAGTCGCCGATCGTCGGCCGGTGCGCGCAGCGAGACGCCGTTCACTCCCCGCCTACGCGCCGGGGACGAAATGCCGTTGCGTAGTGCCGCGGGCGATCAGCCGCGACAGATAATCGAGTTTCTGTGGGTCTTTATCGACGAAGCGCAGGGTCAGCTGCAGCCATTCGCTGTCCGGCTTCGGCTCGAAGGCGGCGACCGCGTGCAGATAACCATTGAGGCGGGCGACGTCTTCGCCGCTGTCGCCTTGCTGCAGATCGAGCACGGCGCTTTCCAGCACCTGCGGCAACGGTTCGCCACGCTTCACCAGCAACAGCGCCTCTTTCAAGCTCAGCGCCTTGATCACGCACGGCAGGCTGCCGCCCGGTAAACGCAGCTGGCCTTGCCCGCGATTGCCTTGTGCGGCCGCTTTCGATGCGGCGGCGGGCCCGCCGGCCGGCGCGCTGCTGGCAACGGCAGGAGCCCGCGCGGCGACAGGCGCAATCACCTCCGCCTTGCCACCGGTCAGAGCCGCCAAGGAGTCGTTGGCAAACGCCGAGGTGACGGCCGGCTTGGTGGCCTGGCTCTGCAAACCCGCGAGTTTGCCGGCGCGGCTCAGGGCCTTGGCCACTTTGCTGGTCAGCTGCTCGCTGGAGAAAGGTTTGCCGATGTAGTCGGACACCCCGGCCTGGATGGCCTGGACGACGTTTTCCTTGTCGCCGCGACTGGTGACCATGATGAACGGCGTGGTCTTCAGCGCGTCTTGCTGGCGGCACCAGGCGAGCAGTTCGAGGCCGCTCATTTCCGGCATTTCCCAATCGCAGAGGATCAGGTCGAAGGCCTGCCGGGCGAGCAACTGCTGGGCCTTGCGGCCATTCACCGCCTCATCGAGGACGATGCCGGGGAAATGGCTGCGCAGACTTTTCTTGACCAGATCGCGAATAAACGGCGCGTCATCCACCACCAGAACACTGACCTTGCTCATCGGCTACTCCTACAGAACCGCCGCAAGCATAGCCCTCGTCAGTGGCCGATGGCCAACCGTGCTGGCGGCCGGCTCGGGGCTCAGACCCCGCTGTCGTCCTTGCCCCGGTCGCCCTGCACTTCTTCCTTCATGCGGGTCAGGCCCAGATGGCGAACGTCGGTGCCGCGCACCAGGTAGATCACCAGTTCGGCGATGTTGCGCGCATGATCGCCGATACGCTCCAGCGAACGCAGCGCCCAGATCACGTTGAGCACGCGGGAGATCGAGCGCGGATCTTCCATCATGTAGGTGACCAGTTCGCGCAGCGCGGTCTTGTACTCGCGGTCGATGGTCTTGTCGTACTGCGCCACCGACAGCGCCAGGTCGGCGTCGAAACGGGCGAAAGCGTCGAGCGCCTCGCGGACCATGTTGCGCACCTGTTCACCGATATGGCGGACTTCGACGTAGCCGCGCGGCGACTCGCCTTCCTCGGTGAGGAGGATCGCGCGCTTGGCGATTTTGGTCGCCTCGTCGCCGATCCGCTCGAGGTCGATCACCGACTTGGAAATGCTGATGATCAGGCGCAGGTCGGAGGCGGCCGGTTGACGGCGGGCGAGGATGCGCAGGCATTCCTCGTCGATGTTGCGCTCCATCTGGTTGATCCGGTCGTCGACTTCACGGACCTGCTGGGCCAACCCGGAGTCGGCGTCGATCAGTGCGGTCACCGCGTCGTTGACCTGCTTCTCGACCAGCCCGCCCATCGCCAGGAGGTGGCTGCGCACGTCCTCCAGTTCGGCGTTGAACTGCTGGGAAATGTGATGGGTGAGGCTGTCTTTGTTGATCATCTGATAATCCTGAGCCGGGTTTTGTCTTCCCCTCTCCCACTCTTTGTTGATGAAGAGTGGGAGAGGGGCCGGGGGAGAGGGCCTGAACGCGCCACCCTCTCCCTAACCCTCTCCCGCCAGCGGGAGAGGGGACTGTCCGCGTTAGCCGTAGCGACCGGTGATGTAGTCCTCGGTCTGCTTCTTCGCCGGATTGGTGAACAGCGTGTCGGTGTCGCCGTACTCGATCAGTTTGCCCATGTACATAAACGCCGTGTAGTCGGAAACCCGCGCCGCCTGCTGCATATTGTGGGTGACGATGACGATGGTGTACTTGCTTTTCAGCTCGTAGATCAGCTCTTCGACCTTGAGGGTGGAGATCGGGTCGAGCGCCGAGCAGGGTTCGTCGAGCAGCAGCACTTCCGGCGATACGGCGATGGTCCGGGCAATCACCAGACGCTGCTGCTGGCCGCCGGACAGGCCGAGCGCCGAATCGTGCAGGCGGTCCTTGACCTCGTTCCACAGCGCCGCGCTTTTCAGCGCCCATTCGACGGTTTCATCGAGCAGGCGTTTCTGGTTCACGCCCTGGATGCGCAGGCCGTAGGCGACGTTCTCGTAGATGCTCTTGGGGAACGGGTTGGGCTTCTGGAACACCATGCCGACCCGGCGGCGCAACTCGGCGACGTCCTCGCCCTTACGATAGATGTTGTGGCCGTCGAGGTTGATCGCACCGTCGACACGGCAACCGTCGACCAGATCGTTCATCCGGTTGAAGCAGCGCAGCAGGGTCGACTTGCCGCAACCGGACGGACCGATGAACGCGGTGACGCGCTGCTTGGGGATGTTCATCGCGACGTCGTAGAGCGCCTGCTTGTCGCCGTAGAACAGGTTCAGCCCGGGCACTTCCAGCGCCACGCTTTCCTCGGCCAGGCGCAAGCTCTGCTTGGTACGGCCGAGGGCGGCCATGTCCAGGCCGTGGGTATGAGTGTCGGTGTGCATGATGTGCTCCACGTGAAATTCAGTGTTTCTCGGTGGCCGTGAGGCGGGCTCGCGGCGGCCGTAGGATTAGTTGTCCAGCGCCTTGTACTTCTCGCGCAGGTGGTTGCGGATCGCCACGGCCGACAGGTTGAGCACGGCGATCACCAGCACCAGCAGCAGCGCGGTGGCGTACACCAGCGGCCGTGCGGCCTCGACGTTAGGGCTCTGGAAACCGACGTCATAAATATGGAAGCCCAGGTGCATGATCTTCTGGTCGAGGTGCAGATACGGGTAGTTGCCATCCACCGGCAGGCTCGGCGCCAGCTTGACCACGCCGACCAGCATCAGCGGCGCCACTTCACCGGCGGCGCGGGCCACGGCGAGGATCATGCCGGTCATGATCGCCGGGCTGGCCATCGGCAGGACGATCTTCCACAGCGTCTCGGCCTTGGTCGCACCCAGCGCCAGCGAGCCTTCGCGCACCGTGCGCGGAATCCGCGCCAGGCCTTCTTCGGTGGCGACGATCACCACCGGCACGGCGAGCAGCGCCAGGGTCAGCGAGGCCCACAACAGACCAGGCGTACCAAAGGTTGGCGCCGGCAGCGCTTCGGGGAAGAACAGCCGGTCCAGCGAACCGCCCAGCACGTAGACGAAGAAGCCCAGGCCGAACACCCCGTAGACGATCGCCGGCACGCCGGCGAGGTTGTTCACGGCGATGCGGATGATCCGCGTCAGCAGGCCCTGCTTGGCGTATTCGCGCAGGTACACGGCGGCCAGCACGCCGAACGGGGTGACGATCACCGCCATGATCAGGGTCATCATCACCGTGCCGAAAATCGCCGGGAAGATGCCGCCTTCGGTATTCGCCTCACGCGGGTCGTCGCTGAGGAATTCCCAGAGCTTCTTGAAGTAGAAGCCGAGCTTGGTGAACACCGACATGCTGTTCGGCTGATAGGCATGCACGACTTTGCCGAGGCTGACCTCGACTTCCTTGCCGGTCGACTCGCGCATCACCACGCTGTCGCGGTTGAATGCTTCATGCAGGCCAACCAGTTCGGCCTCCAGGACCTTGTAGCGGGCCTCCAGCTCGGCGCGCTCGGCGGCGATATCGGCCTGCGCGGCATCCGTCAGCTGATGGTCCAACTCGAGCTTGCGGGTCTGCAGACGCAGGCGCTCGAGGCCATGGTTGATCGCGCCGATATCGCTTTTTTCCAGGCGACTGACCTGGGCGTACAACTCCTCGATGCGCTGCAGACGCGTCTGCAGTTCCGGCATCGCGGCCGCGCCTTCGGCGATCACCTTGCCGTGCTCTTTGACGCTGACCAGGCTGCCGTAGAAGTTGCCCCACTCGCGGCGTTCCAGGGTCACCAACTCGGCCGGGGTGCTCTGCTCGTGCAGCCACTCGCCGACCACCCAGGTGAAATCGCTGCCGTAGACGTCGCGGTTGCCGACTTTGAACAGCTCGCGGGTCATGAACTCGCTGCCTTCGGCGGGTACCGGCAAACCGGCGCTTTTCAGACGCTCACGCGGCACTTCCTCGCGTTGCACTTCCTCGCCGACCATCAGCACCGCCGCCTGCCCAGGCACCTCGTAGCGCGTCTGCACCAGATCGGCTGGCCAGAAGTGGCCGAGGCCACGCACGGCAATCACGGCGAGCAGGCCGAGGGTCATGATCACCGCGATCGACACCGCGCCGCCGCTCAGCCAGATGCCCGGGGCGCCACTCTTGAACCAACCTTTCAGGGAAATCTGTTTCACAATTCAGAACCTTTTTGGGTCGTTCCCAACGTCTTTCCGCTGCCGCTTTGCGTGTCTTTCCCCACACGGGTGAGGAAGCCTGCTTGCTCCCCTCTCCCGCTTGCGGGAGAGGGGCTGGGGGAGAGGGTCACGGCCAGTACGCGATGACCGCCTGCCCCGCTCCTGCCCTGCGGGCACCCTCTCCCCCGAGGGGTGAGGGTCAGCAGATGGGCCTGCTGGGCAGGCCATGTTTTACAGGGACGCATAGTTTTTCCGCAGGCGTTGACGAATCAGCTCGGCCAGGGTGTTCATCACGAAGGTGAACATCAGCAGCACCAAGGCGGCGAGGAACAGCACCCGGTAGTGCGAGCCGCCGACTTCCGATTCGGGCATCTCCACCGCGACGTTGGCCGCCAGGGTGCGCATGCCTTCGAACAGGTTCATCTCCATCACCGGGGTGTTGCCGGTGGCCATCAGCACGATCATGGTCTCGCCAACCGCGCGGCCCATGCCGATCATCAGCGCCGAGAAAATCCCCGGGCTGGCGGTGAGGATCACCACCCGCGTGAGGGTCTGCCAGGGCGTCGCGCCGAGCGCCAGGGAACCTAGGGTCAGGCTCTTCGGCACGCTGAACACGGCGTCCTCGGCGATCGAATAGATGTTCGGGATCACCGCAAAACCCATCGCCAGGCCGACGATCAGGGCGTTGCGCTGGTCGTAGGTGATACCCAGGTCGTTGCTGATCCACAGGCGCATGTCGCCGCCGAAGAACCAGGCCTCCAGATGCGAGCTGATGCCCAGGGCGAACCAACCGACGCCGATGACCACCGGGATCAGCAGAGCGCTTTCCCAGCCCTCCGGCACCCGCAGGCGCAACGACTCGGGCAGGCGGGTCCAGAGGAAACCGGCCAGCAGGATGGCCAGCGGGGTGAGTAGCAACAGGCTGAAGATGCCCGGCAAATGGCCTTCGACATACGGGGCGAGGAACAGCCCGGCGAAGAAGCCGAGAATCACCGTGGGCATCGCCTCCATCAGCTCGATCACCGGTTTGACCTTGCGACGCATGCGCGGGGCCATGAAGTAAGCGGTGTAGATCGCCGCGGCGATGGCCAGCGGCGCAGCCAGCAGCATGGCGTAGAACGCCGCCTTGAGGGTGCCGAACGCCAGCGGCGCGAGGCTCAGCTTGGGTTCGAACTCGGCATTGGCGGCGGTGGATTGCCAGATGTATTTGGGCTCGTCGTAGCTCTCGTACCAGACCTTGCTCCACAGCGCGCTCCACGACACTTCCGGGTGCGGGTTGCGCAGGATGAAGGGCTTGAATTGCTGATCGCTCTCGACCAGCACGCGGTTGGCGCGCGGCGACAGGGTCAGCAGGCTGGCATTCTTGGCCACTTCTGGATCGATCAGCAGGGTGCGCTGCGCGGTACTGTGAAACACCCCCAGCTCGCCGTCGGCGTTGCTGGCGATAAAGCCCTTGCGGCGTTCTTCGGCCTTGATCTGGGTGATCGCGCTATCGCCCAGGGCGAAGTCGCGGATGTGCTGGAAGCGCGGTTCGCCGTCCGTATCGCGGGCCATGAACCACTGGGCGATGCCGCCCTTGGAATCGCCGATCAGCAGCGAGATGCCGCCGAGCAGCTGGGTGCTGGCAGTGACCTGCGCGGAGGCATCTTCGAGTAGCTTGTAGCGGCCGTTGAGGCTGTTGCTGCGCAGGTCGAACACGTCTGCCTGGGCACGGCCGTTGATCACGTACAGCCATTGCTGGCGCGGATCGACGTACAGCGCCTTGATCGGCTCGGCGATCTGCGGCAGAGAAATGCGCTCTTGCTCGACGCGCATTTCGCCGGTGAGCATGTTTTCTTCCTGATTCAGCGCCAGCAGGTACAGCTGCTTGCCGCTCGAGCCGGTCAGCAGCAACCGCTCGCCATTCAGGTTGAGGCTGACATGCTCCAGTGCGCCGCCCTGCTCATCGAGACGCAACGGCTCCTGACCGTAGGGGTAGCTGATCTGCGGACTGATGGTCTTGCGGTTGTCCGGGTAGGTGACCTTGTAAGCGTGGCGCATGACCAGCGCCGAACCATTGGACAGGCCGAGCACCAGCAAATTGCTGCCCGGCAGGTCCTGGCCGATCGAACTGATCCGCACGCCGCTCGGCAGCGGCAACTCGATACGCTTGAGTTGTTCCCCGGTTTTGGCGGCGAAGAACACCACCTCGCCGTTGGCCGCGACGCGCATACCGACCTGGTTCTGCTCTTCGATAGTCAACAGTAACGGCGCGGCCGCCTGCTGCAGCCACGCCGGGCTCTGCACCTTGCGGGCAGTCAGTTCGGCGCCCTGGAACAGCGGCAGCACGACGTAGGCGAGATAGAAAAAAATCAAGGTGATGGCGGCGAGCACCGCCAACCCACCGACCAGCACATACCAGCGGGTCAGGCGGTCCTTGAAGGCACGTAGGGAGCGTTTGCGCTTGAGCTCAGGCGTATTGAAATCAATTTGCGCAGGCAGCGAGTTCGCATTCATGGGGGAGTTGGCCAGATCGTTCATAGGCACACCCTAGCGGCTCCATATGACAAAAAAATTACAGCGAGATGACATGCTGACGCCCACCCACGGGAAATCCCCTGGGCGGGCGTCAGCGGCGCACGAATTCGGCTTACAGACCGAGTTCCTGACGGGCTTTTTCAACCACTTTGGCGGGCAGCGGGATGTAACCATCCTTGACCACGACCTGCTGACCAGTCTGCGACAGCACCAGCTTGACGAACTCGGCTTCCAGCGGAGCCAGCGGCTTGTTCGGCGCCTTGTTGACGTAGACGTAGAGGAAGCGCGCCAACGGGTAGGTGCCGTTCAGGGCGTTCTGCTCGTTGTCTTCGACGAACTCGCCACCTTCTTTCTTGGCCAGCGGCACGGTGCGCACGCTGGCGGTCTTGTAGCCGATGCCCGAGTAGCCGATGCCGTTCAGCGAGGAGCTGATCGACTGCACCACCGAGGCGGAGCCCGGCTGCTCGTTGACGTTGGCCTTGAAGTCGCCTTTGCACAAGGCTTCTTCCTTGAAGTAGCCGTAAGTGCCAGATACCGAGTTACGCCCAAACAGCTGGATCGGCTTGGCCGCCAGGTCGCCGGTCACGCCCAGGTCACCCCAGGTTTTGACGCCGCTCTTGGCCCCGCACAGGCGGGTGGCGGAGAAGATCGCGTCGACCTGCTGCATGGTCAGACCCTTGATCGGGTTGTCCTTGTGCACGAATACCGCCAGCGCATCGACGGCCACCGGAATGGCGGTCGGCTTGTAGCCGTATTTCTCTTCGAAGGCTTGCAGCTCGACGTCTTTCATCTTGCGGCTCATCGGCCCGAGGTTGGCCGTGCCTTCGGTCAGCGCGGGTGGCGCGGTGGAGGAACCGGCCGCCTGGATCTGGATGTTGACGTTCGGGTATTCGCGCTTGTACGACTCGGCCCACAGCGTCATCAGGTTGGCCAGGGTGTCGGAACCGACGCTGGACAGGTTGCCGGAAACGCCCGTGGTCTTGGTGTAAGCCGGGATGGAGGGGTCTACAGCGGCAACCGCGCTTGCGGTGGCGACGCCAGCGGCGACGAAAGTCAGGGCCGCCATCAAACGCTTCAGTTTCATGCCTTACTCCTAGCAAGGATTAGGGTGTAGTGATGGAACGGGGCCAAGTATCTGCAGGCCGCATGAACACTCTATGACCGCAATGTGACAATTGGATGAATGGCCATCACTCATGAAAAAGCCCGCACAGAGGCGGGCTTTAAGGCAGCTTACCGGGCGTTAGCGCCACGGCTGGAGGGGCTTCTGGGCGGGCTTCAGCGCCCGCGACGCATCAGATACAGGCCAGTCAACAGCCCCATCCCGCACAACGCCACCACGTAATAGGCCGGACCAAGCGGATCGGCCTTGAGCAGCAGTGCCACCAGGATCGGCGTCAGGCCGCCGAAGATCGCGTAGGCCAGGTTGTAGGAAAACGACAGCCCGGAAAACCGCACCACTGCCGGGAAGGCCTTGACCATGACGTAAGGCACCGCGCCGATCATGCCGACGCACAGACCGGTCAGCGCATACAGCGGGAACAACCAGTCCGGGTGCGCCTTGAGACTGCTGTAGAAGGTCCAGGAAACCGCCGCCAGCAATAGACCACCGAACACCAGCACACGACCGGCGCCGAAGCGATCGGCCAGCACCCCGGCGGCCACACAGCCAATACTGAGAAACACGATGGCCAGGCTGTTGGCCTTCAACGCCGTCGCCGCCGTGAAGCCGTACTGGCTTTGCAGTAGCGTCGGCGTCATCAGGATCACCACCACGATTCCGGCGGTGAGCACCCAGGTCAGCAGCATCGACAGCACCACCGCGCCACGGTGCTCGCGAATCACGGTCTTCAGCGGCAGTTCCGCGGCCAACTCCTTGCGTAGCTGCAACTCGGCGAACACCGGCGTCTCATGCAGCCACTGGCGCAAGTACACGGCGAGCAGGCCGAATACGCCGCCGAGCAGGAACGGCAAACGCCAGGCCCAGGCCAGCACCTCTTCGGCGGAATACACGGTGTTGATCAGGGTGGCCATCAGCGAGCCGAGCAGAATCCCCGCGGTCAGTCCCGAGGTCAACGTGCCACAGGCGTAACCGATGTGCCGCGCCGGCACATGCTCGGAGACGAACACCCAGGCGCCCGGCACCTCACCGCCAATCGCCGCGCCCTGGACCACGCGCAACAACAACAGAATGATCGGTGCCCAAATGCCGATCTGCGCATAGGTCGGCAGCAGCCCCATCAGCAGGGTCGGCACCGCCATCAGGAAAATGCTCAAGGTGAACATGCGCTTGCGACCGAGCAGATCGCCGAAATGGGCCATAACGATGCCGCCCAGCGGCCGGGCCAGATAACCCGCGGCGAATATCCCGAAGGTCTGCATCTGGCGCAGCCACTCGGGCATGTCGGCGGGGAAAAACAGCTTGCCGACTACGGCGGCGAAGAACACGAAGATAACGAAATCGTAGAACTCCAACGCGCCCCCGAGGGCGGACAGCGACAAAGTTTTGTAGTCGTTGCGGGTCAGCGGCCGAGCATCAGGGGCAGCGCTGATAAACACGGAGGACATGGCGGCGGAGCTCTCGTCAGGGAGGTGAAAACAGCAGGTGCGGCACGATAGCAAATTGCTTCCCAGCGCACAGCCGCGGCCCGTGCCGGCGAATCTGCCCGGCAATGGTCGTCGCCCGGCACAAGCCTCGATATACTGCGCCCTGAAAGCCGCCCGAGTCGGGGTAGTACGCGAGCTAGAGCGGCCGGGGATAGTTTATTTGTGCAGTGGCGACACTCTCGCGCCTTTGCCCGTATACCCGACAATCTGCCCAAGTACTAATAACAACGGGTCCGAGGCCCTTCGGCATGATCGACATCGAAGACGAAAACCTTACTCCGCAAGGCGACCTGGCCCTGCAAATCATCGCCCTGCCGCGGGAAACCAATGGTTTCGGCGACATTTATGGCGGTTGGCTGGTCTCTCAGATGGATCTCGCCGGCAGCGCCATGGCCAGCAAAGTCGCCGGTGGTCGCGTATCCACCGTAGCCATCGACCGCATGGCCTTCCTGGTGCCGGTGGCGGTAGGCGCGCAGCTGTCCTTCTATACCCAGACGGTGCAAGTCGGGCGCAGCTCGATCCAGATGCTCGTGGAAGTGTGGAGCGACGACCCGCTGTCCAGCGAATGGCGCAAAGTCACCGAGGCGATATTCGTGTTCGTCGCCATCGATGGCAGTGGCCGCACTCGCCCGGTTCCACCGCGCCGCGGCTGAACACCTGTTCTCACCAACGCCGGCGCTTGCCGGCGTTGTTTTTTTCGCGCTCCGAAACTCCACCGGTTGGCCTACGGCCGAAGCTGAGGTCCAATACACTATCAGCCGCCCGGAGCATTCCGCCATGAATACCGCCACCCACGCCCCGCAAGTCGAACGCATCGAGCTGGATGAACTGGTCTGCTGGCGAGTGCGGACCTCCAGCGCCGAACTGCTGATCGCCCAGCAAGGCGCGCAGGTGCTGAGCTATCGGCGCAATGGCGACCAGCCGTTGATCTGGCTCAGCGAGCAGGCGAGCTATCATCAGGGCCAATCGGTACGTGGCGGAATACCGGTGTGCTGGCCATGGTTCGGTGATCTGGCGCGTAACCCACAGGCCGTACAGGCCCTGTACCTCGGTAACGACCCCGCCCCGGCCCACGGCCTGGCCCGTGCGCTCGACTGGCAACTGCTGGAGATCGATGCCAGCCAGGATGCTGTCAATCTACAGTTCGCCCTTCTTCAGCCCCAGCAAGGCTGGCCGAACTGGCCGCATAACGTCGACCTGCACCTGCACATTCACCTCGACGAACGCCTGCACATCAGCCTCAGCAGTCACAACCGTGGCCATCAGTCGGTCGTTCTGACCCAGGCCCTACACAGCTATTTCGCCGTCAGCGACATCCGCCAGGTGCAACTCGACGGGCTGGCCGGTACGCACTACATCGAAACCCTGCACGACTGGCAGGAACGCACCCAGCACGGCGAGGTGATATTCGAAGGCGAGACCGACCGCATCTACCTGGATATCCCCGATCGACTGAGCATCGTCGATCCGGCCTGGCAGCGCCGGGTCCACCTGCAGAGCAGTGGTTCGCGCTCGGCGGTGGTATGGAACCCATGGATCGACAAGTCCCTGCGCCTGTCCCAGTTCGCTCCAGACGCTTGGCAGCGCATGCTGTGTATCGAAACCGCCAATGTCCTCGACGATGCGCTGCACCTGCGACCCGGCGAACAAAAAAGCCTGGCCTTCACCTTATGGGCCGAGCCACTGGTGAATTGAGACAGAACTTCGGATTTATTAAATCCAAGTGTGCGCAGCAGTTATCAACATTAATAACGCTATTGCGTTAATTGAAGTTAATAAATCACCCGACAGAAATTTGACGACATTAATTAACTCTAAGAATCATAAGTCGATAAACCTCTCAATAATTCAGAACTCACGTACCAAAACAAACTAAGCATCCCCTTGTTGTTTTCCGGTCATTACCCTTCTGGGTATTGTTGCCCTGCAAAGCCCTCACTAGCATGCCCAGCGCAATATGGAACCTGCGCCAGTAGTTGCACATGGAAGTGCGCAATAAGTTGCTCAACTCAAAGCGATAGTCTGATAGCTGCATATATACGCAGCTAAAGAGTTGAAACTTATTAATCGAGTCATGGAATGACCTATTCAAACAAGCTGGCAACTCGTTATCTCGAAATAGCCAATCTCCCGATCAGCCCGGATAACTTTTCCGGGATGGATGTTCGCTATTCCGCCGAATATGAGTGGCTCGAAAACGAACTGAATAAAGCCACGTCGCTACACGCCACGACGCTGATCGATTGGCAAAAGCTGCGTGAAGGTTGCGAGCAATTGCTCAGCCAGCAATCCAAAGATTTGCGCGTCGCCAGCTGGTTGGTCTGGGGCCTGTACCAACGCGAATCCTTCGCCGGCCTGCATGCCGGCTTGAGCCTGCTACGCCACCTCTGCGTCGAGTATTGGCCTAACCTGCACCCACTTAAATCCCGTACGCGTAGTGCCGCCATCGCCTGGCTGATCCCCCGCGTGGAGCAGGCGCTAGGCGCATCCGTACCGATCGCCGAGCAACTGCCGCTGTTTCGCCAACTGGCCGAACAACTGTTTGGACTGGAAGCCTGCCTGTCCAGCCAACTCGGCGACGAAGCACCACTGTTGTTGCCGCTCTGTCGACGTCTCGATGATCTCCTCCAGCGCGCCAGCAGAGGCCAGCCGGAGCCGGGTTCGGTCGGCGCCGCGCTGGCCGAGGTCAAGCACGTCGCCAGCCAACTGCTCTCGCCCGGTACGCCGCTGGACAGTGAAAAAGCCGCCCACAAGCAATTGCGCCACTTGCAGGAGCAAGCCCGTCCGCTGTGCCTCTATTGGCTCAAACAGCAGGCCTGCGACCTGCGCGCCTTGAAGCTGTCCCGCACGCTGCTCTGGCTGCCGATCGAAGGGCTGCCGGAACGCAACAACGAACACATCACTGCCCTGCGTGGCGTGCCCGCCGACAAGCTGGCCGATTACCGCGACCGTCTGCAGCAAGGCCTGTATGCCGACTTGCTGCTCGATCTGGAAACCAGCATCGCCCGCGCGCCGTTCTGGCTGGATGGCCAGTATCTGGTCTGGCAGTGCCTGCAAGCGCTGGATGCCCACCAGGCGATGCGTGAAGTGGAGACCCAGCTGGCGTTCTTTCTGCAGCGCCTTAGCGGCTTGGAAGCCCTGCACTTTCATGACGGCAGCCCGTTCGCCAGCGCCGAGACCCGCGCCTGGCTGAGCAGCCAGGTACTTCCTCATCTGCAACCAGCGGCCCGCGACAATCCCGGCGTCCCAGCCAACGCCGGCACCAATCACGCGGCAGCCGCCTGGGAAAGTGGATTGCAGGACAGCCTGTCCGTGCTGCGCCAGCGTGGCCTGAAAGCCGCGGTGCAACAGCTCAAAGTAGGCCTCGCCCAAGCCCGCGATAGCCGCGAGCGTTTCCACTGGCAGCTCAACCTGGCGCGCCTGTGCTTCAGCGCGAAGAAATATGAACTGGCAAAAGCCCAACTCGAGCTGCTCGACCAGACGCTGGAGGCACACAACCTCGCCGTCTGGGAGCCCGAGCTGGCGCTGCAGGTTCTGCGCCTGCTGCACAGCTGCTGCGAATTACTGACGCAAAACCCCACAGTGCGCGAGCACAAGGAACAGATCTACCGCAGGTTGTGCCACCTCGATCTCGAAGTGGTGCTGGATTAACCGTCAAGGAGAAACACCCATGGCCAAAGAAGGCGTGGTAGCCCCCAAGGAACGCATCAACGTCACCTTCAAACCCGCCACCGGCAATGTTCAGGAGGAAGTCGAACTGCCGTTGAAACTGCTGGTGCTCGGCGATTTCACCCAGCGCGCCGATGACCGCAAGCTGGAGGAGCGCAAGCCGATCAGCATCGACCAGAACAGCTTCGATGAAGTCCTCGCCAAACAGGAGCTGGGCCTGAGTTTCGCGGTACCCAATCGCCTGCAAGACGAGCACAGCGATGCCGACCTGGCTGTGCAGCTGCGCATCAATTCGATGAAGGACTTCAACCCAGCGAGCCTGGTCGCCCAGGTGCCAGAGCTGCAGAAGCTGATGGAATTGCGCGATGCGCTGGTGGCCCTGAAAGGCCCGTTGGGTAATGCCCCGGCGTTCCGCAAGGCGATTGAAAGCGTGCTCGCCGCCGACGACTCACGTGAGCACGTGCTCGCCGAACTGGGCCTGGCCCAACAAGACCCGGACGTCTGAATTCACCGACAAGGAAGAACATCATGAGCACTCGTGCCGCCGCAGCCACCAGTCGCAGCACCACCGAACCCGGCATTCTCGACCGCATCATCGCCGAAACCCAGCTGACTCCGGATGACGAAGCCTACGACATCGCCAAGCGTGGCGTGTCGGCCTTCATCGCCGAGTTGCTCCAACCGCACAACGCCCAAGAACCGGTAAAGAAAGCCCTGGTCGACCGGATGATTGCCGCCATCGACGGCAAACTCAGCCAACAAATGGATGAGATTCTTCACCACCCGCAATTCCAGAGTCTGGAATCGGCGTGGCGAGGCTTGAAGCTGCTGGTCGAGCGCACCAATTTCCGGGAAAACACCAAGCTGGAAATCATCAACGTCTCCAAGCAAGACCTGCTCGACGACTTCGAAGACAGCCCGGAAATCGTCCAGTCCGGCCTCTACAAACATGTCTACACCGCGGAATATGGCCAGTTCGGCGGCCAGCCGGTGGGCGCCATCGTCGCCAACTACTTCTTCGACCCCAGCGCGCCGGATATCAAAACCATGCAATACGTCGCGGCGGTCGCCAGCATGGCGCATGCGCCCTTCATCGCGGCCGCCGGACCGAAGTTCTTCGGTCTCGACAGTTTCACCGGCCTGCCCGATCTGAAGGATCTGAAGGACCACTTCGAAGGCCCGCAATTCGCCAAATGGCAAAACTTCCGCGAGCAGGAGGATGCTCGCTACATCGGCCTCACCGTGCCGCGCTTCCTGTTGCGCAACCCCTACGATCCGCAAGACAACCCGGTGAAGAGCTTCGTCTACAAGGAAAACGTCGCCGGCAGTCATGAAGACTACCTGTGGGGAAATACCGCCTACACCTTCGCCAGCCGCCTGACCGACAGCTTCGCCAAGTACCGCTGGTGCCCGAACATCATCGGTCCGCAGAGCGGCGGCGCGGTCGACGACCTGCCGCTGCACCACTTCGAGAGCATGGGCGAAATCGAAACCAAGATTCCCACCGAGGTCCTGGTTTCCGACCGCCGCGAATACGAACTCGCCGAAGAGGGCTTTATCGCCCTGACCATGCGCAAGGGCAGCGACAACGCGGCATTTTTCTCGGCCAACTCCACGCAAAAACCGAAGTTCTTCGGCAACAGCGAGGAGGGCAAGCTCGCCGAGCTCAACTACAAACTCGGTACCCAGCTGCCCTACCTGTTCATCGTCAACCGCCTGGCGCACTACCTGAAAGTGCTGCAGCGCGAGCAAATCGGCGCCTGGAAAGAGCGCACCGACCTCGAGCTGGAACTCAACAAGTGGATTCGCCAGTTCGTCGCCGACCAGGAGAACCCCAGCGCCGAAGTGCGCAGCCGTCGTCCGCTGCGCGCCGCGCAGGTAGTGGTCAGCGATGTCGATGGTGAGCCGGGCTGGTACCGCGTGAGCCTCAGCGTGCGCCCGCACTTCAAGTACATGGGGGCGGACTTCACCCTGAGCCTGGTCGGCAAGCTGGACAAGGAATAAGCGTCCGTGAGCTACGGCAGCCTGTTTGAACGCCTGAGCGGCGAAGCCAGCCAACGCACCGGTTGCAGCACCGAGATCGCCACCATGGCCTCGGTAGCCGCGCACCTGGCGAAGATGCTCAGCACCCGCGCCGGCAGCGTGCAAACCCTGCCTGACTACGGGCTGCCCGACCTCAACGATATGCGCCTGTCGCTGCACGACTCCTTGCAACAGGCGCGCATCGCCATCGAACGCTTTATCGAAGCCTATGAGCCACGCCTGAGCCAGGTCCGGGTGCTGTCCCAATCGCGCAGCCACGACCCCCTGACCCTGGCATTCGTCATCGAAGGGTGGCTGGAGGCCAGCGGGCAGAAACGCCAGGTGAGCTTTGCCGCGTGCCTGGATGGCAGCGGCCAGGTCAAGGTCCGTTAAGGAAAGCCAAATGTCCGAAAAATCCGCCGCCCGCCTCAGCATCCCGCAATGGATGCGCGAGCAGATGGTCACCCCGATGGCCCCGCTATGACTGCTGGTAGAGACTTCTGGGTTGCATTGATGCTGCTGATGACCAGTTCCTTTGCAAGCGCCGAAGGTTGTATCGGTCTGGGATGCATTGTTCTATCGGACAATCCCCTGGAATTCAGCGCGTTCTCTAGCTTCGGCTTGCTGTTCACTACTGCAGCAACCCGTATATCCACTGAGGACGCGGCCGCCACTCATTACTCGCACGCAGCCCGCGAGGATGCGGCCGCCTTCGTTGCCAGTGACGGCGAATTACGTGGTGCGTTCTTCGAAGCGGAACTGCATACCTTTCGCAAGCGCCATCCTTCTTCACCGATGAATGATCGAGAGTTCGCCAGGTTGGTGCTCAACGCAGAAGGGCGCGAATAATCATGTCTTTCAACCACTACTACCAAAGCGAACTGTCTGCCCTGCGCCAGCTGGGCAAGCGCTTCGCTGAGCGCAATCCGGCGCTGGCGCCGTTTCTCGGCCAGAGCGGGCGGGATCCGGATGTCGAACGCCTGCTGGAAGGTTTCGCGTTTCTCACCGGACGGTTGCGGCAGAAGCTCGACGACGAATTGCCGGAGTTGGCCCAGTCGCTGATGCATCTGCTCTGGCCCAATTACATGCGCCCGCTACCGGCGTTCAGCATGCTGCAGTTCGAACCCCTGCAGCGACCCGGCCCGGCGCTGCGCGTGCCACGCGACACGGCGGTGGAGTCGCGGCCGGTACAAGGCGTGGCCTGCCAATTTCGTACCTGCTACGCCACTGAAGTACTGCCACTAGCGCTGGAGGGTCTGGACTACGCGGTACAGGGCGACGGCGCGCTACTCACGTTGCGTCTGCGCATGAGCGCCGAGGGCCACCTCGGCGATCTCAGTCTGTCCCGGCTGCGCCTGCACCTGGCCGGCGAGCCCTATATCAGCCAGGCGCTGTACCTCGGTTTGCTGCGCCAGCTCGACGGCATGCAACTGGCGCCCGTGGATGCGGCCGGCCAGGTCCTGCGCGATGAGCACGGCACTGAAGTGCACTTCGACCTGCCTGCCGAGCAGGCCAAAGCGGCCGGCTTTGAGGAAGACGAAGCGCTGATCCCCTACCCGCTGAACACCTTTCGCGGCTACCGGATTCTTCAGGAATATTTCGCTTTCCCGAGCAAATTCCTGTTCGTCGACATCCACGGTCTGACCGTCCTCAATCGCCTGCCGGCCGCTCAGTTGCAACGCTGCCGCGGTTTTGAACTGCGTTTCAAGCTGCGCCAGAGCGGCCTCCGGCATATCCGCCCGAGACTGGATAACCTGCGCCTGTACTGCACGCCGGTGAGCAACCTGTTCGCCCACGACGGCATGCCGATTCGCCTGGACGGCAAGCAGGATCGCTATCTGCTCCTGCCGGCCGAGCATGCCCCGGAGCATTGCGGGGTGTTCTCGGTGGACCGGGTCACCGGCTGGCGCCCCGGCGGCCAGGGTTATCAGGACTACGTACCCTTCGAATCCTTCGAGCACGACGCCAGTTTCGGCAGCGCGCAGGCGCGCCCGCACTACAGCGTGCGCCAGCAAACCTCACTGCTCGGCGATGGCCTGGAGACCTGGCTGAGCTTCGGCCAGCAGACCCTGGATGGGCACGAGACGCTGTCCATCGAGCTGACCTGTACCAACCAGAACCTGCCACGCCAATTGGCGATCGGCGATATCTGCCTGCCCAGCGAAGGCACCCCGGAATTTCTACGCTTTCGCAACATCGGCGAAGTCACCCCCAGCTACGTGCCGCCGCTGCAGCGCGACTACCTGTGGAAGCTGATTTCCAACATGTCGCTGAATTATCTGTCGTTGAGCAATGTGGCGGCGCTGCGCACAATTCTGGAGACCTACGACCTGCCGCGTTACTACGATCAGAACCGCCTGAACGTCAGCCGGCAAAAACTCGAAGGCCTGCAGGCGATCAGCCAGCAGCCGGTCGATCGGCTGTACCGGGGCCTGCCGCTACGCGGCATTCGCAGCGACCTGGACATGGATGCCAGGCGCTTTCAGGGCGAGGGCGATCTGTTCCTCTTCGCCTCGGTGCTCAACGAGTTTTTCGCGTTGTACACCAGCCTCAACTCGTTCCATGAGTTGCGGGTCACCAGCACACAGGGAGAGGTGTACCAATGGACACCACGCATGGGCCAACAGCCGCTGCTTTGAACCGGCTCAGCGGCGGCATCCGCGAGTACAACCTGTTCAAGGGCATCGAAGGGGTGCTCGAACGCTTGCACGCCGAGCAGGCCGGCGCGCCACGGGATGACGAAGCGCTGTATGCGCGCCTGGAATTCCACGCCAATCCGAGTCTCGGATTTGCCGGCAGTGATATCGACCGCCTGGAGTTTTTCCGCGAGCACGGCGAACTGCGCGCGCGCCTGCGCATCAATCTGGTCAGCCTTAGCGGCGCGGTGTCGCCACTCCCGGCGTTCTATGCCGATCAGGCGTTGGGCGACGACACCACGCGCGAATTTCTCGATCTGTTCCATCAGCGTTTGCAGCGCCTGCTGCTGCCGATCTGGCGTAAATATCGCTACCACGCGCGCTTTCGCGATGGCGCCCAAGACCCGCTCTCGGCGCAACTGTTCGCCCTGATCGGCCTCGGTGGCGACGCGATCCGCGCCTCCGAGGAATTGAACTGGAAGCGCCTGCTGCCCTACCTCGGCCTGCTCAGCCTGCGCGCCCGTTCGGCGGCGCTGATCGAAGCGGTGCTGCGCTACTACTTCAAGCACGCCGAGCTGCACATCGAGCAATGCCTGGAGCGCCAGGTGACCATCCGCGCCGAGCAGCTCGGCAGGCTCGGCCAGGCCAATAACCGCCTCGCCGACAGCCTGGTGCTGGGCGAAACAGTGCGCGATCGCGGCGGCAAATTCCGGATTCACGTGCAGCAGCTCAGTTGGCAGCGCTTCCACGACTTTCTACCGATCGGCGAAGGCTATCGGCCGCTGTGCGCGCTGGTGCGCTTCGTTCTGCGCGATCCGCTGGATTACGACCTGTGCCTGCAACTGCGCCACGACCAGCTGCGCGAGCTGCGCATCGGCACGCACAACCCCTGCCGCCTCGGCTGGACCAGCTGGCTCGGCCATGAACAGGCCGATCCGGTGGTCACCCTCGGCAGCCGTCTTCATTAAAGGACTGATGAAATGATCAATGTCGATATGCACCGACTGATCCAGGCACTGGATGCCGACAGCCATCGCGATCTGGAACACGCGGTGGAGCGCTGCGTCGCTCGCGGCGGCAACAAAATTCTGATCGAAGACCTGCTGCTGGTGTGGCTCGAGCACCCGCAAAGTTTGCTCTTGCGCGCCCTGCAGGATGCCGATGTGCCGGCCGCCGAACTGGCCCGCGTGCTGCAACCGCACGGCGAGCACAGCGCCTCGCGCAACCCGGTGTTCGCCGCCGAACTGCTGCAGTGGCTGCAGGATGCCTTGTTGGTCGCCGGCCTGGAGCTTGGACAAAGCCAGATCGATCCGGCCGCGCTACTCCTCGCGCTGCTGGGCAACCCGCTGCGCTACGCCGGCAGCGCCTATCACTCGCTGCTCGCGCGCATCGACGTTGAACGTTTGCGCGGCTTTGCCCAGGCCCAGCAGGCGCCCACCGGCGCCGGCGCGGCGCCAAGCGACTCCGCCCTACTGCGCTTCACCCACAACTTCACCCAGCAGGCCCGCGACGGCCGCCTCGACCCGGTGCTGTGCCGCGACGCGGCGATTCGCCAGATGATCGACATCCTTGCCCGGCGCCGCAAAAACAATCCCATCGTGGTCGGCGAGGCGGGGGTCGGAAAAACCGCCGTCGTCGAAGGCCTGGCCCTGCGCATCGCCAGCGGCGACGTCCCGCCGGCGCTCAAGGGCGTCGAATTGCTGTGCCTGGACATGGGCCTGCTGCAAGCCGGCGCCAGCGTCAAAGGCGAGTTCGAACGGCGCCTGCAAGGGGTGATCGACGAGGTCAAAGCCTCGCCCAAGCCGATCATCCTGTTTATCGACGAAGCGCATACCCTGATCGGCGCCGGCGCCCAGGCCGGCGGCGGCGATGCCGCCAACCTGCTCAAGCCAGCCCTGGCCCGCGGCGAGTTGCGCACCATCGCCGCGACCACCTGGAGCGAATACAAGAAATACTTCGAGAAAGACCCGGCCCTGGCCCGGCGCTTCCAGCCGGTGCAGTTACACGAGCCGACGGTTACCGAAGCGGTCACCATCCTGCGCGGGCTGGCCCCGGTCTACGCACACAGCCACGGCATCTACCTGCGCGATGACGCAGTGATCGCCGCCGCCGAATTGTCGGCCCGTTACCTGGCTGGCCGACAGCTACCGGACAAGGCGGTGGACGTGCTCGACACCGCCTGCGCGCGGGTGCGGATCAGCCTCGCGGCCGCGCCGGAAAGCGTCGAGCGGCTGCGTGGCGAGATCGCCGAGGGCCGCCGGCAAATCGCCGCGCAGCGTCGCGATCAGGCGGCTGGCCTGCCAGTCGAGCACCACGGCGTCGAGCGCCTGGAAGCGCGGCTGCGCGAAGCGGACCGCGAGCTGGAGCAGCTCGAACAGCGCTGGGCGGAGCAACGCCAACTGGCCGAACGCCTGCTGCAGCTGCGTCAGCAAAGCGCCAGCGACAATAAGACCGAGGCGCCGCCGGCCGAGCTGCACGCCGAACTGCTCAGCGTCCAGGCGCAACTGGCCAGCGCTCAAACCAGCGAGCGGCTGGTCAGCCATGAAGTCTGTCCACGTCTGGTCGCCGAGGTGATCAGCCACTGGACCGGCGTGCCGCTGGCGCAACTGGCCCGCGAGCACAACGCCAAGGTCGAAAGCTTCGCCGCCGACCTGCGCCAGCGCGTGCGCGGCCAGGAGCAGGCGGTCGTCGCCCTCGATCACGCCATGCGCGCCAGCGCCGCCGGGCTGAACAATCCCGAGGCGCCGGTCGGCGTTTTTCTGCTGGTCGGCCCCAGTGGTGTCGGCAAGACCGAAACCGCCTTGGCGCTGGCCGACTTGCTGTACGGCGGTGAGCGCTTCCTCACCACCCTGAACATGAGCGAGTTCCAGGAAAAGCACAGCCTGTCGCGGCTGATCGGCTCGCCACCTGGCTACGTCGGTTACGGCGAGGGTGGCGTACTCACCGAAGCGGTGCGTCAGAAGCCGTATTCAGTGCTGCTCCTCGACGAAGTGGAAAAGGCTGATCCAGACGTGCTCAACCTGTTCTATCAGGTCTTCGACAAGGGCGTGGCCAACGACGGCGAGGGGCGCGAAATCAACTTCCGCAATTGCCTGATCCTGATGACCTCCAACCTCGCCAGCGAGCGCATCGCCGCGCTGTGCCAGGCCGGCGAACAGGCGCGTCCGAGTGCCGAGGCGCTCGAGCAGGCGATTCGTCCGACCCTCAGTCACCACTTCAAACCGGCCTTGCTGGCACGCATGCGGGTCGTGCCGTACTACCCGGTGGAAGGCGCGGTGTTGCGCGAACTGGTGGCGCTCAAACTTGAACGCTTCGGGACGCGCTTGGCTCGCCACGCCGTGCAGTTCAGCCATAGGGCCGAGGTTCTCGAGCACTTCATGCAGCGTTGCAACCATGCCGATAGCGGCGCGCGCCTGGTCGACCAGTTGCTCGACCAGCATCTGCAGCCGCTGGTGGTCGACCGCTTGCTCGCGGCCATGGCCGACGGCACTCGTCTGCAACGCGTGCATGCCGGGCTCGATAGCGACGGAGGGCTGGTCTGTGAGTTCGTTTGATCTGCCCTCGCTGTTCCAGCAAATACCGCAACCACTGCGTTATGCCGAGGCCTTGTTGCAGCACTTCAGCGGCTTGGCTCGTGCCAGCAGCGCGGAAGGGTTGCTGAGCGGTCTGGTCGAGGCCAGCAGCCAACTGTCCGGCTGCGAGTTGAGCCAGTTGTACTTGTTGGACAGCAGCCATACGCGCCTGACCTTGTCCGCCGAATGGCTCGATGGCCGGCCGCAACCACGCACCGCCACCAGCCTGCCGAGCGACTACGACGGCGAGCAACTGCTGCAGTTCTGCCTGTGCCAGAACCGCGTGCTGAGCCTCACCACGCTGGACGACAGCCTGTACGCCACCAGCTTTCTGCCCGAGCGCGCCCAGCCCTGGCGCAGCCTGCTGTGCCTGCCATTGCTGAACGCAGAGCAGCGGGTCTGCGGGTTGCTGCTCTGCACCAGCTCGCTATCCCGCGACTTGCAGGGTTTCGCCGACTCGCTGGGCCAACTCGGCGCCTTCGTCATCGCCCAGCGGCAACTGCTGCAACGCCTGCACGTCGCACCGCACAAGCCCAGCCAGGAGCCGGCCGCGCCCGTGCCGTGCGCCAGCAGCTATGGGTTGATCGGCGACAGCCCGGCCATGCGCCGCACCTATCAATTAATCAGCAAGGTGCTGCACAACCCGGTCAACATCCTGCTCACCGGTGAGACCGGCACCGGCAAGGAGTTAGTAGCACGGGCCATCCATGACTGCGGCCTGCGCCGCAGCCGGGCCTTCGTCGTGCAGAACTGCGCGTCACTGCCGGAGAATCTGCTCGAGAGCGAGCTGTTCGGCTACCGCAAGGGCGCCTTCACCGGCGCGGAGCGCGAGCGCAAGGGGCTGTTCGATGCGGCCGATGGCGGCACTCTGTTCCTCGACGAAATCGGCGACATGCCGTTGCCCCTGCAAGCCAAGCTGCTGCGCGTGTTGCAGGAAGGTGAAGTGCGCCCGTTGGGCAGCAATGACACCCATAAAGTCGATGTGCGCATCATTGCCGCCACCCACCGCGACTTGCGCGCGCTGGTCGAGCAGGGTCGCTTTCGCGAAGACCTGTTCTATCGCCTGTCGCACTTTCCGATCGAGCTCCCGCCGCTGCGCGAGCGGGCCGAGGACATTCTGCGGCTGGCCCGGCATTTCGCCGATAACGCCTGCGGGTTGCTGCAGCGCGACCTCTGTCAATGGTCCGATGCGGCGCTGGAACTGCTCGCCGATTACGCCTTCCCCGGCAACGTGCGCGAACTCAAGGCCCTGGTCGAGCGCGCCGTGCTGCTCTGCGAGGGCAATGAATTGCTTGCCGAGCATTTCAACCTGTGCCAGCCGGCCGCCGAGGAACATGACAGTGCGAACCTACGCCAGCGCCTCGAACGGGTCGAGCGCAGCCTGCTGGTCGACTGCCTGCGCAAGAACCACGGCAACCAGACCCAAGCCGCCCGCGAGCTCGGACTGCCACGCCGCACCCTGCTGTACCGCATGAGCCGGCTGCAGATCAGCCCGGCTAATCAGTGAGGCCACCCCGCATGTTCGCTCCCGCCAACCACGTGCATTTCCGCCTGACCATCGCCGGCCTCGCTCACGACCTGCAGGTACTCGCCTTCCACGGCCGCGAAGCCCTCAGCCAGCCGTTCGCCTTCGACCTGCAACTGGTCAGCGAGCGTCCCGATCTGGATCTGCAAAGCCTGCTGCACCGGCCGGCGTTTCTGAGCTTTTCCGCCGAGGGCGGCGGCATCCACGGGCTGATCCATAGCGTGGCCCAGGGCGAGTCCGGCCCGCGCCTGACCCGTTATCGGCTGACCCTGGTACCGCAATTGGCCTACCTGGCCCAGCGCACCAACCAGCGCATCTTTCAACATCTGACGGTGGCGCAGATCATCGCCCAGGTCCTCGAAGAGCACGGCATCCAGGCCGATGCCTATCGCTTCCAACTCGGCGCGGCGTATCCCGAGCGCGACTACTGCGTGCAGTACGACGAATCCGACCTGCACTTCGTCCAGCGCCTGTGCGAGGAAGAGGGCATTCACTATCACTTCCAGCACAGCGCCGAGGGCCATGTACTGATGTTCGGCGACGACCAGACGGTGTTTCGCCAACTGGCGCCGCTGGCCTATCAGCCGGACTCCGGCCTGGTCGCCGACGTGCCGGTGGCCAAGCGCTTCGGCGTGCGCCTGGCGACCCGCCCTTCGCAAGTCAACCGCCGCGACTACGACTTTCTGCAGCCGCACCTGTTGCTCGAAGCCAGTGCCTCTAGCCCCGCCGTGCCGGCGCTCGAGGACTACGACTATCCGGGGCGCTTCACCACCCGCGCGCGTGGCAAACAGCTGAGCCAACGCAGCCTGGAACGGCATCGCAGCGACGCGCAACTGGCCGAGGGCGACAGCGATCAGCCACTGCTGGCCAGCGGGCATTTCCTGCCGCTCAGCGAGCATCCGCGCAGCGACTGGAATCAGCTGTGGCTGCTCAGCGAAATCGTCCACGAAGGCAAGCAGCCGCAGGTGCTGGAAGAGTCCATCAGTGACTTCGGATCAACTCCCTCGCCCCTCTGGGGAGAGGCCGGGGGTGAGGGGTTAAGCCACTCGGATTTCCAGCAGGGTTACCGCAACCACTTCCGCGCCACGCCCTGGAACGCGCCCTACCGTCCGCCGCTGGCCCACCCTAAACCACACATCATCGGCAGCCAGAGCGCCGTGGTCACCGGTCCCCAAGGCGAGGAAATCCACTGCGATCAACACGGTCGGGTGAAAGTGCAGTTCCACTGGGACCGCCACGGCCAGGCCGACGAGCAGACCAGCTGCTGGCTACGGGTGTCCTCCAGTTGGGCCGGCGACCGCTATGGCGGCATCGCCATCCCCCGGGTGGGCATGGAAGTGCTGGTCAGCTTTCTTGAGGGCGATCCCGACCAACCTCTGATCAGCGGCTGCCTGTACCACGCCGAACATGTGGTGCCCTACGAGCTGCCGGCACACAAGACCCGCAGTGTATTCAAGACCCTCAGCAGCCCCGGCGGCGAGGGCTACAACGAGCTGCGTATCGAGGACCGCAAGGGTCAGGAACAGATCTTCATCCACGCCCAGCGCGACTGGGACGAGCACATCGAGCACGACCAGAAGATCCACATCGGCCACCAGCGCCACGACACGGTCGAGGCCCACAGCTACACCGAGCTCAAGGCCGAAGAGCACCGCACCACGCATGCCGATCGCAAGGTCGAAGCGCGCGCCGATGACCACCTGAGCGTCGGCAACAACCAGCATGTGAAGGTCGGCAGCGGACAGTTTGTCGAGGCCGGGCGGGAGATTCACCTGTCCAGCGGCCTCAAGGTCGTGCTGCAAGCCGGCAGCGAACTGACTCTCAAGGCGGGCGGCAGCTGGCTCAAGCTGGATGCCAGCGGTATCAACCTGGGCGGCGCGACCGTGCGCATCAACTCGGGCGGCAGTGCCGGCAACGGCTCGGGCATCCAGATCCAGCCAGCGGCCCTGCCAAATGCCGCGGACCAGGATCACGCCCGTGCAAAACCCAAACTGGCGCTGGCCAATTCGCAACTTTTGCTGGCACGTAAAGCCCGCCAGCTAGCGGCCAGTCGCTGTCCGCTGTGTGAGGCGTGCCGCGAGGGCGTCTGCGCCACGGAGGCCCACGCATGATCGACCACGCCCGTCACTGGCTGCAGACGCAATCATCCCTGGCTCGCGAGCTGTGGCTGATCGTCGACCGCCTGGCCGAGCCCGACCCGATTCAACAGCTGTTCGGCGCCGACCTGATGCAGGACTACGTAAGTCTCTTTCAGGACAGCGCCGTGGCCGATATGGCGGAGCTCGGCCCCTGGCTGGTGCGCCTGCCGGACGGCCATGCTCCGCTGCTGCAGGCCTGGCTCGCCGAGCCCGAGCGAGCCTGGGGCTGGCTAGCCAGCGCCGAACCACTCGACCTGCAGGTTCTGGCCAATCACTGGCGCTCGCGCATGCTGGTCGACGACAACGGCCAGCGCTCGCTGTATCGCTTTCAGGATAACCGGGTGATTACGCGTCATCTGTTGGCCTTGTCTGCAGAACAGCGCGCCCTGCTCCTCGGCCCACTCAGCAGCACGCTGAGCTGGGACGGCGGCGCCTGGCAAACCATCGACAATCCGAGCCCTGGACTGTATTCCGTCCCGACACCTGCCCCCTGGCTGCATCTACCGGAACCTGAACAGGTCACCGCCGCAATCCAACGCCACAACCTGGAGCTGTGGCTATGGCAAAACCATACGTCCGCGCTGTGCCAGGCCCTCGAAACCCAGCCCTTCGATAGCTGGCTGGATGAGCGTCTGGCGCAAGGCAATGGCTGGGGCTGGCGATCGAGCGAAAGTCTGCAGTTTCTCTTGGAGCAGCACTTGAACCCCGCCTTGGCCGACCATTCCGCCTGGCTTCCGCAACCCGGCGAAACAGCCGAAATCCACTTGGCGCGCTGCCGCCACGCATTCGCTACCTCAATCGCTCGGAGTGAGCAGGCATGACGTATTTCCACGTAACTCGCCGCGTCGTCGCCCTGACGATTTCCGTTCTGCTCCTGGCTGCCTGCGACACGCTCGGCAGCACGTTCGGCGACTCCTTTACATTCGAGGGCGAGCTGCCCGCCGACTTCTCCCTCAAGGCCCAGGCCCACTACAGTGCGGCAAATGGGTGCCTGGAGCGTCGTCAGCTCAAGTCCTTTGAGAGCGGCCTCCAGAAGGAGCCGCAGCATTACCGCTTCAGAATCCCGGTCAGTTACCGCGCCGGGGTCTGCGAAATGCGCCTGGCTCGCGTGGGTCTGTTTACCACGGGCCGCCATGGCGAACAGGAGTGGCAACACACCTACGACAACGGCGAATTGCGTGTGGTGGACAAGCTGCCGCCCGGCGCACCGGCATTTCAGGCTGATGGCAGCCTGCGCAAACAAGCCACATGCAGCTGGTGGTTCCAGATCAGCCATGCGATTTCACGGGTGGGGCAAATCGAGAAACTCCTTAACTGCACCGGTGACGGCGCCTACTTAGTGGCCGGCGAATTACCGGGTAAGACGGTGCGGTTGGATTTCCACGTAAACCCAGAAGAAGAGCCCTCGCACGACGACACCTGGATCAAATTTCCCGAAGGCTGGAAGCCGTGCGCTGTGGAAGAGACCGCCAGCGGCCAATGGATGTGGTGTCGCAATCCTCCTCGATTCCGAACTTTTCAAATGAACGGCCGCACCTGCACGGTCTACCCCAACTGCACGGAGTGAGCAGAAATGAATGCCGCTGCTACGAAGGATCGTAAAGTCGAAGCGCTGGATTGCCCGCTACGGGGGCAATGGGTCAGTTTCCGTCTGGTCGACGAACATGGTGATGGCAAGCCTTATGCGGGCCTCGCTTATAAGCTGCATGACCGCCAGGGACAAGCCTACAAAGGCTGTCTCGATGCGGACGGTTATGCACGAGTGGAGAACTTCTACAGCGGCCCGGTGGTGCTCGATCTTTCCGATCTAGCAGCGACGGGAAATGATGTGTGGTATCGAGCGCTGAGCTCCAGGAAGGCCTTCCAACTCCCCCTCACCGCCCTACAAGTCGCCGCCGAACAATCCTCCTGCGGCCCGCGACGCGAGTCGAACGGCACAACCTACCTGGCCGAGGAGCGCGCGACCCGCGAGCAGGCACGCTTCTATCGCGTGGAGGTCAGCGACTTCGCCACGGCAAACAAGCATCTGCCCGATCGCGATTCCACTTGGGCTCCAGCTACTTCGATCGCTCTCAAGCAAAACGCCGGGCCGGCTGCCGCACAGCCGGGCGTGGCGCTAACACCGCAGCTGCACCACGTCCTGGAGGTCAAGGCGCTGCGTGCCTACAGCCCGCTGCTATCGCTGGACAAAGGATTCTGCGCACTGAACGCCTATCACCTGGCGGTGATGAGCACCTTCGTCTATGCACCATTCGCTAACCCGACGGGCTGGATCGAATCTTATCAATCCGCGCCGCCGCCCTATCCGCGCTCTGGCAACATCGGCCATGTGCTGCGCGAGCAACTGGCCCGCTTGAGCAAGCCGACTCAGTTCAACGACGCCGGTCCTCACCATCTACTTTGCGAAGAAGTGCCCTATTCCAAGCGCCTGGAGGTAATGCCTCACGACCCGCAGCGCTATGGGAAAGAAGCTGAAGATGGTTGGAAAAATCCCGAGGACGTGCACTTTCTCTACGACGAGGCCAGCCAAACCCAAGCCTTTATCACCCACAACGACAAACTCGTACTGATTTCCGTGCGCGGCACCTTGGAATTCGCAGATATTGCCCGTGACCTAGATGCCCGGCAGGTACCCTATGGCGAGGGCGACGGCCAAGCGCACCGCGGCTTCTATACAGCCTTCCAAGCAGTTAAAACCTTTACCGAGCGTTACCTGAACGCCTTTCACCGTCCCGAGCAAAATATCATCGTTTGCGGTCACAGCCTCGGCGGCGCCATCGCCCTGTTGCTAGCCGAATGGTTACGCCGCAAGTGGACGGACAATATTCAGCTCTACACCTTCGGCTCCCCACGCGCCGGAGATCGGGCTTTCGTCGAGGGTGCGCAGGCGCTGACCCACCATCGCCTGGTCAACCACAACGATCCCGTCCCCGCCGTGCCCCTGCCGTGGATGGATGCGGAGTGGAAGCTGGCACTACCCGGCACGGCGATCCTGTTTGGCTCCTTCGCCCCGCCGCTACTCGGCGTTGCGCTGTTTCTCGGTGGGCTACTCAATCTGCGTGGCGACCCCTACCAACATCACGGCGAGCAGCGGCATTTCATGCCCCGCAAACCGGGCGCTGGTAGCGAGGCAGCAATCCTCTGGCAACCCGGTTGCGCGGCCATCGACGAGCAGACCTGCGCCACCTATACCGGAGAGATTGCTCTGGACGGCGATACGCCCAAACGCCTACCGCTCTCTGGCGGGGAACATTCCAGCAACGGTGGCTATGCCCGTGCCGCCCTCACCACGCTGCTGCGCTGGCATGCCGCCGTCGAGGAACGCGATGGTGCGCTGCTCACCAAAGGGGAAACCCAGGATATATACGGCCAATTAAACGCGCTGGAACAACAACTGGCTGCTTGGCAATTCGCTTCCTTTCCCCAGTTCCGCATGGCCGTGCGCCGCGACAACCGCTTCTACGACATGAGCGACCAACAGTTGCTGGTTTTCTACCAAGACGGCAAAACCAAGGCGGCGCAGCTGATCGACGAGCAGCGCCACACACTTTCCCGCGCTCAACAACGCCTATTGGCGCAAAGCCAGCGCCGGGTAACCCGCGAGCAAGTCTTCGGCGATCTCGACCAGCGCGAAGATTTGCCAGCGCTGATCAGCGAATGGCGCGCGCAGAAAGAAAACCGCGAAGCCGAACGAGTGGCGCAAATTCCTCTTCTCGCCGGCCCCAGCTATGCCTAAGCCGTCCTCGCCAGCCACCGACCTCGCCCCATCCAGGAGAACGATCATGCACCGCCTCATCCCGGCCGCCCTGTTGGCCTTGTTCATGACGCTCGCCGGCTGCTCCGGCAACTACGCCTACACCGACGATCAATACCGCCCGCTGGGCGATCCACAAGCGATGAACCGCGGCAACTGAGCCGCACAAGGAGCAACACCACCATGGAACTGGTCTTCGAAATGGTCAGCGCCCAGCAATTCGCGCCGGGGTTGTTGACCAGCAAACGCTTCCAGCACGCCGGCGGCATTATTGGCCGCGCGCCTGAATGCGACTGGGTGATTGCCGATAACAAACGCGTGCTTTCCGGTCGTCACGCGCTGGTCAGCTATCGCGACGGGGCGTTCTTTCTCACCGACACCAGCAGCAATGGCATTCGCCTCAAAGACAGCGGCGCCGGGCTGCGCAAGGGCCAGGCCCAGCGCATCGAGCATGGCAATGTGTATTGCCTGGGCGACTTCGAAATCCGCGCGCGGCTGATCCAGGGCCCGGCGGTTTTCGCCGCCGATATCGGCCGCGCGCAGCCCGCCGGCAGCATCATTCCCGACGATGCGTTTCTCGATCTCGATCCGCTCACCGCGCTGGAACAACAGGAGCGCGTCTACGCCGAAGTCGACGAGCTGACCCTGCTCACCCGGCCGCGCCATGAGCTGCAGCAACAGCGCGACTACGCGCGCATCGACATGGAAAACCTGCCGCTGCCGGAGTTGGTGATGCCGACGCCGTCGGTCGAGCCACCGCTCGCGGTGCAACCACCACGCCTGCCGGCCAGCTTCTGGCAGCGCTATGGCGAAGCCCTGGGTATCGACCTCGACGACCTCGACGACGAGCAGCGCGAGGCCCTGGCCCTCACCGCGGCCAAGCTGCTCAAGCACAGCATCGGCAACCTGCAGCAAAGCCTGCGCACCCGCAGCGAACTGAAAAACGAGCTGCGCCTGGCGCTGACCACGGTGCAGAGTGCGGGCAACAACCCGCTGAAACATTGCAGCGACTCGCGCCAAGCGTTGTCTGCACTGCTGCGTGACCGTCAGCCAGGCCAGCTGCCCGCGGAGCAGGCGGTGAATCGCGCCTTCCGCGATCTGCAGGCGCACCAGGTGGCGTTGCTGGCGGCCAGTCGCGCGGCCGTCAACGGCGTGCTCGAACACCTCTCGCCGGAACAACTCGCGCTGCGCTTCGAACGCGACAACAAACCGCTAATCAGCACCGCCGGCAGCCGCTGGCGCGCCTATCGCCGCCTGTATCAGGGCCTGCGCCGCGACGATGACTGGAGCGAACGACTGTTCGCCCGCGACTTCGCCCAGACCTACGAAGAACAGGTCCGCCTGATCGCCACCCTCAACTCCGACCTTCAAGGATGAAGTCCATGCCACACCCTTCTACCCTGGCCCTGCTCGCTTGCCTGCTAGCCCTGAGCGGCTGCGCCTCGCTATCGCCTTATTCGGACGTGACCAAGCTCGACCTCTCGCTGCAAGGCAGCCCGACCCTCAATCCGGACCTCAACGGCCGTCCCTCGCCCATCGTGCTGCGCCTGATCGAACTGAAGCATCCGGTGGCCTTCGAAAGCGCCGATTTCTTTTCCCTCTACCAGCGCCCCAAAGAAGCCCTGAGCCCGGACCTGGTGATCCAGGAAGAACTCGAGCTGCGGCCGGGCGAAACCCGCGAGCTGAAGCTGTTGGTCGAGCCGGAGAGTCGCTATGTCGGCGTGCTGGCGGCCTATCGCGACCTGCCGGAAACCAGCTGGCGCTTCGTCATCGCGCTGAAGCCGAAGGAGCGCACGCAGATCGCCCTGCGCCTGGACGAACGCGGCATCGGCGATCTGGCTACCACCCGCGCGAAGGAGGACTGAGGGCATGACCATGCAGAAAGTCGTCTGGCAGGAAGGCATGCTCCTGCGCCCGCAGCATTTCCAACAACATGACCGCTATTACGATCACCAGCTGAAGACCCGCACCCAGTTGCTGGGCAGCTATGCCTGGGGATTCTTCGGCCTGGAGATCGATCGCCAGTTCCTCAGCATGGGCAAACTGGTGGTCAGCCAAGCCAGCGGCATCCTCCCCGACGGCACGTTGTTCGAAACCGGCGCCGAGCATGAACCGCTGGCGCTCGACATCCCGCCGAACACCACCAATACCCCGGTGTATCTGGCCCTGCCGCTGGTGACCGGTAATCACATCGAGACCCGCCGGCTCGAGCAGAAAGATGTCTTGGCGCGCTATACCGCCTTCGATACCGAGGTCGCCGACTCCAACGCGGGCGACACGAGCGCCAGCCAGATCAGCTGCGCTCGCCCGGAGTTTCGTCTGTTGCTCGGCGAGCAGCAGAGCGATCAGGCCTACGTGAAACTCAAGCTCTGCGACGTGCTGGATACCACGCCGGACGGGGTGATCCGCCTCGCTGCCGAGTTCATTCCCAGCTACGTGCACTTCCAGGCCAGCGGCTACCTGCTGTCGTGCCTCAAGGAAGTGCTCAGCATGCTCGCCCACCGGGGCGACATCCTCGCCGAGCGGATCCGCGCCACCGGCAAGGTCGGCGGCGCGGAAGTCGGCGACTTCATGATGCTGCAGCTGATCAACCGCTTCGAACCGGTGCTGCGCCATTACCTGGGCGTCGCGCAGGTGCATCCCGAGCAGATCTATCGCGAGCTGCTCGGCTTGCTCGGTGAACTGGCGACGTTCGCCAGCGACACCAAGCGCCCGCGCCTGGATAGCCGTTACCAGCACAGCGATCAAGGCGCGAGCTTTGGCAAATTGATGGATGCCATCCGCCAGGTGCTGTCGATGGTCCTCGAACAGCACGCCATCGAGTTGCTGCTGCAGCAGCGTCAGTACGGCATTCAGGTCTCGCCGTTGCACGACCACAACCTGCTGCGCTCGGCCGCCTTCGTGCTCGCCGCCAGCGCCGAGTGCGATTCCGAGGAGCTGCGCCAGCGCTTGCCGGCGCATCTCAAGGTCGGCCCGGTGGAGCGCATCCGCCAGCTGGTCAACCTGCATCTGCCGGGGATCAAGATCAAACCGTTGCCGGTGGCGCCGCGGCAGATCCCCTTCCACTCCGGCAAAACCTACTTCGCCTTGGAGCTCAGCGCCGAGGACCAGGCGCAACTCGAGCGCTCGGGCGGTTTTGCCTTCCATGTGTCCGGCGAATTCTCCGGGCTTGAACTGAAATTCTGGGCGATCAGGGACTGACCGATATGATCAAGGAAATCGACTATGGCCAGGATGATCGGACGGTCATCCTCAATCGGCACGGCGATGCAGCGGCGCACAGCCCGCTCACCGACTTCACCGCACCACCGCAGTACGAACAACTGGAAGAACGCATGATCTACGCCGCGCGCCTGCGCCCGGCGGAGAGCTTCAACTTGAGCCTCAATCCGCTGGTCGCGGCCGCCTCGGCGCTGCTCTCCGAAGTGGTGCGCCTCAAGCATTGCTATGAGAGCGAGGACCTCTATCGGCTCAAGGAGCACTTGGCCAGCGAGATCAAACTCTTCGAGCACCGCGCGTTGCACGATGGCGCCGAAAGCAGTCAGGTGATGGCCGCCCGCTACGTGCTATGCACCGTGGTCGACGAAGCGCTGGTGACGACGCCGTGGGGCAACGAGAGCGAGTGGTCGCAGATGAGCCTGCTCAGCAGCTTCCACAACGAGACCTTCGGCGGCGAGAAATTCTTCCAGCTACTCGAGCGCCTCTCGCGCAACCCGGTCAAGCATCTGCCGATGCTCGAATTGATGTACCTGTGCCTGTCGCTCGGCTTCGAGGGCAAATACCGCGTGCTGCCGCGCGGCATGCTCGAGCTGGAAGCGATCCGCGACAGCCTGTACCGGCAGATTCGCCAGCTGCGCGGCGACATCCCGCGGGAGATTTCCCCGCACTGGCAGGGCTTGAAGGATACCCGGCGGCGGCTGGTGCGCATCGTGCCGTGGTGGCTGGTGGCGGCGTTCACCCTGATCTGCCTGGGCGTCACCTACGGCGGCTTCGCCTGGGTGCTGGGCGAGCAGCGCGAAAACGTTCTCAAGCCGTATCAATCACTCGATGCCGACGCTATCCGGCCGCACTGACTCAAGGATGAATTGCATGAAGACTTTACTGGGCAAGGTTGCCCGCTTTTGCCGCAAGACCTGGGTCTGGAGTCTGTGCCTCACCCTGCTGAGCGCCACGCTGATCTGGTCTGCCGGGCCGCTGCTAGCCGTCGATGATTTCAAGTTCTGGGCCTCCGCGAACAGCCGCTTGATCAGCATCAGTGGTTTGTTTTTGCTCTGGGGTCTGGCCATGGTTTTCGCCAGCTGGAAGGCCGGCGCGCGAAAAAAAACCGAGGAAGACGACGCCGACGCCCAAGAGCGTCAACGCCGCGACGGGCTGATCGACGAGGAGCAACTCAATCTGCGCCAACGCTTTGCCAGCGCGCTGCGTACCCAGCGCAGCTCGAGCCTGTACCGCGGCGCGAGCAAGCGCTGGCGCAACGAGTTGCCGTGGTACCTGCTGCTGGGTCCGCGGGGCAGCGGCAAGACCAGCCTGCTGGATTTCTCCGGCCTGGATTTTCCGCTCAATCGAGCCGATCAGCAGCGCCTGACCAAGGACGTGTCCGGCACCCGCTATGCCAACTGGTATTTCGCCGAGCACGCGGTGCTGATCGACACCGCCGGCCGTTACCTGACCCAACCGGATGCGCAGGTTGATGGCAGCGCCTGGGAAACCCTGCTCGGCCTGCTGCGCAAACGCCGCGCCCGGCCGCTGAATGGCGTGCTGGTGAACATCCCGGTCGAGCAGTTGCAGCAGGCCAACGAAAGCGCCTTAGAGACTTTGGCGCGACAAACCCGTCAGCGGCTGCAGGACATTCACCAGCTCTTGGGCGCCGACGTACCGGTCTACCTGGTGCTCAGCAAGGCCGATCAAGTGCTCGGTTTCGACGAGTTTTTCGATCAGCTGTCGCGCGAGGAAAGCGACCAGGTGCTCGGCGCCAGTTTCCGCAAGGATCAGGACGCCACCGATGTGCAGGTCGTTCGCCAGGAGTTCGAAGAACTGTTGCGCCGCCTGAACAGCCAGGTCGTCCAGCGCATGCATCAGGAGCGCGACACCCAGCGCCGCGGGCGGATCCTCGATTTCCCTCATCAACTCGGCCAGATCGGCGAGCTCCTATGCCTGTTCGTCGAGCTGGCGTTCACCGGCAACCGCTACCAGCGTGCCACCCAGTTGCGCGGTTTCTACCTGACCAGTGCTCCCCAGTTGCAGGAGCAACTCGATCCGGCCACCCGCGGCATCGGCCATAACCTCGGCCTCGCGCGCGGCAGCTTGCCGACCTTCCGCAGTGGTCGCTCGCGCTTCATTCATCATTTATTGAGCCGGGTAATCTTCCCGGAAGCCGAACTGGCCAGCCTCGATCAACGCGAAATCCGCCGCATCGACTGGAGCCAACGTGCGCTGTATGTGGCCGCTTGTGCCTGTTTACTGGCCTTCGGTGCGCTGTGGGCCAATGGCTTCTCGGCCAACCACGAACGCCTGGAAACCCTCCGCGATCTGGCCCAACGCCTGACTCAGCAACGCAATGCGATCAATGCCGGGGATGACGCCGCCGCCACGCTTGAGGCGCTGGATAGCAGTTATGCCGCCAGCCGCGTGTTTGCCCCGGCCGATCAGGTCTCGCGTCTGCAACGGGCCGGTCTGTACCAATATCAACAGGTCAATCCGCGCGTTACCCAGGCTTACCGCCATGAACTGGAAAGCCTGCTGTTACCGCGGGTCGCCCGCCAGCTGGAGGGCCAGATCCGCGCCAACCTCGGCGATCGCGAGCGCCTGCTAGGCAGCCTGCGCGCCTATCTGATGCTCAATCTACCGGAGCGGCGCGATGTGCCCGCACTCCGCGAAGCAATCGCCGCCGACTGGTCGCTGCGCTTTGCCGGCGATAGCACAATCCAGGAGGGTCTGAATGCCCATTTCCAACGCCTGCTCGCCGAGCCTTTCAGCGCCTACCCGCTGAACGCCAAACTGGTCGCCCAGGCCCGTGAAGTGCTGCGTGGCGAATCGCTGGCCAACGTGGTGTACCGCATGCTCCGCGACCAAGCGCGCAGCCTGCCGGACTATCGGCTGGAGGAAAAACTCGGCGCGCAGGGAGGGATATTTAGCGGGGTCGACTACGGCATTCCGGGGTTCTATACCCAGCGTGGCTATCAGCAGGCGTTCCTTGCCGAAGGTACTGGCTTGGTGCGCACTATCCTCCGCGATAACTGGGTGCTCGGGGAGGGCGACAGCCTCAGCAGCCATGATTTCAATCGTCTGCTGAGCGACATGGAGCAGCTGTATTTTCGCGACTACGCCAATTACTGGGCCGAAGCACTGGGCCAGCTGGCGCTGAATCCGATCGGCAGCGCGCAGCAAGGTGCTGACCAGCTTGCCGCGCTGACTGCCGCCAACTCACCGCTGCTCACCCTGCTGATCGAGGTGCGAGAGAACACCCGCTTCGCTGGTCTGGCAGAGGCCGCCGATGAAGCCGGGGAGGCCGCGGCAGGACTCAAGGGCATGGGCGGCCGCAAGCTCGACAAGGCGGCCAAGCTTGCCGCGGGAGCGGCCGAACACTCGCAGGAGACGCTGGTAAAAAATCTTCCGGATACCGCGCGCAAAGCGCTGGAGCGCCGCTTCGAAGCGCTGCACCAATTACTCGATGACCAAGGTGGCCCCGCCGGTAGCTTGGCAGCCGCCCTGCAAGCCCTGGATGGATTGCAACAGCAACTCGCCGGCCTGGCCCACGCCAGCGCGCCGCAGCAAGCCGCCTTCGAGCTGGCCAAGCTGCGCATCAGCGGTCAGCGCGACGCGATCAACCAGGTACGCAGCAGCGCTGTGCGTCTGCCGCAGCCGGTGGGTGGATGGCTGGCACTGCTCGCCGAAGATAGCTGGACGCTGGTCCTCAACGATGCGCATCAGTACCTCAACCAGCGCTACCAGACCGAGCTGTATGCCGCCTACAAAGGCTCGCTGAAACAGCGTTACCCGTTCAGCGCGCACAGCGAGAGCGAGGTGGCGATCGCCGACTTCCGGGAGTTCTTCAAAAGCCAGGGGATTGCCGAGCGGTTCTTCGAAACCTACTTGCAACCCTTCGTCAGCGGCAGCGCCGGCGAGTTTCAAGTGCGGCGGATGGATGGCCGCGGCCTACCCTTATCCCGCGATTTCCTCCTGCAAATGAGCCACCTGCAGACCATCCGCCGGAGCTTCTTCACGAATAACTCGGTCGAGCCTTCCGTACCCTTCACCCTCGAACCCTATTCGCTGGATTCGAGTCTCGGTCGCGCGGACTTCCGTTTTGGCGATCAGCAACTGGAGTATCGGCATGGACCTATCGTCCAGGCGGCATTCCGCTGGCCGGCTGCGGCCAACGAAGGGCGGACCAGCTTGGTGGTGGAAGAGTTGGATGGCCGCAAAGTCGGGATCGAGAAGAACTCAGGCCCGTGGTCGCTGTTCCGCCTGCTCGATCTGATGGAAACCGAATACCACAGCGGCCGTGACGTACTGATGGTCAAGGCTAACCTGGGCGGCCTGCACGCCAACTATCTACTGCATAGCCAGCGCTCGCCGAACCCATTCGATCTCTCCATGCTGCGCGCCTTCAAACTGCCGGCGACCCTGTGAGGAGCGAAACCATGCGCCCTTGGCGGAGCACGGCGCGCACGGATACCGGCAAAGTCCGTGCGCGCAATGAGGACGCCTTTCTCGATCTACCCGAGCACGGTTTGTGGGTGGTTGCCGACGGCATGGGTGGCCACCAGAACGGTGCGCTGGCCAGCCGCTTGATTGTCGAGCAACTCGCACAGTTACCCAGCGAGGGAGCCCTGGAGCAGCGCTTACATGATCTGTGCCAGTGCCTGCACAGCCTCAATCGCCGACTGGGTCAGGAGCTGACGGTCACCGCGGCGCGACCGAATCCCGTCATCGGTAGCACCGTCATCGCGCTATTGGTCGAGGGTCAACGTGTCGCCTGCGTGTGGGCCGGCGATAGCCGTTGCTACCTGTGGCGAAGCGGCAAATTGTATCAACTGTCGCGCGACCACTCGTTGCTGCAGGAATTGATCGAGGAACAGCACCTCAGCCCTCAGGAAGCGGCACGTCATCCAGGCGCGCATGCACTGACCCGAGCCATCGGCGCCACTGAACAGCTGGCGCTGGATATCCTCGAATTCATTGTTCATCCCGGCGATACGTTATTGCTGTGTAGCGATGGGCTTTATCAGAGCTTGTCCGCCGACGATTTGGGCGCTGCGCTCAACCTGCCGTCCCCCAGGCTGGCCCTGCAGCGCTTGTTCGAGCAGGCACTGCAGGGGCCGGCACGCGATAACCTCAGTGCCGTGGTGATTCGCCAATGAGTCTATTGCAGGCATCTACCGACGGGGCTCTGAGGGAAGACGAGTCCAACCTGACCTACTTTGCCTTCGCCGCTGGAGCGGTGCAGAAATCTGCGCTGAAAGCAGCAAGCCAGGCGGTCAGCGAATTACCGGATGTGCTCTGCGGTCGCTACAAGATCGAACGCCTTCTCGGCGTGGGTGGCATGGCCGCGGTCTATCGGGCCCGCGATTTATTACGCGAACAGTTCGGCGATCCTGAGCCCTTTGTTGCGCTCAAGACCCTCAGCGCAGATTTCGCCGAATATCCCGATGCCAACGCGTTGCTTTATACCGAGTTCGCCCTTATCAGCCGGCTGCGCCATGCCAATGTCGTGCAGCCGTATGCCTTCGAGATCGATGCTACAAGCCAGCGCGCCTTTATCACCTTGGAGCTACTCGGCGGCTGTACCCTGGATCAATTGCTTAGCGAGCATCCAGCAGAGCTACCTTGGAGTACGGTGCGGGAAATCGCCGTACCGTTGCTCGAAGCACTCACTCACGCCCATGAACGTGGCGTCCTACATGGCGATCTCAAACCAAGCAATGTGATGCTTGGCAACCAAGGGGTACGCCTGTTCGACTTTGGCCTCGGTCAAGCGGAAGAAGAGCGCTTACCTGGACTTCCGCGCTTATGCCGGAGCCGCTTTACCGCCTGGACTCCGCGCTACGCCGCCCCTGAACTACTGGCTGGTGGCCCGCTGAGTGCGGCCGCTGATGTGTACGCCATGGCTTGTGTGCTCTACGAAGTGAGCTGCGGCATACATCCGTTTCGCCGCCTCAGCGCCAAGCAGGCCAAAGGTATGGAACTCAAGCTGCAGCTGCCGAAGAGATTGCCCCGAGTCATCGCCAATGCTCTTCGTCGCGGACTCGACTTCGATGCAAAGACCCGTCTGAGCCTGTCCGCATTGCTCAATGCGTTTCGTGAAACCCCGCCCTCACGACCACGCCGCTGGTTTACCGGACGTGCCTAGCGCCTTTTCCTTCGCACAAAGACAAACCCCCGATTCGCGTGAGCGAATCGGGGGTTTGGGATAGAAGCTTGACGATGACCTACTCTCACATGGGGAGACCCCACACTACCATCGGCGATGAGTCGTTTCACTACTGAGTTCGGGATGGGATCAGGTGGTTCCGACGCTCTATGGTCGTCAAGCAATTGGGTTGGGATGTCGTGGTTAGACGCCATCCCGAATGGGTGTGTGATAGAGCCTTGCGGCGGTATTGCGAGTTCTTGCAAATTTTCGGTTTATTGTCGGCTTCGACGTCTAACACGCAAATTGTTTGGGTGTTATATGGTCAAGCCTCACGGGCAATTAGTATTGGTTAGCTCAACGCCTCACAGCGCTTACACACCCAACCTATCAACGTCGTAGTCTTCGACGGCCCTTTAGGGAGCTCAAGGCTCCAGTGAGATCTCATCTTGAGGCAAGTTTCCCGCTTAGATGCTTTCAGCGGTTATCTTTTCCGAACGTAGCTACCCGGCAATGCCACTGGCGTGACAACCGGAACACCAGAGGTTCGTCCAACCCGGTCCTCTCGTACTAAGGTCAGCCCCTCTCAAATCTCAAACGTCCACGGCAGATAGGGACCGAACTGTCTCACGACGTTCTAAACCCAGCTCGCGTACCACTTTAAATGGCGAACAGCCATACCCTTGGGACCGGCTTCAGCCCCAGGATGTGATGAGCCGACATCGAGGTGCCAAACACCGCCGTCGATATGAACTCTTGGGCGGTATCAGCCTGTTATCCCCGGAGTACCTTTTATCCGTTGAGCGATGGCCCTTCCATACAGAACCACCGGATCACTAAGACCTACTTTCGTACCTGCTCGACGTGTCTGTCTCGCAGTCAAGCGCGCTTTTGCCTTTATACTCTACGACCGATTTCCGACCGGTCTGAGCGCACCTTCGTACTCCTCCGTTACTCTTTAGGAGGAGACCGCCCCAGTCAAACTACCCACCATACACTGTCCTCGATCCGGATAACGGACCAGAGTTAGAACCTCAAAGTTGCCAGGGTGGTATTTCAAGATTGGCTCCACGCGAACTGGCGTCCACGCTTCAAAGCCTCCCACCTATCCTACACAAGCAAATTCAAAGTCCAGTGCAAAGCTATAGTAAAGGTTCACGGGGTCTTTCCGTCTAGCCGCGGATACACTGCATCTTCACAGCGATTTCAATTTCACTGAGTCTCGGGTGGAGACAGCGCCGCCATCGTTACGCCATTCGTGCAGGTCGGAACTTACCCGACAAGGAATTTCGCTACCTTAGGACCGTTATAGTTACGGCCGCCGTTTACCGGGGCTTCGATCAAGAGCTTCGCTTGCGCTAACCCCATCAATTAACCTTCCGGCACCGGGCAGGCGTCACACCCTATACGTCCACTTTCGTGTTTGCAGAGTGCTGTGTTTTTAATAAACAGTCGCAGCGGCCTGGTATCTTCGACCGGCATGAGCTTACGGAGCAAGTCCTTCACCCTCACCGGCGCACCTTCTCCCGAAGTTACGGTGCCATTTTGCCTAGTTCCTTCACCCGAGTTCTCTCAAGCGCCTTGGTATTCTCTACCCAACCACCTGTGTCGGTTTGGGGTACGGTTCCTAGTTACCTGAAGCTTAGAAGCTTTTCTTGGAAGCATGGCATCAACCACTTCACGCTCTAAAAGAGCGCTCGTCATCAGCTCTCAGCCTTAAGATCCCGGATTTACCTAAGATCTCAGCCTACAACCTTAAACTTGGACAACCAACGCCAAGCTGGCCTAGCCTTCTCCGTCCCTCCATCGCAGTAACTAGAAGTACAGGAATATTAACCTGTTTCCCATCGACTACGCTTTTCAGCCTCGCCTTAGGGACCGACTAACCCTGCGTCGATTAACGTTGCGCAGGAACCCTTGGTCTTTCGGCGTGGGTGTTTTTCACACCCATTGTCGTTACTCATGTCAGCATTCGCACTTCTGATACCTCCAGCAAGCTTCTCAACTCACCTTCACAGGCTTACAGAACGCTCCTCTACCGCTCATCCTAAGATGAACCCGTAGCTTCGGTGTATGGTTTGAGCCCCGTTACATCTTCCGCGCAGGCCGACTCGACTAGTGAGCTATTACGCTTTCTTTAAAGGGTGGCTGCTTCTAAGCCAACCTCCTAGCTGTCTAAGCCTTCCCACATCGTTTCCCACTTAACCATAACTTTGGGACCTTAGCTGACGGTCTGGGTTGTTTCCCTTTTCACGACGGACGTTAGCACCCGCCGTGTGTCTCCCGTGCTGACACTTGCTGGTATTCGGAGTTTGCATCGGTTTGGTAAGTCGGGATGACCCCCTAGCCGAAACAGTGCTCTACCCCCAGCAGTGATACACGAGGCGCTACCTAAATAGCTTTCGAGGAGAACCAGCTATCTCCGAGCTTGATTAGCCTTTCACTCCGATCCACAGGTCATCCGCTAACTTTTCAACGGTAGTCGGTTCGGTCCTCCAGTCAGTGTTACCTAACCTTCAACCTGCCCATGGATAGATCGCCCGGTTTCGGGTCTATACCCAGCGACTAAACGCCCTATTAAGACTCGCTTTCGCTACGCCTCCCCTATTCGGTTAAGCTCGCCACTGAATATAAGTCGCTGACCCATTATACAAAAGGTACGCAGTCACCCAACAAAGTGGGCTCCCACTGCTTGTACGCATACGGTTTCAGGATCTATTTCACTCCCCTCTCCGGGGTTCTTTTCGCCTTTCCCTCACGGTACTAGTTCACTATCGGTCAGTCAGTAGTATTTAGCCTTGGAGGATGGTCCCCCCATATTCAGACAAAGTTTCTCGTGCTCCGTCCTACTCGATTTCACTTCTAAGATCTTTTCGCGTACGGGGCTATCACCCACTATGGCCGCACTTTCCAGAGCGTTCCGCTAAAATCAAAGAAGCTTAAGGGCTAATCCCCGTTCGCTCGCCACTACTAAGGGAATCTCGGTTGATTTCTTTTCCTCAGGGTACTTAGATGTTTCAGTTCCCCTGGTTCGCCTCTTGCACCTATGTATTCAGTACAAGATAACCATCTTATGATGGCTGGGTTCCCCCATTCAGAGATCTCCGGATCAAAGTCTGTTTGCCGACTCCCCGAAGCTTATCGCAGGCTACCACGTCTTTCATCGCCTCTGACTGCCAAGGCATCCACCGTATGCGCTTCTTCACTTGACCATATAACCCCAAGCAATCTGGTTACTGTCTCAAACGTGAAGACGACATTCGCCGAAAATTTGCGCTTGAACTCACAAATTTTACCTTGACGCAATTAACCACCAGTGAAAGTGACTAATTGGTCTACTTCTATCACATACCCAAATTTTTAAAGAACAGTTCTGGCGCAAAGACCAGAATTCAAGACTCACTCATAAGTCTTCAATTCTGTGCTTTCAGCGATTTTCATGAGGATGGTGGAGCCAAGGAGGATCGAACTCCTGACCTCCTGCGTGCAAAGCAGGCGCTCTCCCAGCTGAGCTATGGCCCCATCTAATGACCGGCCACATCCCTTGACAATTGGTGGGTCTGGGCAGATTCGAACTGCCGACCTCACCCTTATCAGGGGTGCGCTCTAACCAACTGAGCTACAGACCCAATCGTCTCACTCTCGGGTCTAAACCCAATCGCTTTTCGCAAGTGAATCAAGCAATTCGTGTGGGAACTTATGAAGAAGCTGAAGTCTTCGATTAAGGAGGTGATCCAGCCGCAGGTTCCCCTACGGCTACCTTGTTACGACTTCACCCCAGTCATGAATCACACCGTGGTAACCGTCCCCCTTGCGGTTAGACTAGCTACTTCTGGTGCAACCCACTCCCATGGTGTGACGGGCGGTGTGTACAAGGCCCGGGAACGTATTCACCGTGACATTCTGATTCACGATTACTAGCGATTCCGACTTCACGCAGTCGAGTTGCAGACTGCGATCCGGACTACGATCGGTTTTGTGGGATTAGCTCCACCTCGCGGCTTGGCAACCCTCTGTACCGACCATTGTAGCACGTGTGTAGCCCTGGCCGTAAGGGCCATGATGACTTGACGTCATCCCCACCTTCCTCCGGTTTGTCACCGGCAGTCTCCTTAGAGTGCCCACCATAACGTGCTGGTAACTAAGGACAAGGGTTGCGCTCGTTACGGGACTTAACCCAACATCTCACGACACGAGCTGACGACAGCCATGCAGCACCTGTCTTACAGTTCCCGAAGGCACCAATCCATCTCTGGAAAGTTCTGTAGATGTCAAGGCCAGGTAAGGTTCTTCGCGTTGCTTCGAATTAAACCACATGCTCCACCGCTTGTGCGGGCCCCCGTCAATTCATTTGAGTTTTAACCTTGCGGCCGTACTCCCCAGGCGGTCGACTTAATGCGTTAGCTGCGCCACTAAGTTCTCAAGGAACCCAACGGCTAGTCGACATCGTTTACGGCGTGGACTACCAGGGTATCTAATCCTGTTTGCTCCCCACGCTTTCGCACCTCAGTGTCAGTATCAGTCCAGGTGGTCGCCTTCGCCACTGGTGTTCCTTCCTATATCTACGCATTTCACCGCTACACAGGAAATTCCACCACCCTCTACCGTACTCTAGTCAGACAGTTTTGGATGCAGTTCCCAGGTTGAGCCCAGGGCTTTCACATCCAACTTATCAAACCACCTACGCGCGCTTTACGCCCAGTAATTCCGATTAACGCTTGCACCCTTCGTATTACCGCGGCTGCTGGCACGAAGTTAGCCGGTGCTTATTCTGTCGGTAACGTCAAAACACTAACGTATTAGGTTAATGCCCTTCCTCCCAACTTAAAGTGCTTTACAATCCGAAGACCTTCTTCACACACGCGGCATGGCTGGATCAGGCTTTCGCCCATTGTCCAATATTCCCCACTGCTGCCTCCCGTAGGAGTCTGGACCGTGTCTCAGTTCCAGTGTGACTGATCATCCTCTCAGACCAGTTACGGATCGTCGCCTTGGTGAGCCTTTACCTCACCAACTAGCTAATCCGACCTAGGCTCATCTGTTAGCGTGAGGTCCGAAGATCCCCCACTTTCTCCCGTAGGACGTATGCGGTATTAGCGTCCGTTTCCGAACGTTATCCCCCACTAACAGGCAGATTCCTAGGCATTACTCACCCGTCCGCCGCTCTCAAGGAGTGCAAGCACCCCTCTACCGCTCGACTTGCATGTGTTAGGCCTGCCGCCAGCGTTCAATCTGAGCCATGATCAAACTCTTCAGTTCAATACTGCTTGGGTTTTGAGAAAACCCTAAACTTGGCTCAGCAATCGCAAATAAACTCTCGAATTCACGAGTGTTACTTGTGTTGCTGATAATCATCTCGACCACCAGTCTTACTCCACAAGCACCCACACGAATTGCTTGATTCAAGTTGTTAAAGAGCAGTTGGTTAAGTCCTTCGTCTCAACCGAGGCGCGCATTCTACAGCAGCTCCTCATTCCGTCAAGCAGTTTCGAAAATTTCTTTTCTACTTCAACCGCTTGCGCTTCCAATCAGCATTTCGCATCTCGGTAGCGGGAGGCGAATCTTACAGCATCATTCGACACTGTCAACCACCTCTTTTCACTACCTCGACCATCCTGATCGAACCCTCCAACACCCCCGATAATTCACGCTAACCTTTTGATTAACAAGAACTTTTACATCAGGACTGCGCCAGAAGTGGTGCGCATTATAGGCCCGCAGAACGACACGTCAACACCCTAAAGCCGATTTTTTCTGACCATTCAGTTAAAAAGCGGGGAAAGCCCTACGGGGCTGCTGTTTGGACGGCTCTTGCCGCCGCAGTCCAACTAACCAGCGGTGATAGATACAAACCAAGGAATACAGAACATGCGATGAGCAAGGACATGCATTAGCAAGAAAGCAGCAAGGAGCGGATTACCGCCGCCCTCTTCATATATAGAGAGGACGGCAGCACACTCATTTCTTAGTGACCAGCCCGTAGATGACCAGCAGGATGACTGCACCGATAACCGCACCGATAAAGCCTGCCGCTTCGCCCGCCTGGTAGATACCCAACGCTTGACCGCCATAGGTGGCGGCCAGCGAGCCAGCGATACCGAGCAGGATGGTCATGATCCAGCCCATGCTGTCATCGCCCGGCTTAATGAAGCGGGCGATCAGGCCGGCAATCAAGCCGATGAAGATGGTTCCGATGATACCCATGCAAATTTCTCCGTTTGATTGGCTCGCTCGCTAAGCCTAGTAGTGGCTTTGGCGACCTGCCATCAGACGGACACTCCACCGGCTGGGTTCCGGGAAGCCGGGAACCTCCGGGCTTGCGTTATTCCGTGCCGCTGACCAGCGCCTCAACAGCTGCGATCTGCCGCTGCAACGCATCGCTGTCGGCACAACGCAGGGTGGCATGACCGACCTTGCGACCCACCTTGAATGCCTTGCCGTAGTGGTGCAGATGGCAGTCGGCGATAGCGACAACCTTATCTACAACCGGTACTTCGCCGATGAAGTTGAGCATGGCGCTCTCACCGACCTTGGCCGTGGAGCCCAGCGGCAATCCGCCAATGGCGCGTAGATGATTCTCGAACTGGCTGCATTCGGCGCCTTCGATGGTCCAATGCCCGGAGTTATGCACACGCGGGGCAATCTCGTTGGCTTTCAAGCCGCCATCAACTTCGAAGAACTCGAAAGCCAGCACCCCGACATAGCCGAGCTGGTTCAGCACCCGCCCAACATAGTCTTCAGCCAGCGCCTGCAGAGGATGCGCAGTACTCGCCACCGACAAGCGCAAGATGCCATTGTCGTGGGTGTTATGGACCAGCGGATAGAAACGCGTCTCCCCGTCGCGAGCCCGCACGGCGACCAGCGATACCTCGCCGGTAAACGGTACGAAGCCTTCGAGAATGCAGGGCACACTACCCAACTCGGCAAAGGCGCCAGCGACATCTGCTGCTTGGCGTAGGACCTTCTGGCCCTTGCCGTCGTAGCCCAAGGTGCGGGTCTTGAGGACCGCGGGCAGACCAATGCTGGCGGCAGCGGCGTCGAGATCGGCCTGCGACTGGATGTCGGCAAATTCCGGAGTCGGAATATCCAGCTCGCGGAACATCGACTTCTCGAACCATCGGTCGCGGGCAATGCGCAACGACTCGGCGCACGGATAGACCGGTACGAACTGCGAGAGAAAGGCCACCGTCTCAGCCGGCACACTTTCGAACTCGAAGGTCACCAGATCGACTTCATCAGCCAATTGGCGCAGATGATCCTGGTCGCCATAGTCGGCACGGATGTGCTCGCCCAGCGCGGCGGCGCAGGCATCCGGCGCGGGATCCAGGAAGGCGAAGTTCATGCCCAGCGGAGTACCCGCCAAGGCCAGCATGCGACCGAGCTGGCCGCCACCGATCACACCGATTTTCATCTGACTCAGGCCTCGCGCGGGTCCGGATTGTCCAACACGCTATTGGTTTGTTCTGTGCGGAATTGCTTCAACGCCGCGTGATACTGCGGATGTTGATGACCGAGGATACTCGCCGCCAGCAGCGCCGCGTTGACCGCCCCGGCCTTACCGATGGCCAAGGTGGCGACTGGAATGCCGGCCGGCATCTGCACTATAGATAGCAGCGAGTCGACCCCGGAAAGCATCGACGACTGCACGGGCACGCCAAGCACCGGCAGATGGGTCTTGGCCGCGCACATACCCGGCAGATGGGCAGCACCGCCAGCGCCGGCAATGATCACCTGGATGCCACGGGCGTCTGCCTGTTCGGCGTACTGGAACAGCAGATCCGGCGTGCGGTGGGCGGACACCACCTGCACTTCATAGGGAATGCCGAGTTTGTCCAGCATGTCCACGGTGTGGCTCAGGGTGGACCAATCGGACTTGGAGCCCATGATCACGCCAACCAGTGCGCTCATCGTCGTGCCTCTTCTTCATTGGCGCCTGCTGGCGCGGCAAAAACTAACAAGCCACGCTGGGTAACCAGGCGTGGCTTGTTGGCGAATGAATCTGGCCGCTGATCGGCCAAGGGCCGCGGAGTATACCGTAAAGCCGGGGTTGGCGAGCACTGCTGGTCATTTTCTGCACGCCGGGTATTGCGCAGCCCGCACGGGATTACCTCACCGCTTGCCATAGCCTTTGCTTAGCTGGAAAAAATAGACTGTGCCCGTCCAACCATTCGAGACCATCGCCATGTCCGCAGCCAAGCGCATCCTCATCCTTTATACCGGCGGCACGATCGGCATGCAGATGAGTGCCGATGGCCTGGCCCCGGCTTCCGGGTTCGAAGCGCGGCTGCGGACCCAGCAGCGGTTAGAGGAAGATGGCGGGCAATTGCCGGACTGGCGCTTTCGCGAACTGCCCGCGCCGCTCGATAGCGCCAACATGACGCACGCCGACTGGCTGACCATGCGCGAGCAGATTCTCGCCGGCATCGATGACGATGGCTGCGACAGCGTGCTGGTTCTGCATGGCACCGACACCCTGGCGTACAGCGCCGCGGCACTCAGTTTCCTGCTCCTCGGCCTGAGCCAACCGGTAATCCTCACCGGCTCGATGCAACCGGCTGGGGTCGCCGGCGGCGATGCCTGGAGCAATCTGTTTGGCGCCATGCGCATGCTCGAACTCGGCCAGCGACCTGGCGTGCAGGTGTTCTTCGATGGACGCCTGCTGCATGGCGCGCGGGTCAGCAAATTGCGCAGCGACGCCTTCGATGCCTTCACCGTGCTGCCGCGGCGCCGTCAGGGCGCGCACGCTCCGTCGATTCCGCCAGCCCTCGATCACCGCCAGCCGCGGCGCCCGGTGAGCCTGGCCGTGCAGCCGCTGTTTCCTGGGCTCGGCGCCGCGCAGCTGCGTGCGCTGCTGGAGAGTGGCGTGGAAGCCCTGCTGCTGGAGTGCTACGGCAGCGGCACCGGGCCGGCGAATGACCGGGAAATCATGGCGACGCTGCAGGACGCCCACGACCGCGGCGTGGTGCTGGCAGCGATCAGCCAATGTCCGCAAGGGCATGTCGAATTCGGCGTGTATTCGGCCAGCAGCCGGCTGCAGCAGACCGGCCTGGTCAGCGCCGCCGGGATGACCCGCGAGGCGGCCCTGGGCAAGCTGTTCGCCTTGCTCGGCGCCGGGTTACCGCCAGCGCAGGTCGAGCATTGGTTCGCGCTCGACCTGTGTGGCGAACTGACGGATTAAGGCGTTACGCGGGGCCGCCGCACGCTAGGCGTGAGTCAAATACCAGCGCCAATCCTGCTCGCCGACCTCGGCCATGAACTGGCGATACTCGTGGCGCTTGATCGCCAGATAGACCTGGAGAAACTCGCTGCCGAAAGCCTCGGTGGCCCAGCTCGATTGCTCCAGTGCAGTCAGCGCGGTTAACCAGTCGGTCGGCAAGAACTCGCTGGCCTGGGCATAACCATTGCCGGTGATCGGCGCGCCCGGATCGAGCTGCTCACGCAAGCCATGGTGGATCCCGGCGAGGATCGCCGCGGCGGCCAGATAGGGGTTGGCGTCGGCGCCACAGATGCGGTGCTCGATATGCCGACTGTTGGCCGGGCCGCCGGGCACGCGGAACGACACGGTACGGTTGTTCACCCCCCAGCTCTTCGCCAACGGCGCGTAGCTATTAGCCTGGAAGCGGCGGAACGAGTTGGCGTGCGGACAGAAGATCGCCAGCCCGTCGAGCAAGGTAGCCATCATCCCGCCAATCGAATGCCTGAGCAGCGGTGTGCCATGCGGATCTTCCGCAGCATAGAGATTGTTGCCGTGCTCATCGGCCAGGCTCACGTGCAGGTGCAGGCCGCTGCCGGCCTGGTCGCCGAACGGCTTGGCCATGAAACAGGCCTGCAGACCATGCCGGTTGGCGACACCCTTGACCAGGCGCTTGTAACGGATGCCTTCATCGATCGCCTGCAGCGCATCGAAACGGTGTTCGAGGGTCAGCTCCAGCTGGCCGGGCGCGTATTCGGAGATCGCCGTGCGTACCGGCAGGCCCTGCACCTCGCAGGCCGCGTAGAGGTCATCGAGAAACGCCTGCTGCTGCTCCAGCTCCAGCACGCCGTAGACCTGCGGTGCCTGCGGGCGCACGCCGTTCATCTGCAACGCCGGTTGCGGTCGGCCGTTCACGTCGCGCTGCCGATCGAGCAGATAGAACTCCAACTCGACGGCCATCACCGGATGGTAACCATCGGCCTTCAGGCGATCGATGGCACGCACCAGTACATGGCGCGGATCGGCCGGCGAGGCCGGCAAGCCTTTTTCGGGATGCATGCTGACCTGCAACTGACCGGTCGGCGTGCTGCGCCAGGGCTGCAGGGTCAGGCTGCCGGGCAGCGGATAGGTCCAGCAGTCGGCGTCGGCGACTTCCCAGACCAGGCCGCTGTCCTCGACGTCCTCGCCCTGGATGGTCAGCGCAAGGATTGAGCTGGGCAGCGGCCGGCCGTTTTCATAAATGGCCAACAGCTCGTCGCGGTGCAACAGCTTGCCGCGCGGTACGCCATTGGCGTCGATCAGAATCAGCTCGAAACTGCGCACCTCGGGATGGGCGGCGAGGAAGTCGTGGGCTTCCTGGATATCGGCAAAGTGCATGTCTACCTCGTCAGCGCCACGCGGCGATGTGTAGCCCGGATGCAATCCTGGGTTTGCGGATGTTGGACCCTCCCGGATTGCATCCGGGCTACGGTTGCGGACTTGCAGGATAGGTGAGCGCAGCGATATCCATGCGGTAAGGGCCGATGGGCATCACAAGCTCAACCTGCGCGGCCCGACCCATCCTACGGCTCGCGCGCGCCGGGAATGGCCAGCAGCTCGCTCAATGCCTGATCGAGGGTGGCGATCAGGCGGTCGACGTCGGCGGCGCTGGTGTCCGGGCAGCACAGGGTCATGTTGTGGAACGGCGTGATGAGGATGCCGCGGTTGATCAGGTACAGGTGCAGGGCCATCTGCAGCTCGTCGTGGAACGCCGCCTCGGCTTGCGCACCGGTCTTCGGCGAAACCGGGCAGAACTGGAACTCGCTGCGCGCGCCCAGCTCGGTCACCGACCACTTCAGGTCGTATTTGGCGATCAGCCCGCGGAAGCCGTCGGCCAGGCGCTTGGCCAGCGGCAGCATGTGGTCGTAGGCGGCCTGGGTCATCACCTGCTCGAGGTTGGCGCGCATGCAGTGCATGGCCAGGGCGTTGGCCGACAAGGTGGTGCCCATGCCGCTGTGGCCGTGGCCCTGACTGCCTGCGCTGGCCCGCTGGCGCGCCTGCTGCATGGCCTCGGCCATCGCCGCGCTGCAGCCGAAGATGCCGCACGGCACGCCACCGGCGATCGGCTTGCCGACCACGAAGAAGTCCGGCTCCAGGCCCCACAGCTTGGTGCAGCCGCCGATGTCGGTGGAGATGGTGTGGGTCTCGTCGATGATCAGCAGCGCGCCGTACTTGCGCGTCAGCTCGCGGCACTGCTGCAGGAAACCGGGCTCGGGCAGGACCATGCCGATGTTGGTCATCGCCGGCTCGCACAGCAGCGCGCAGACGTCGCCCTGGGCCAGCGCGGCCTCCAGCGCTTGGATGTCGTTGAACGGGATCGCGCGGCTGTACTGGGTCAGGTCGTAGGCCTGGCCGACCAGGCCGGAGCGGTGCACGGTCGCGCCGTCGCGGCAACGCACCATGACGTCGTCGACGGTGCCGTGGTAGCAGCCGTCGAACACCAGCAGGGTCTTGCGCTGGGTGATCGCCCGCGCCCAGCGCAGCACGTAGCGGTTGGAGTCGGTGGCGGTGGCGGTGACCTGCCAGTAGGGCAGGCCGAAGCGCGCGGTCAGCAGCTCACCGGCGACCACCGCATCCTCGCCAGGGAGCATGGTGGTCAGGCCGTTGTTGGCCTGTTCGGCGATGGCCTGGGCGATCGGCTCGGGCGAGTGGCCGAACATGGTGCCGGTGTCGCCGAGGCAGAAGTCGATGTATTCGTGGCCGTCGACGTCGTAGAAGCGCGCGCCCTTGGCGCGTTCGACGAACAGCGGGCTGGGCGTCGACCAGTCGGCCATCCAGTGCATCGGCACGCCGCCGAACAGCGAGTGACGGGCGCGCTCGGCGAGGGCCACGGACTTCGGATTGCGCTGCACGAAACGCTGCCGTTCAGCGGCGGCAAAGGCTTCCACGGCAGAGGCGGCGATCCCACTGGCGGTCATGTTGAACACCTCGTTCGAATTTCTGCACATCGTTATCGGAGCTTGCCGAGAAGTCAATCCAGGCGCAGACCGCTTCGTGGTGAGCAGTAGGCGGATACACCCGCTGATTAGTTTCTTACCGCCAGTTCACCCCTGGCCAAGCAACTGTTTCCATATATTGCTCAGCCCCAGCCGGCGCGCCGGCCGATGTACCCTGCCAATCTGCCCATCTGCGGCAGCTAATGCGCTATTCCCGAGCGCAAGGAGAACATCCGAACACAGACGCCAGGCGTCGACGCGTGTTCAGGCAGTCAGGAGTTCACCGCCATGCATGCCATCAGCTTCATCCAGGATCTGGCGGTGATCATGCTGATTGCCGGGATGGTCACCATCGTTTTCCACCGTTTCAAGCAGCCGGTGGTACTCGGCTACATCATTGCCGGCTTCATCATTGGCCCGCACACCCCGCCGTTTAGCCTGATCCACGACGAACAGACGATCAAAACCCTCGCCGAACTGGGGGTGATCTTCCTGATGTTCTGCCTGGGCCTGGAGTTTTCCCTGCGCAAGCTGTTCAAGGTGGGCGCCACGGCCTTCATCGCGGCGTTTCTGGAAATCGCCCTGATGATCTGGATCGGTTACGAAATCGGCCAGTTCTTCGCCTGGAGCAATATGGATTCGCTGTTCCTCGGCGGCATCCTGGCGATCTCTTCGACCACCATCATCATCAAGGCGCTCGGCGATCTGAAGATGAAGCACGAGCGCTTCGCCCAGCTGATCTTCGGCGTGCTGATTGTCGAGGACATCCTCGGCATTGGCATCATCGCGCTGCTGTCCGGCATCGCGGTGAGCGGCAGCGTGGAGACCGGCGAGGTGTTTTCCACGGTCGGCAAGCTATCGCTGTTCATGATCGTCGCGCTGGTGATCGGCATTCTGCTGGTGCCGCGCCTGCTCGCCTATGTGGCGAAGTTCGAGAGCAACGAGATGCTCCTGATCACCGTGCTCGGCCTGTGTTTCGGCTTCTGCTTGCTGGTGGTCAAGCTGGAGTACAGCATGGTGCTGGGCGCCTTCCTGATCGGCGCGATCATGGCCGAGTCACGCCAATTGGTGCAGATCGAGCGGCTGGTCGAACCGGTGCGCGACATGTTCAGCGCGATCTTCTTCGTCGCCATCGGCCTGCTGATCGACCCGGCGGTGCTGATCGATTACGCCTGGCCGATTGCGGTGATCACCGTCGCGGTGATTCTCGGCAAGCTGCTGTCCTGCGGGGTCGGCGCCTTCCTGGCCGGCAACGACGGACGCACGTCGCTGCGCGTCGGCATGGGCCTGTCGCAGATCGGCGAGTTCTCTTTCATCATCGCCGCGCTGGGCATGACCCTGCAGGTGACCAGCGATTTCCTTTATCCGGTGGCGGTTGCCGTGTCGGCGCTCACCACCCTCTCCACGCCCTACCTGATCCGCGCTGCGGACCCGTTGTCGACGCGCCTGGCGGCGTGGATGCCGGAGCGCGTGGCGCGGGTGTTCGGCTTGTACGGCGAGTGGCTGCGCAGCATTCAGCCGCAGGGGCAGAACATTCTGTTGATGGCGATGATCCGCAAGATCCTCCTGCAGATCGGCGTCAACCTGGCTCTGGTGGTGGCGATCTTCCTCGCCAGTGCCTGGTTTGCCGAGAGCCTGGCCGGTTACCTGCAGCCGTGGATCGCTCAGCAAAACCTGCAGAAGGCGCTGATCTGGAGTGGCGCGCTGTTGCTCTCGCTGCCGTTCCTGATCGCCGCCTACCGCAAGCTCAAGGCGCTGTCGATGCTCCTGGCGGAGATGGGCGTCAGCCCGGAAAAAGCCGGCCGGCATACGGTGCGCGTACGCCGGGTGATCGCCGAGTTGATTCCGTTGCTGTCGCTGGCCGGGATTCTGCTGCTGTTGATGGGCCTGTCGGCGAGCATCTTGCCGACCGTCGAGTTCCTGATCGTCATCGCCGTGCTGGCCGCCGGGGTGATCGCCCTACTCTGGCGCTGGTTCATCCGCGTGCACACGCGCATGCAGGTGGCGCTGATGGAAACCCTGGAGCACAGCGATCCGCACAACGGCCACTGATCCGTAGGCTGGGTCGAGCCGCGCAGGTCAGCGCGATACCCATCGTTGCGCTGGCGAACTGACGCTCGTTGGGTATCGCTGCGCTCAACGCCAACCTACGGGAGCGACCGGGTGCTGGTTCAGCTTTTCAGCCAGACATCCCGCGCCCAGTGCCAGACCGAATCCCAGGTCTCATCGGTCAGCTCGCCTTCGTCACCCGACCACAGGGTGACTTCGCCTTCGATATCGACCACATAGTAATCGCGGCCGTCCTGGCAGATCGGCACCAAATCGCGCGGCACGCCCAGATCCCAAGCCACCGAGGCAACCTCGGGCAAGTAGGTGTGCGATTGCGGATCGCTGGCGGTGACCGGCTCGAGGTGGCCGTAGACCACGTCGCTGACCTTAAGCAGGAATTCACGCAGCTCGAAGGGCAGGTTGATCAGCAATTGCTCCTCGATTTCCACCAACAAATCTTCATCCGGCAACTCCAACGGCACCGGCACCGGCTCGTTGAGTTCGCGCAGTTCGTCGATGACTTCTTCCATACCAGTAAGGCCTCGTGCAGGGGGATGGGCTTTATACAGTAGCCGCTGTGTGGGCGGAAAAATCCGTGGGTCGGATGGTCGCGAAATCTGCCGCCGGCCCTGGTGTGGCTGACTAAAATTTGAGCAGAAGTGTTGCGGTTTCGCCAAGGCCCTCGGGCTGGGAGGTACATCATGCAAATGGCCAAAACTCTACAACGCAGCCTGGAGCGCGCGCATTGCGAATTCGAGCTGGTCGCCCACCCGCACTCGGCGACCAGCCTGGAGTCGGCGCGGGCGGCCTACGTGCCGGCGGAGCGCCTGGCCAAGTCGGTGATCCTCGATGATCGCCACGGCCATTACCTGATGGCGGTGCTGCCGGCCAGCCGGCACCTCGACTTGGGCAAGGTGCGCACCGACGCGACGGACTGGCAACTGAGCAACGAGGCAACCATCGCCGGGCTGTTCCACGATTGCGAACTCGGCGCCGTGCCGGCGTTGGGCGAACCCTATGGCATGAAGATGCTGGTCGACCCGCAGCTGACCCGCCAGCAGGACATCTACCTCGAGGCCGGCGATCACCAGAACCTGGTGCACCTGCAGATGGACCAGTACCTCAAGCTGGTGCCGCACGCCGAGGTCTGCGAGCTGTGCCACTGAAAGGACACCCGCCCGTGCAGCGGCCTGCCGGGCGGCCACTGACGCTGCCGGCGGCGGCGCCGCCACGCTTCTATTTGCGCCGCTTGATCGCCCGGCGCCAGCACCGCCGGCACTGAAACGACAAACCCGGGCAAGCCCGGGTTTGTTTGTGCAGCAGGAACGAATCAACCGTTCTGGCGGATACCGGCGACCAGCCACGGCTGGTTGTCGCCGCTGGCCCGCTCCATGCGCCAGCTTTCGCTGAAGGCTTCGCCTTGATCGAAGCGCGAGGTCTTCGAGGTACCGCTGAAAGTCAGCGTAGCCACGGTCTTGTCGGCCAGTTCGTCGATACCGTCCAGTTGCACCTGCAGATCGTCGATGTAGGTCGACTGGAAGCCTTCGCCCAGGTCGGCACGCTCCTGCTTGAGGAAGCTGAGCATTGACGGGGTGACGAACTCGGCGATCTTGTCCATCTCGGCCGCGTCCCAATGCTGCTGCAGGGCGAGGAAGTGCTCGCGACCGGCTTCAAGGAAACGCGGTTCGTTGAACCAGGCCGGCGCGTTGATAACCGGCGCTGGCGCCGCGCTACCACCGAAGATCGGCGTTTGCTGGGCGGGCATTTCCCGCTGGAACGGCGCATGACCGGCAGCGGCTGGCTGGCCGTGGGCCTGGCGTTTACGCCACGCGGAGAAGAGGCGGAAGGCGAGGAAGGCGAGCAGGCCGACGATCAGGAAGTCGAACATCTGGAAGCCTTCGAAGCCATCGCCCATGAACATCGAGGCGAGCAGGCCGCCGGCGGCGATCCCGGCCAGCGGGCCGAGCCAGCGCGAGGCACCGCTGGCCGCGGCGGCAGGTTTGCCGGCAGCGGTCGGCGCGGCGGCTGGGGTGTTAGGCTGCGCCTGGCGAGTCTGGTGGGTCGGCGCCGAACCGAACGACTTGCCGCCGCCCATGCGCTTGGCGGCATTCGCGTCGAGGGCGAGCGTCAGGCTGACGCACAGGGCCATGGCGATGCTGAGGAAACGTTGCATAAAGGGATTACCCGTTGTTATGGATGGCACGCGCGTCATGCTGCCCCCTCTTGGCCACGCTGGCTAGGCCCAGAATGTTTCGGGATTTATGCGTGGCCGAGCCGGTGCAACGCTCAACGCCAGACCAACAGCGCCACACCGGTGCCAACCAGGCCAATGCCGCACCATTGCCGCAGCTCCAGACGCTCACCGAGCAGCGTCACGCCGAGCACCGCCACAAGCACCACGCTGAGTTTGTCCACCGGAGCGACCAGCGAGGCCGGGCCGAGCTTCAGGGCGCGGAAGTAACACAGCCAGGAAGCGCCAGTGGCCAGCCCGGACAGGCCCAGGAACAGGTAGCTCTTCGCCGAAATACTCGCCAGCGGCTGGTATTGCCCGGTCAGGCGCAGCAGCAGCGCCAGGCTGACCAGCACCACGCCGGTCCGCAGCAAGGTGGCGATATCGGGATCGACCTCGGCCACGCCGACCTTCGCGCAGATGGCCGTCAGCGCGGCGAACAGTGCCGACAGCAGCGCCCAGAACGCCCATGAGGACAGCAGTTGATTGCTCATCGGTCGATCCCTCACCCGCCGCGGCCCCAATTAGTCGCGCAGCAGCTGACGCAACGGCACGCGCTGCAACTGGCGATGCACATAAGCACACAACAGCGCGGGCGGTTCGTGCGGGTAGCGCAGCCAGTGGATGAAGCTGCGCAGGTACACCGCGGTGAGCAGGCTTTCCTCGACCACGCGCGCCAGGTGGTGATTGTCGCGCCGCGCCGCCTCGCGCCACCACTGCAGCGTGCGGCTAATGCGCAGCAAGCCCTGGATCTGCAGGTGCAGGTGCGCGGGCTCGAACTTGTACAGCAGCATCTGCCCGGTCACCGCGCGGTGTGGCGCCAGGGCGGTGAGCCAGGCCTGCAGCAACTCTTCCAGGCGGTGCGCGGTGGGCAGCTCGATCAGGGCGGGCGCTTCGGCGTGACGCAGCAAAGCCTGGTCGGCGCGGTCGAACCAGGCTTCCACCAGGTCGTCCTTCTGCTGGTAATGCCGGGCGATCGCGTCGAGCCCGACGCCCAACTCAGCGGCCACCGCATGCAGCTGTAGGCGTTCCCAGCCACAGTAATCGGCTAGATTCAGGGCAGTGTCGAGAATCTCGGCGGCGCTAGGTGATTTGGACATGGCACACCTCCGCCCAACAGTATGGCGGCGGTGTGCGACGCGAGTGACACAGGCGACCGATGGCCACCGCTTCGAACAAGGTAGGGTGGGTACAACCCGCCAGAGCAGTCCGCGGGTTGCACCCGCCCTACGAGTGGCTACAGCGCTTCGAGCTTGGCGTAGGACAGCATCAGCCACTTGCTGCCTTCGTTCTCGAACTTCACCTGCACCCGCGCCTGAGCGCCGGAGCCTTCGAAGTTGAGGATCACGCCATCGCCGAACAGGCCGTGGCGCACCGCTTGACCGAGATTGAAGCCGGTATCCGGCACTTCGGCGCCGGCGAACATCGAAGCGGTGCTGCGATTGGCGCTGGTCATCGGCCGGCTGACGCTGTTCGACAGGCGCACTTCCTGCACCAGCGACGGTGGAATCTCGCGGACGAAGCGCGAGAGTGTATTGCGGGTTTCATTGCCATAGAGACGGCGTACTTCGGCGTAACTGATCACCAGATGCTGCATAGCGCGGGTGATGCCGACATAGGCCAGGCGGCGTTCTTCCTCGAGCCGGCCGGCTTCTTCCAGGCTCATCTTGTGCGGGAACAAGCCCTCTTCCATGCCGACCAGGAACACCAGCGGGAACTCCAGACCTTTGGCGCTGTGCAAGGTCATCAGCTGGATGCAGTCCTCGTCTGGGCCGGCCTGGGTGTCGCCGGCTTCCAGCGAGGCGTGGCCAAGGAAGGCTTGCAGCGGGGTCAAATCGTCCTCTAGCTCTTCGTTGTCGAAGGCACGGGCGGCGCTGACCAGTTCCTCGAGGTTTTCCACCCGTGCCTGGCCTTTTTCACCCTTCTCTTCCTTGTGATAGGTGATCAGCCCGGATTGCTCGATGACCGTCTGGGTCATCAGGTGCAGCGGCATCTGCTCGACCTTCAGGGCCAGCCGATCGATCAGTTCGACAAAGGCGTTCAGCGCGCTGGCGGCGCGGCCGTTGACCAGCTTGGCGCCGACCGCCTGATGCAGCGCCCCCCACAGCGACAGCTCCTGCTCACGGGCCAGATTGCGCAGGATCTCCACGGTTTTCTCGCCGATCCCGCGCGGTGGCACGTTGATCACCCGCTCCAGCGCGGCATCGTTGCCGCGGCCGTCGAGCAGGCGCAGGTAGGCCATGGCGTTCTTGATCTCGGCGCGCTCGAAGAAGCGCTGGCCGCCGTAGATGCGATAGGGAATTTTCTCGCGCAGCAGCGCCTCTTCGAGGACCCGCGACTGGGCGTTGGAGCGATACAGGATGGCGATTTCGCTGCGCTTGAGGCCGCTTTTGCGCCGCGCATCCTCAATCGACTCGACCACATAGCGCGCTTCATCGTGTTCGTTGAAGGCGGCGTACAGGCTAATCAGCTCGCCGTCGCCGCCGTCCGTCCACAACTCCTTGCCCAGGCGCCCCTGGTTGTTGGCGATCAGGGCGTTGGCGGCCTTGAGGATGCCGGCGGTGGAGCGGTAATTCTGCTCCAGGCGAATGACTTGCGCGTCGGCGAAATCGCTGGAGAACTGCTGGATGTTCTCGATCTTGGCGCCGCGCCAGCCGTAGATCGACTGGTCGTCATCGCCGACCACCATCAGGCTGTCGCCGCCCTTGGCGAGCAACTGCAGCCAGGCGTACTGCACGGCGTTGGTGTCCTGGAACTCGTCGACCAGGATGTGCCGGAAGCGCCGCTGATAATGCGCAAGTAAGCCCGGATGATCGCGCCACAGATCCAGGGCGCGCAGCAGCAACTCGGAAAAATCGATCACTCCGGCGCGCGCGCAGGCCGCTTCATAGGCCTCGTAGATGCTTCGCATGGTGGCGAGGAATAAATCGCCGCTAGCCTGGATATGTTGCGGACGTAGGCCCTCGTCCTTCTGGCCATTGATGAACCATTGCGCCTGGCGCGCCGGCCAGCGCTGCTCATCGAGGCCGAGGTCGCGGATCACCCGCTTGACCAGGCGCTGCTGGTCGTCGGAATCGAGAATCTGGAAGTTCTGGTTGAGCTTGGCTTCCTGCCAGTGCGCGCGCAGCAGCCGGTGGGCCAGGCCATGGAAGGTGCCCACCCACATGCCGGCAGGATTCTCACCGAGCAGCTGCTCGATGCGGTGGCGCATCTCGGCAGCCGCTTTGTTGGTAAAGGTCACCGAGAGGATCGAATGCGCCGAGGCCTTTTCGATCTGGATCAGCCAGGCGATGCGATGGACCAGCACTCGGGTCTTGCCCGAGCCGGCACCGGCGAGCACCAATTGACGGCCCAAGGCTGCGGCAACTGCCTGGCACTGAGCATCGTTGAGAGAAGCGAGGAGAAGTTCTGGGTCTTTAAGCATCGCGGCATTCTAGGGGGTGCGACGAGACGGGGCAAACCACGCCGGTGAGCGGTGCCAGAGGCTTTGCTCAACTAAAGATTGGTTCCATGAATGCCGCCCCCATTTGAGTATTGGGCCACAGATCAAGGCCAGTTATGCTGCGATTCTCTTCTTAGGCCGACTATTACAAGAACAGCGCCTATGACTCTGTCGTTTGAGCCCAGCCGTAGGGGGCCTTCTGTGGATGCCGAAAGCGATATCCATCAGCAATTCGCCGGGCAAATCGCCGCGGAACGCACGCGCCTGCTCTATCAAGGGTCACGAATTCCCACGTTGTTTATGCTGCTCAGCGGCCTGGCCTGCGCATTCCTGCTCTGGGATGCGCACCATAGCCTGTGGCTGTCGCTCTGGTTGGTCGGACTGGTGCTGCTGGCCGTGCTACGTCTGATCCAGGTCGCCGCGTTCAACCTCGCTCCACCCAGTCGGCAAGCCGAACCCAGGTGGCGGCGCTCATTCCATGTCGGCGCCGCGGCGTCCGGCCTGTGCATGGCGGTCGGCGCGATTGCCCTGGTGCCGGCCGATGCATTCACTCTGCAGGTCATGGTGTTCGGTCTAATTGCCGCGGCGATTCTGTCCGCCAGCGTCGCGTATGCCATCAGCATGCCGGCCTTCCTGACCTTCGCCCTGCCCTGCCTGATTCCTTCGATGACCTATCTGCTGCTCAGCGAGCAACCGCTGCTGCGCGGCTGGGGGCTGCTGGCGACGATTTTGCTGGTGGCGCTGATGGTGGTCGCCTGGCAGGTCAGCCGCTTGGTGCAGAGCAGTCTGTTGCAGCGCTTTCATAACCAGGCGCTGATCAGCCGTCTCGAGCACGCCAAATCCCAGGCCGAGGGCCTGAATCTCGAACTGGCCCGCGAAGTGGAACATCGACGCCGCGCCGAACGCGAGCTGCGTCAGGCGCACGGCGATCTGGAAATGCGCGTGGCGCAGCGCACCCTCGAACTGGATGCCGCCAGCCACGCCCTGAGCAAGAGCGAAGAACGCCTGGCCCTGGCCTTGGAAGCCAGCCAATTGGGCCTTTGGGATTGGAATCTGCAGACCGACGAAGTGCATCACTCGCACCTGCGGGAAATCTTCGGTATCGAGCCGCAAGAGGTGAAGGGCGTGCTCAGTCACCTCAAGCCACGCCTGCACCCCGAGGATCTGCCCGTCTTACGCCGCGCCCTGGTCGAACACATGAAAGGCCGCAGCGACGGCTATCACATCGAATACCGCGTGCGGCATGCCGAGGATCGCTGGGTCTGGGTCGAAGACCGCGGCCGAGCCGTCGAGCGCGACGCCGACGGTAAAGTCATACGCATGCTCGGCACCCGTCGCGATATCACCGCCTGGAAACAGCGCGAAGAAGAGCAGTGCCTGGCGGCCACGGTATTCGAGGCCGCCAGCGAGGGCATTATCATTCTCGACCCGGCGTACCGGGTGCTGGCAGTTAATAAGGCCTATAGCGAAGTGACCGGCTATAGCCGGGATGATGTGTACGGGCGACGGGTCGTGCGGCTGATCAATAACCGCGATACGCAACACCAGTACGAACGCATCGGCCAAGAGCTGGAGCAGCATGATAGCTGGCAGGGCGAGCTGATCGAGACCCGCAAGAGCGGCGAACTCTATCCGCAGTGGCTGCAGCTCAATGTGGTGCGCGACAGCCTGGGGCGGGTCAGCCATATCGTCGGTTTCTTTGCCGACCTGTCGGCACGCCGCGAGGCCGAGGAGCGGCTGCGCTATCTGTCGCACTACGACGAACTGACCGGCCTGGCCAACCGCTCGCTGTTCAAGGAGCGTTTGCATGAGGCGAGCCAACGCGCCCGCCAAAGCGGCCGCGGCCTGGCGCTGCTGCATATCGATCTGGACCGTTTCAAGCTGCTCAACGACAGTCTCGGCCATGAAGTCGCCGACCAGCTGCTGCGGCAGATCAGCCGCCGCCTGGTCCAGGCCGTGCCGGAGGCCGATACCCTGGCCCGCCTGTCTGGCGATGAGTTTGCCGTGTTGCTGGATGCCTATGGCAGCCTGTCGAGTCTCGCGCGCACCGCCAGCCGGCTACTGGCCAAGCTGCGCATGCCGATGAACATCGGCGGCCACGAGCTGGTGGTCAGCGCCTCGCTGGGCATCAGCCTGCTGCCGGACAACGCGCGGGAAATCTCCACCCTGATCACCCAGGCCGGCATGGCTATGCAACATGCCAAGCACCTGGGCGGCAACACCTTCCAGTTCTTCACCGATAACCTGCAAGCCTGCACATTGGAACGCCTGCAACTGGAGAATCAGTTGCGCAAAGGTATCGAGCTGGGCCAGCTGGAAGTCTTCTACCAGCCGAAGCTGTGCCTGGCCGATGACAGCCTGAACGCCGCCGAGGCGTTGGTCCGCTGGCGCCACCCGGAGATGGGTCTGGTGCCGCCGGGCGACTTCATCGGACTGGCTGAGGAAACCGGCCTGATCGCCCCCATCGGCGAATTTGTCCTGCGCCGCGCCTGCCAACAGGCGCGCGAATGGCAACGCCAGGGCCTCGCCGATTTACGCGTATCGGTGAACATCTCCATGCACCAAGTGCGTCAAGGCAACCTGGTCAGCCTGGTGCGCCAGATATTGGCGGAAACCGAGCTGCCCCCGCGCCTGCTGGAACTGGAACTGACCGAAAGCCAACTGCTCGATAACGTCGAAAGCGTCATCAGCACCTTCCGCCAGCTGCGCGAGTTGGGCGTGAAACTGGCGATCGACGACTTCGGCACCGGCTACTCGTCACTCAGCTACCTCAAGCGCTTCCCGGTCGACTACGTGAAGATCGACCAGACCTTCATCCGCGACATCGCCGCGGGCGGTGAAGATGCCGCCATCACCCGCGCCATCATCGCCATGGCCCACAGCCTGGAGTTGAAAGTGGTTGCCGAAGGCGTGGAAACCCAAGCGCAGATGGATTTCCTCAAAGCCCAAGGCTGCGACGAGATCCAAGGCTTCCTGATCAGCCGCCCGGTAGAGGCGCCGGTTTTTGCGCAATTGCTTCGGGAACAGGCTGCAGCATTGTGGGAGTAACAGGCCTAGCTTAGGACTGTTACCGTCGGCGCGAGCGACCCATGCAAAGATGGCTGCTTTGCCAACGTGGGTCGCCCCATGCTGGGCTGGCACTGCCAGAGCTTTGGGCCCTGGCAGCAAACTGGCCGAAGAGAGATTTCCCCATGGCGAAACTGCCCGAGCTGCCGATTGGTCTGCGTCTGCTGCTGGCCTCCCAACGGCTGGTGCCGTTGGCGGTCAAGCTGCCCGTGGTACTGCAACTCGGCCCACAACGCGTCGCCCAATTGGCACCCCACGTACCGGACGCCCAGCTACACGAACTGATCCTGGCGCTGCCCGTCGACTTCCTCGCCCAAGCCACCACCCACCTCGACCCACAATTGATTCTCGCCACCTATCTCAACCTGCCAGGCAGCCTGCATCTGGATGTCGCCCGCCAGCTGTGCGAGGACCGCGCGTTCTCCACCGCCGCCCGATACGCCGAGTGCCTGTCGGCCAAGCAACTCAAACTGCTGATCTTCGGTATCAACTCGCCGGAGAACGTCTTGCAGATCGCCCGGCATATCCAGCGCATGGATCTGATCGTGCAGGCGCTGCGCACCTTCTCCAGTCGTTACCTGGGCCTGCTGACGGAAGCAGCGCTTGCCGACGACAACATCGCTGTCGCGGTGCAGGTGCTCAGTGGATTGCCGCTACCGCGTCAGGCCGAAGTGTGCGCCACCTTGCCGTCCACCACCTTGCTGGAACTGATGCCGAAACTGATGGCTGCCAGCCCTCACTTGCGTGATTACTTACCGGAGCGGATGTTCGAGTTAGTCGAGTTCCAGCCAGCTCCGGTCTAGTCGTTACTGGCCGGCCTCTGTCTAGTCGTTGTCGGCAATATCAGTAGGGGAAAATTGATCAATGCCCAAACATAAATTTATGGATGAAACCCTAGTGCACATGGATTCCTCAAAGCCTTAAACAAGTAATCTGAGCTAGTTGCCCGACGTGGCAGAGATTCTCTTGCACGATGCAGGGCAGGCTTGCGGTGAGCAATCAATAAATTGTTGCCGCACATCGAACGACCCATTAGCTCGCTAGCGAACTTCACAATTGGCAAAATTTTTATTAATTAGCTGGCATCTGGTATCGCATCCTAGCCAGACACACTTGATTTACTTCATTGTATAACTGTTTGGCCATTGCGCAATTATTCTTCGCATATTCCTGCCAAAGTGGTCCTAAGTCGTTAACTCCAGCTACATATTTCACAGCGTCGGCGTTATTTTGATTAGTACTTTTCTGGCTTACCAAGGAAACCGCCTTATAAAATCCGTCGCCTACAACGCCAGTCCTAAAATAAATCAACTCACTTACGCGAAAGCTTGTTAGTTGTGTCAAACATGACAACTCATCAATACGCGCTTCTTGGCCTGGCGAAATTTCATCGTAAATAATTCTGCAGTAATTTTCTTTTAAATTTATCCAGCTTTTCTGTACCGTAATGAGGCTTTGCTTGGCTGAAGAATTTAGCTCGGAAGAAAGCGCTTTATATTGCTCATTAAGGACCTTATCGATCTTTGAAAATGATTCTTGAGAACAAATCACAACGTCTGGCGTCGTAATGCTTTCAGAGTTACACCTAATATCTGCCGCTACTGGCGTTGACATGACAACAGCAAATGAAGAAAACCCTAATAATTTCGATATTACTCCCAACAGCTGCATTTCAGTGCCTCCTCAAAAAATACTGCTTCTTTCTCACGCCTGGCAGCAAGACCAGATGTTCTTGGGTCCCCTGCCCAGAGCCTCTTCATACTCCGAAATCTGGAAGAGATTAGTTCCGGTTTATTGCTATTAAAATCATCTTGGATTTGCCGCATCTCTAATCGCCGTGTACTTCCAGCAGGGGTATTTAGCATATTTCCACGATTTATTATTAAGGACAGTAAAGCGCCCTGACAGTCGGGATGCAGTTTTATTGCTTGAGGATAAACGTCAACTACTTGCTGCGCGTATCTTTTTTTCATGATTACCGCCAAACTCATAGCATTATCTTTACTAATTGAGATATGACTTACCTTATTTACATAATCCCTAGCGTCTTGTCCTTTCTTTCCTATCGCAACCTTTAGACTTTCTATTTCGGCAGAGGAATACAAACCTGCAAGCTCCTTATCTACTGTATCGACTGTTTGCTGCCCAAGGTCATAGCCGTATCCGATAGTTATTCCGCTGTTGTTGTCGGGTAGTGCGTATGGGTACTGCCGGTAGCTTTCGATCTGAAGAATATATTCAAATAATTTCTTTGAAACTACATAAAGACCTACGGTTGTTTCTAGCTTGTAAACTTCTGCCCTGCATATTTCCGAACAGAATTTTGAGAAAGATCCAATCAGGGCCGTCGGATGGATATGCCATACTTTCACAGCTGCAGTTATTCCGCACTTCCCTACCAGAAAATTATACCACCCTGACCTTTCGATATTTTTTTTCTCTTCCAACCACCTTCCATTCACTTCAGCATCACTGTGCCCCATCAGTTCATCTAATGCATCCCACTTTCCGGCTTCGTAATACCATTCACTTTCGTAACAACTAATTAGCCGCGATATTGATTGCGCATGCCAAGGCTTTTCTATCGCTAAGCGGATCTCAGAGGTAGTGATCTGTTTGTCCTGATTACTATCGATGATGTCATAGAGACGCCGCTGAATCGGCCCTTGGTCTGCCAAGCTGATTTGAGCCTGATAGTTATGTTTTTCTTCATCGCTCAGTTGGTTATGTGCGCCAAGTTGGTGAACCAGGTGATCGATTGGTCTACCGCTTTCTTCGATGAACTCAAAGCCATCCCACTCCCATGGGCTATGTCGGGTGGTGATCCAATCCTGCTCGGCCAGCCAGCCACTGATGAACTGGCCGTCTTGGTTGACCAGCAGGTTGTCCAACCGCCACCAGCGCGTTACCTGCGGTTGGCGGCTGCCGGGAATGGGCTGACTAGTTTGTAGTTTGCGGGTGCTGGGCAGGCTTTCCAGATAGCTGAGGGGAAGTATCAGATCGACGCCGATGGTTTCGCCACGCATGCAAATATCCGGTGGGATGCCGTCCCGGTGAGGGATCAGCTGACTGGCGCCTTTGTGGATTTTCAACAGGGATTTCTGGCTGTCTGGCAGCTTGAAAGCTAGACCGCGGCACTCAAGAATGAATGCACGCACGTCCTCGCAGCTAAAAACCTCCAGGTGCAATAGCGGTGAGGGTGTCGCTTCGTCCTGGTTCTGATAAAGGCCGAGATGGCCGATTAATTCGCCGGCTTTAATCGGATGTGGCTGCGCCAACAATTGCACTTTGTCGAGGATCGGCGGGACGCGCTCGGCTTTGAGCGAGGCGAAATGCACAAAGCCCTGAATATTGTCCGCGCTACTCGGAGTTAACGGCGGGAGCGATTGTCCGTCGACGATTTCCTTCACCTTGCGGTAGTTGCCGGTCCCGGATTCAAGAGTGACCTTTACGCCCAGAGGAAGAACTCCGGTGATTGCAGCCTTGTTGTTGCCGGCTTGCCGAACATTCAAGCCCTGCCCAGGCAATAACCCGGGCTCAACATCATTGGCGGCGGTACCGACCAGGTAGACGCTCGGCTCCGATGTCTTGGCCAACTCTCCGATGTAGACCCAGCCCGTGCAGTCATCGGCTAGCTCGGGGCTGGCCCTGCCCTCGACAACGGCAAGTAGCTTGCGCCAAGAGGAACTACTGGCGGCAGGCTCACCGACCCTGATCTTGCATCCTTTCGGCAGTACGGCTATTTTCCTTTCATGTTGCGGCCGGCCTGGCTCATCTGCCCTGACGTTCAAGCCGAGGAAGCGGTCGATGGCTTTACTGGGCTCGATGCCGTAACGCGTGGGGCTTAGGAATGCAGCGGGCTCCGCAGCACCGGCTTGTTCATAACTCGCCCAGTTCTGCAGGTGCATATAGAGACTGTAGAAAGTTAGTTCGGGAATAGCCGTGCACACCTTATCTTGCGGAATCGGCATCTCCAGACGGTGCCTGACCAACACGAAGCCTGTCGAGTACGGTGCGGCGCGGTCGCCGTACTGACTAACTGGGTATTGGCTGTCAATCCGGTAGGCAATCACCTCTCCATCGGCTATGCAGCGCACGCTGCTCTGATCGAGCATGCCCGCGGTACCTTCGTCGAAATGCACGCCACCATGCCAAAGACCGTTGGCGCCCATCGGATAGAAACCACCTTTCGCTTTGGCCAGCGCGGCGTAGTACAGCAAGGGATCGCGGACTTCCTGGCTAGGGCCGCTCGTTGACTTGGCTTTGAAGGGATAGGCCCATCGTTCGACTTTAGGTTGTTTGCTCATGCGTTGATCTACCAATCCGTTGGCTAGAGGCCGCGATTCAAGAGGAAAAATTGAGCATGCGTTGCTTCTTGGTGATGACGTCCGGCTGCTGCTCATTGACCAAGGCCTGATCCAGCAGGCTTCCCGCGGCACCGGTGTCGGCCATGCCTGGGCGCAGCGGAGATTTGATCGCAATGCCATCACCCGATCCTGGTGTACCGCCGGAATTGACCTTGACCAGCGGCCCGACCAAGGTGATGCCACTGGGGTCGAGCTTGATGAAGCTGCCGCCGGCTTTGATGGTCAACTCGCTGCCAGCTTCGATGACCATGGTCTGCCCGGCTTTGAGGTGGATCTCCCTTCCCGCCTCGACAAACTGTCCGCTGCCGACCTTCACATGCTGGTTGTTGCCGACGCTCAGGTGGTCATCGGCGCGCGCTTCGACCTTGCGATCGGCATGCGTGGTGCGGTGCTCTTCGGCCTTGAGCTCGGTGTAGCTGTGGGCCTCGACCGTGTCGTGGCGCTGGTGGCCGATGTGGATCTTCTGGTCGTGCTCGATGTGCTCGTCCCAGTCGCGCTGGGCGTGGATGAAGATCTGTTCCTGACCCTTGCGGTCCTCGATACGCAGCTCGTTGTAGCCCTCGCCGCCGGGGCTGCTGAGGGTCTTGAATACACTGCGGGTCTTGTGTGCCGGCAGCTCGTAGGGCACCACATGTTCGGCGTGGTACAGGCAGCCGCTGATCAGAGGTTGGTCGGGATCGCCCTCAAGAAAGCTGACCAGCACTTCCATGCCCACCCGGGGGATGGCGATGCCGCCATAGCGGTCGCCGGCCCAACTGGAGGACACCCGTAGCCAGCAGCTGGTCTGCTCGTCGGCCTGGCCGTGGCGGTCCCAGTGGAACTGCACTTTCACCCGACCGTGTTGATCGCAGTGGATTTCCTCGCCTTGGGGACCGGTGACCACGGCGCTCTGGCTGCCGAGGATGTGTGGTTTAGGGTGGGCCAGCGGCGGACGGTAGGGCGCGTTCCAGGGCGTGGCGCGGAAGTGGTTGCGGTAACCCTGCTGGAAATCCGAGTGGCTTAACCCCTCACCCCGGCCTCTCCCCAGAGGGGCGAGGGAGTTGATCCGAAGTCACTGATGGACTCTTCCAGCACCTGCGGCTGCTTGCCTTCGTGGACGATTTCGCTGAGCAGCCACAGCTGATTCCAGTCGCTGCGCGGATGCTCGCTGAGCGGCAGGAAATGCCCGCTGGCCAGCAGTGGCTGATCGCTGTCGCCCTCGGCCAGTTGCGCGTCGCTGCGATGCCGTTCCAGGCTGCGTTGGCTCAGCTGTTTGCCACGCGCGCGGGTGGTGAAGCGCCCCGGATAGTCGTAGTCCTCGAGCGCCGGCACGGCGGGGCTAGAGGCACTGGCTTCGAGCAACAGGTGCGGCTGCAGAAAGTCGTAGTCGCGGCGGTTGACTTGCGAAGGGCGGGTCGCCAGGCGCACGCCGAAGCGCTTGGCCACCGGCACGTCGGCGACCAGGCCGGAGTCCGGCTGATAGGCCAGCGGCGCCAGTTGGCGAAACACCGTCTGGTCGTCGCCGAACATCAGTACATGGCCCTCGGCGCTGTGCTGGAAGTGATAGTGAATGCCCTCTTCCTCGCACAGGCGCTGGACGAAGTGCAGGTCGGATTCGTCGTACTGCACGCAGTAGTCGCGCTCGGGATACGCCGCGCCGAGTTGGAAGCGATAGGCATCGGCCTGGATGCCGTGCTCTTCGAGGACCTGGGCGATGATCTGCGCCACCGTCAGATGTTGAAAGATGCGCTGGTTGGTGCGCTGGGCCAGGTAGGCCAATTGCGGTACCAGGGTCAGCCGATAACGGGTCAGGCGCGGGCCGGACTCGCCCTGGGCCACGCTATGGATCAGCCCGTGGATGCCGCCGCCCTCGGCGGAAAAGCTCAGAAACGCCGGCCGGTGCAGCAGGCTTTGCAGGTCCAGGTCGGGACGCTCGCTGATCAGTTGCAGGTCGAAGGCGAACGGCTGACTGAGGGCTTCGCGGCCGTGGAAGGCGAGTACCTGCAAGTCGTGGGCAACGCCGGCGATGGTCAGGCGGAAATGCACGTGGTTGGCGGGAGCGAACATCCGTGTTCCTCGGCTGAAACAATAAAAAGCATCGGCCAGGTATGCCTGGCCGATGCATGTGCAGCGCGCTTACCTAGCCTCAAACAGCGATAGGCGAGCGCCAGTCGTCCGAACCAGAGGTCCCGGAGATTTCATGGGTCCAGACGATTTTGCGGTAGGTGAAATAGACGTCTTCCAGGTGAGTGAAATGCGCCATGTTCGGGTCCTGGCAGTTCGGCATGCGCGACTGCACGTCGACGATCACCGCGTCTTCCAGCTGGATGGTGAAGTAGTGCTCCTGGGTGCCGGTGGCAGAGGTGCGATACCACTGCAGGGTGCACTTGTTCAGGCGTTCGCCGGAGGTGAGGGCGTTGAAGATCAGCGGCGAGGATTTATCGAACACCTTGGTGATCATCAGCGGCTTGTGGACGCGCTGGCCAGTCGGCTGGCCGGACTGCGGATCGCGCGGAATGATGACCTGGTGGTTGAAGGCCTGAACCAGCACCTGGTCTTCGTGTCCTTCCTGGAAAATATTGCCAACCGAGTCCTCGGTGAAAGTGCCTGCGGTGATCAGGCCTTGCTTGGTGCCTTCGAGGGATAGATACGCGGGTGTTGGCATGAGTGCTCTCCTTGCTTCGTTCGTGGGCCTGCTGGTCCGGGAGCCGGAGCTATAACAAAGAGCGTGCCAGTGAGTTTTAAATGTTATTAATCAATAGCTTGGAATTTATGCGCAGTACGCCGCAGGACGGCAGCGGCGAAACCTGCGCCAAGTGTTGCGCAATCGCCTACAGAACTTTGCACACCCCAGCTCAGACTGGGATGAAGGCTGGATGCAACGTCAACAACGCCCAGTTTGCCGCCACACACCTGGCAACTAATTGCGCAACTCAGTCCTGCCAGCTGCGGCCTTGCAGGGACAACAGGCTCTGCGCCTGCTCCGGGCCATTGGTACCGGATGGATAGGGTCGCGGGCTCTGGTAGTACTCGTGCCAGCCGCGCAGGATCGGGTCGATCCAGGCCCAGGCCGCTTCGACTTCGTCGCGGCGCATGAATAAAGTCGAATCGCCTTCGATCACATCCAATAACAGGCGCTCGTAAGCATCCCAACGCCGTTTCTGCTGAAAGGCATGGGCGAGGTTGAGATCCAGCTCCACCGGCTCCAAGCGCATGCCCTTGCCCGGGGTCTTGGCCATCAGTTGCAGACTGATCCGCTCTTCCGGCTGCAGGCGGATGCGCAGGCGGTTGGCGGCGCCACCGTGGAACAACCGATAGGGCGTCGGCTTGAAGTGGATAACGATCTCCGAACTCTTCTTGGCCATGCGCTTGCCAGTCCGCAAATAGAACGGCACGCCGGCCCAGCGCGGGTTATCGATCTCGGCCTGCAGGGCGACGAAGGTTTCCGTATCGCTGTCGTTGTCGACATTTTTTTCGAAGTAATACGTTGGCACCTCTTGCCCGCCGATCTTCCCGGCCACGTACTGACCGCGCACCGTCAGGTCCTGAACGTCGAGCCCATCAATCGGCCGCAGCGCTTGCAGCACCTTGAGCTTCTCGTCGCGCACCGCTTCGGCGTCGAAGCGCACCGGTGCCTCCATGGCCACCAGGCAGAGCAGCTGCAACAGGTGGTTCTGCACCATATCGCGCATGGCCCCGGCCTGATCGTAATAGGCGCCGCGATTTTCTACGCCGAGGGTTTCGCACACGCTGATCTGCACATGGTCGATATGCCCGGCGCGCCACACCGGCTCGAACAGGGCATTGGCAAAGCGCAGCGCCATCAGGTTCTGCACGGTTTCCTTGCCCAGATAATGATCGATGCGAAACACCCGCGACTCATTGAATACCGCACCGATCGCCGCGTTGATCGCCTTGGCTGACTCCAGTGAGTGGCCGATGGGTTTTTCCAGGACGATCCGCGATTGCGGGCCGGCGAGCCCGGCGAGGGCCAGGTGGTTGGCGATGTCTTCGAACAGATCAGGCGCCGTGGCCAGGTAGTAGACCTGCACCCGGTGCGCGTTAAGGCGTTTGGCCAGACGGCTGAAATCGGCGCTTTGCGACGCGTCCATAGCGAAGTAATCGAGCCGCGCCGCGAAGCTTTGCCAGGTAGCTGCATCGAAGTCGGCGCGCGCCACCTGAGCACGGCAACGGCGCTCGGCCAGCGCGTGATAGGCCTGGCGCTCAAGGGGTTGGCGGGCCAGGGCCAGGATGCGCATGTCCGGGTGCAAGCGGCCATCGCGGTGCAGGTAATACAGCGCCGGCAAAAGCTTATGCAGCGCAAGATCGCCCGTACCGCCAAACACCAACATGTCGCAGGGAATGCTCACCGAAACTCTCCGATTGGGCGCCAGGCGAGTCATGTAGTATAACTACAAGCGCACTACACCCGGCTTGCGCCGATCATAACCGAGACGAGGCTGCAGCGTTATGCAGCCCGGCGGCCACCCTCTATACAAGAGCCTGCCTAGTGAACTTGTTGCAGCACATCGCTCAATCGCGCCACCTGTTACGGAAATCGGAACTCAAGGTCGCCGACCACGTACTGCTCGATCCGGCTGCGGTGATGCACAGCTCGATGGCCGATCTGGCCCACAGCGTTGGGATCAGCGAGCCAACCATCGTGCGCTTCTGCCGTGCTATCGGCTGTAGCGGTTTTCAGGATCTCAAGCTGAAACTGGCGCAGAGCCTCGCCGCCGGTGCCAGCTTCGGCCAGTTCGCGATCACCGAAAACGACTCGGTCGCCGACTTCAGCCTGAAGATTTTCGACACCACGCTGCACACCCTGATGGAAGTTCGCGAGCGCCTCGACCCGCACGCACTGCAGCAGGCGATCAGCGCGTGCGCCCAGGCGCACCGGGTAGAGTTCTACGGTTTCGGCGCGTCCGGCGCCGTGGCCGCGGATGCGCAGCACAAGTTCTTCCGCCTGCTGCTCACCGCTGCGGCCTACTCCGACCCGCATATGCAGGCCATGTCCGCGGTGACCTTGAAACCCACCGATGTCGCAGTGTGTATCTCGCAGTCCGGACGCTCCAAGGATTTGTTGATCACCGCCAACCTGGTCCGCGAGGTCGGCGCCACCTTGATCACCCTGTGCCCGAGCCAGACGCCGCTGGCCGACCTGGCCACCGTCAACCTGGCCATCGATGTGCAGGAAGACACGGAAATCTACACCCCGCTGACCTCACGCATCGCCCACCTGGTGGTGATCGACGTGCTGGCCATGGGCGTCGCCATGGCGCGCGGGCCGGCGCTGGTCAATCACCTGAAGAGCGTCAAACGCAGCTTGCGCAGCCTGCGCCTGTCGCCGAAAACGGTGAAAAACGTCGAGGACTGACAGACGCGGTCATGGCGACTTCATCGAGTCGCCACTAAATCGTCATCCGCCCAGGCGATGCTGGTGCTCCCGGACCTCGACATGGGAGATGCCAGATGCCTCGTTATCAACAAGGCGCTTCGACGCCAACCAGCCAGCCAAAAACTCGCCAGCAAAAGGAAGACCTACGGCGCATGGCCTTTCGACGCGCCGTTGAGGCCTATGCCGAACAGCGCCAGTTGCAGCAGGAACTGGCCGACCACCCCGAACTGATCGCCGCCGACTACCTTATCGCGGCCCATGCGGCATTGCGCCGAAACGCGCCGCCAGCGCACTGATCTGCGCCCGTTCGCTGCGGATGAATGCGAGAAACGCCTGGCCCACCGGCGACAGGCGTTTACCGCGCGCATGCACCACGCACCAGCTGCGATACAGCGGCAGTTCCTCGACCGGCAATTCGCACAGCAAGCCATTGCTCAGCTCCAGATTCACCGCATGGCGCGGCAACAAAGCCAGGCCGAGGCCGGCAACCACGCATTCGCGCTGCGCATCCAACGAGGCGACTTCCTGGGTCTGGGCGAAATGCACGCGCTTCTGCTGGAAGTACTCTTCGCAGGCCTTGCGCGTTCCCGAGCCGGGTTCGCGGACCAGCAGCGGATAGGGCTCGAGATCCTTCAGCGTCAGTTGCGCGGCGCTGCACAGCGGATGCTCGGGCGGCGCCACTGCCACGATCGGGTAATTCAGAAAGGGCAAAAACTCCAGCGCCATGTCCTGCGGCACCAGCGACATGATCACCAGGTCGTCGCGGTTGTCGGTCAGGCGCTTGATCACCTGGGCGCGGTTGACCACCATCAAGCGCAGGCTGACTTCCGGGTGCTGGCGTTTGAACGCAGCGAACAGGTGCGGGACGAAATACTTGGCGCTCGACTCTACCGCCAGCTTGAGCTGGCCCTGCAGCGAGCCCTGCAAGTCGGAAAGCTGCATGTCGAGGCTTTCCAGGCGACCAAAGATGTCGCCGCTGGCTTTCAAAAGCGCTTCGCCCGCCTCGGTGAGGTAGAGTTTTTTGCCGACATATTCGAACAACGGCTGGCCGACCAGCTCGTCCAGCTGGCGAATCTGCAGGCTCACGGCCGGTTGCGTCAGCGCCATTTCCTCCGCGGCACGGCTATAGGAGCGCGTCTCGCACACCGCGCGGAATACTTGCAGCTGACGTAATGTCATGCGCATCAATGACTTACGCATGTTGATCACCTTTTTAAGCGGGCCCTGGATTCAACTATAAGTCTTAGCTAATAGCTAACCCAACAATTATTGATTTTAGTTAATTCGCTCGGAGCGCTACGGTTAGCGGGTGATCAAGGCCTTGGCTGCGATCGAGCGTCGGGCGTCGCGACCATTCTGCAGCGCCTGCCAGTTCACTAGGCTGAGGGAAACCTGCCGTGATCAAGAAAATCCTGATCGCCAACCGCGGTGAGATCGCCGTCCGTATCGTGCGCGCTTGCGCCGAGATGGGCATCCGCTCGGTGGCTATCTATTCCGAAGCGGACCGCCATGCCCTGCATGTCAAGCGTGCCGACGAAGCGCACAGCATTGGCGACGAGCCGCTGGCCGGCTACCTGAACCCGCGCAAGCTGGTCAACCTAGCGGTGGAAACCGGCTGCGACGCCCTACACCCGGGCTACGGCTTCCTCTCCGAAAACGCCGAACTGGCAGATATCTGCGTCGAGCGCGGGATCAAATTCATCGGCCCGTCGGCAGAAGTGATTCGCCGCATGGGCGACAAGACCGAAGCGCGGCGCAGCATGATCGCAGCCGGCGTGCCCTGCACTCCCGGCACCGAGGGCAACGTGGCGGACATCGCCGAAGCCCTGCGCGAAGGCGACCGCATCGGCTATCCGGTGATGCTCAAGGCCACCAACGGCGGCGGCGGGCGCGGTATCCGCCGCTGCAACAGCCGTGACGAACTGGAACAAGCCTACCCGCGGGTGATCTCCGAAGCGACCAAGGCCTTCGGCCGCGCCGAGGTGTTCCTCGAGAAGTGCATCGTCAACCCCAAGCACATCGAAGCCCAGGTACTCGCCGACTCCTTCGGCAATACCGTGCACCTGTTTGAGCGCGACTGCTCGATCCAGCGCCGTAACCAGAAGCTGATCGAGATCGCCCCCAGCCCGCAGCTGACCCCCGAGCAGCGCGCCTACATCGGCGACCTCGCCGTGCGCGCGGCCAAGGCCGTGGGCTACGAGAACGCCGGCACCGTGGAGTTCCTGCTCGCCGAAGATGGCGAGCTGTACTTCATGGAGATGAACACCCGGGTGCAGGTGGAACACACCATCACCGAGGAAATCACCGGCATCGACATCGTTCGCGAGCAGATCCGCATCGCCAGTGGCCTGCCGCTGTCGGTCAAGCAGGACGACATCCAGTACCGCGGCTTCGCCCTGCAGTTCCGCATCAACGCCGAAGACCCGAAGAACAACTTCCTGCCCTCGTTCGGCAAGATCACCCGTTACTACGCGCCCGGCGGCCCCGGCGTGCGCACCGACACGGCGATCTACACCGGCTACACCATTCCGCCGTACTACGATTCGATGTGCCTGAAACTGATCGTCTGGGCACTGACCTGGGAAGAGGCGATGGACCGCGGCCTGCGTGCGCTGGACGACATGCGCGTGCAGGGCGTGAAGACCACCGCCGCCTACTACCAGGAAATCCTCCGTGACCCGGAGTTCCGCAGCGGCCAGTTCAACACCAGTTTCGTCGAAACCCGCCCGGAACTGACCAACTATTCGATCAAGCGCAAACCCGACGAGCTGGCCCTGGCCATCGCCGCCGCCATTGCCGCCCACGCCGGCCTGTAAGGGGAGAATTCAGATGAGCAAGACCATCCAACTGAAAAAGATAGGCATCACCGATACCATCCTGCGCGATGCCCACCAGTCGCTGCTGGCCACCCGCATGCGCACCGAAGACATGCTGCCGATCTGCGCCAAGCTCGACCAGGTCGGCTACTGGTCGCTGGAAGTCTGGGGCGGCGCGACGTTCGACGCCTGCGTGCGCTTCCTCAAGGAAGACCCGTGGGAGCGCCTGCGCAAGCTGAAAGCCGCGCTGCCGAACACCCGCCTGCAGATGCTTCTGCGCGGCCAGAACCTGCTCGGCTACCGCCACTACAGCGATGACGTGGTGCGCGCGTTCGTGGCCAAGGCCGCGGTCAACGGCATCGACGTGTTCCGTATCTTCGACGCAATGAACGACGTGCGTAACCTGCGCGTCTCCATCGAAGCGGTGAAGGCCGCCGGCAAGCACGCCCAGGGCACCATCTGCTACACCACCAGCCCGGTGCACACCATCGAGGCGTTCGTCGCCCAGGGTAAAGCCATGGCCGACATGGGCGTCGACTCGATCGCCATCAAAGACATGGCCGGCCTGCTCACCCCGTTCGCCACCGGCGAGCTGGTCAAGGCGCTGAAAGACAACCTGTCGCTCGACGTGGTGGTGCACTCCCACGACACCGCCGGCGTCGCCAGCATGTGCCAGATGAAAGGCATCGAGAACGGCGCCGACCGCATCGACACGGCGATCTCCAGCATGGCCTGGGGCACCAGCCACCCGGGTACCGAGTCGATGGTCGCCGCGCTGCGCGGCAGCGAGTTCGACACCGGCCTGGACCTCGGGCTGCTGCAGGAAATCGGCCTGTACTTCTACGCCGTGCGCAAGAAGTACCACCAGTTCGAAAGCGCCTTCACCGGCGTCGACACCCGTGTGCAGGTCAATCAGGTGCCGGGCGGGATGATTTCCAACCTCGCCAACCAGCTCAAAGAGCAGGGCGCGCTGAACCGTATGGACGAAGTCATGGCGGAGATCCCGAGAGTCCGTGCCGACCTCGGCTTCCCACCGCTGGTGACGCCGACCTCGCAGATCGTCGGCACCCAGGCGTTCTTCAACGTGCTGGCCGGCGAGCGCTACAAGACCATCACCAACGAGGTGAAGCTGTACCTGCAAGGCCGTTACGGCAAGGCGCCGGGCGAAGTCAGCGAAACACTGCGTCGTCAGGCGATCGGTAGCGAAGACGTCATCGACGTGCGCCCAGCCGATCTGATCAAGCCGGAGCTGGCCAAACTGCGTGGCGAAATCGGCTCACTGGCCAAGTCCGAGGAAGACGTACTGACCTACGCCATGTTCCCGGACATCGGCCGCAAGTTCCTCGAGGAGCGCGAAGCCGGCACCCTGAAACCGGAAGAACTGCTGCCGATGCCGACCGGCAACGGTGTGGCTCCAGCCGGCGGTGAAGGCGTGCCGACCGAGTTCGTCATCGACGTGCACGGCGAAACCTACCGTGTCGACATCACCGGTGTCGGCCTGAAAGGCGAAGGCAAGCGTCACTTCTACCTGTCGATCGACGGCATGCCGGAAGAAGTGGTGTTCGAGCCGCTCAACGAGTTCGTCGGCGGTGGCGGCAGCAAGCGCAAGCAGGCCAGCGCGCCGGGCGACGTCAGCACCACCATGCCGGGCAACATCGTCGACGTACTGGTCAAAGAAGGCGACGTGGTGAAAGCCGGTCAGGCCGTGCTGATCACCGAAGCGATGAAGATGGAAACCGAAGTGCAGGCGCCGATCGCCGGTACCGTGAAAGCGGTGCACGTGGCCAAGGGCGACCGCGTCAACCCGGGCGAAGTGCTGATCGAAATCGCCTGACCGGGTAAAGAGCAAGTCCCTTTCAGGGAGCCGCAAGGCTCCCTTTTTTATTCCTGCAACTTGCACGGCCAGCCGAGAGCGCGGACCTGTTGCCGCGCGTGTGCGGCGCGGATGATCAAGCTCAATCGAACAGCTGGCGGTACTGGATAAAGCCGGAGCGCTGGGCGATGCGGTCGTAGAGCTGGCGGCCGCGCAGATTGTCTTCCTGGGTCAGCCAGTGCACGCGATTGGCTCCGGCGGCCCGCGCGGCGGCGTAGACGTGTTCGATCAACGCGCGGCCAACGCCTCCACCACGCAGGTCTTCGATGACATACAGGTCCTGCAGATAGCAGTAGTCACTGACCGTCCAGCACGAACGGTGAAAGATCCAGTGCACCAGCCCGACCGCACGACCGTCCTGCCAGGCCAGCGCGGCATGCATGGGTTCGGCCGGATCGAGGAAACGCTGCCAGGTGACGGCGCTGGTCGCCTCGGCAATTTCGGTCTGGTAGAAGCGCTGGTAGCCCTGCCAGAGCGACAGCCAGACGGCATGGTCGGCGCTGTGCAGCGGGCGAATTTCCACAGGCATAACGAACTCCTTCGACAGAAACTGGCCTTGCATCCTGCGACCGCAAAACGCACACAGCAAGTGGCCCCGCTCCGGTCCAGTACCACACACGAGCCACGGGCAAACGTGATCTCGGCCAGCTAAGGTTTCCCACAACCTCACCGAGGAATCGCCGATGGAAGCCGGTGCCGCGCAACTGACCATGACCGTACTGATGACCCCGGACAAGGCCAATTTCTCCGGCAAGGTGCACGGCGGCACCCTGCTCAAGTACCTCGACGAAGTAGCCTATGCCTGCGCCAGCCGCTATGCCGGCAGCTATGTGGTGACCCTGTCGGTGGACCAGGTGGTGTTTCGCGAGCCGATCCATGTCGGCGAGCTGGTGACCTTTCTCGCCTCGGTCAACTACACCGGCACCAGTTCGATGGAGATCGGCGTCAAAGTGGTCACCGAAAACATCCGCGAGAAGTCCGTACGGCACACCAACAGCTGCTTCTTCACCATGGTCGCGGTCGATGAGCAAGGCAAACCCTTCGCCGTGCCGGCGCTGCAACCCGGCGACCGCGAAGGCCAGCGGCGCTTTCGTCAGGCCGAGCAGCGTCGCGCGATCCGCCGGGAACTCGAGCAACGCTACCAGGCGATCAAAGACGCACTGCCCTCCTCCTGACCGGCGTGGATAAACATCTTGTTCAAATTCATAGCCTTGCCATTCCCTGGCGTGCAGGTTCAGGCGGTTAGACTGGAGCCCTCGCGCGCGACCGTAGCCGCTAACCACTAGGCTGAGTCGGCACGCCACCATCGCTCTTGGGAGACTCGATGCCCCATCACACACCCCTGATCGCCGCCATCGCGGTCGGCTTCGTCCTCGCCTTCGTGCTCGGCACGCTGGCCAATCGGCTGCGCCTGTCGCCGCTGGTGGGTTATCTGCTGGCCGGGATTCTGGTCGGCCCGTTCACCCCTGGCTTCGTCGCCGACAAGAACCTCTCGCAGGAAATTTCCGAGATCGGCGTGATCCTGCTGATGTTCGGCGTCGGCCTGCATTTCTCGCTGAAAGACCTGCTCTCGGTGAAGAACATCGCGATTCCCGGCGCGCTGGTGCAGATCGCCGTCGCCACCCTGCTCGGCATGGGCCTGGCCTGGAGCCTCGATTGGAGCTGGGGCGCCGGCCTGGTGTTCGGTCTAGCGCTGTCGGTGGCCAGCACCGTGGTGCTGCTGCGCGCCCTGGAGGAACGCCAGTTGCTCGACACCCGGCGCGGCAAGATCGCCATCGGCTGGCTGATCGTCGAGGATCTGGTGATGGTTGTTGCCCTGGTCCTGCTGCCGGCGCTGTCCGGCGTGCTCGGCGGTACCGTGCAGGGCGATGCAGACAGCAGCCTGCTCCTGCAACTGCTGGTCACCCTGGGCAAGGTCAGCCTGTTCGTCGTGCTGATGGTGGTGGTCGGCCGCCGCCTGATTCCCTGGCTGCTCGAGCGCGGCGCCGGCACCGGCTCGCGCGAGCTGTTCACCCTCGGCGTACTGGCGGTGGCGATGGGCATCGCGTTCGGCGCGGCGCAGGTGTTCGGCGTGTCCTTCGCACTGGGCGCGTTCTTCGCCGGGATGATGCTCAACGAGTCGGAACACAGCCACAAAGCCGCCGAGGACTCGCAGCCGCTGCGCGATGCGTTCGCCGTGCTGTTCTTCGTCTCGGTGGGCATGCTGTTCAATCCGGCGACGCTCTGGGAGCAGCCGCTGGCGGTGCTGGCGACCTTCCTGGTGATCGCCTTCGGCAAGTCGCTGGCCGCACTGCTGATCGTCCTGGCGTTCCGCAAACCACTCAGCACCGCGCTGACCATCTCGGTCAGCCTGGCGCAGATCGGCGAGTTCTCGTTCATCCTGATCAGCCTCGGCGTCGGCCTCAATCTGCTTCCAGAGGCGGGCCGCGACCTGATCCTCGCCGGGGCGATCCTGTCGATTTTGGTCAACCCGCTGCTGTTCCACCTGATCGACCGCCTGCAGCCCTGGCTGGACCGCCGCGAGCACACCGCACCGGCCGACTCGGCCGCCGCCCAAGAACGCGAAGACGATCTGCTCCAGCAGGTGTGCACCAGCGGCCACGCGATTCTGATCGGCCACGGCCGGGTCGGCAGCCGGATCAGCCAGCGTTTGCGCGACGAAGGTATCGGCCTGGTGATCATCGAGGACAACCGCACTCGCGCCCAGGAACTGCGCGAGCAAGGTCTGTGCGTGGTGCATGGCAATGCGGCCAGTAATTTCGTGCTGAACCTGGCCAACGTCAGCGCGGCGCGCTGGTTGCTGATCGCTATCCCGAATGCCCTGGAGGCCGGGCAGATCGCCCTGCATGCGCGGGCGGCGAATGCCCAACTGGACATCATCGCCCGCGCTCACTACGACGCAGAGGTCGACTACCTGCAGGAGCACAGCGCCGATCTGGTGGTGATGGGCGAGCGGGAAATCGCCCGGGTGATGTTCGCCCGGCTGGGCATCGACACCTCACAACCGAGCACCCCGCCGGGCGCGACCGCAGCCTGAAGGACGAGAGTCGGCTCGCCCCTCAGCGCATGACTCAAAAGCCCATTTGCCACTGGGCGAGCAGCGCATGGTTCTGCGCGTTGCTGCCCAGCTCGCCGCTGTAGCCGAGGCCGACCTGCTGGCTGGCGCTGAGCCGGAAATCCGCGCCTACGCCCAGCAACAGGCTGTTGCGATCCAGCGCGCTGCCCTCGACGCTGAAGCCGCTGCCACCGCTGAGAAACGCTTGGCTGGTGCGGCTGTCGACGTCGCCATAGGTGTGCCGCCAGGCGACGCTGAGACGCGGGGTGAAACCGATGCCGTTGCTCAGCGTGTCGAGGCGGGCGATGCGCAGACCGAGCGTCGAGGTCAGGTTGTCCTGCTCCTGCGCCTCGACCCGTAGCGCCGCCGCGCCACCGTCTTCGCTATAGGCATCGCGGCTGTAGCGCTGGTAGCCGAGGTTGGCGAATGGCTCGGCGCTGAGATTGCCGCTGCCCATCGCGTAACCCAGCTCGGCGAAGGCTTGCTGACTGTCGGCGTCGTAGTCGCCGCGCAGGCGATCGGTGAAGCCGTTGAAATCCACCTCGCGTTTGCTGTCGCCATCGTGCCGGCTGTACGCGGCACCCAGGCGCAAGGCCAGCGGGCCGCTCTGGCGCAGGGCGTAGACACCGACATGCAGGCTGTCGACATCGCCGTCGAACGCGCTGCCGGCTTGCAGATCGGTGCGCGAATAGCCACCGAGCAGGCCCAGGCACCATTCGCTATCCAGGCCCCAATCGGCACCCAACACCACCCCGCCGGTGTTCTGGTCGAGATCGCTGGAACCGGCGCTGCCATCGACCCGGCCGTGACTGCCCAGGCCCTGTAACCACAGACGGCCTTGCGCCTGCGGATCGTTGAGGTTGCGCACCCCGGCCGGCAGACCGGTGGCGGCGAGCAGCGGCGCATCGCCTTCGAGCAAGGCGGTTTGCAAGCCGCCAGCCACCGCCGGCGATTGCAGGGCGGCGAGCATGCTGCTGCCCACCTGCGCGCTGCTGCCGAGCATGGCGTTGGCCAGACTGGCGTTGGCACTCGCCGACAGCTGTTCGAGCGCCTCGCCGGCGCTGGCCTGGCTGCTGGTCAGCAACGCGCCGTACAGCGGATTGGCGAGCGCCAGCGCGGACACGCTGGCGCCGACCTGCCGGCCGTTGGCGCTGCTCGCCGTGTCGCTGAACTGCACGTCATTGCGCGCCAGTTGCAGGTCCACGGCATTCGCCGAATAGCTCAGGCTCGGGGTGAGAAACGCCAGGTTGCTGCTGACCCCGGCAAACTGGCCGCTGACCCCGCCATCGGCCTGCAGTACGCGATAGGCACTGTGCCACGGATACACGCCGGGGCTGGCGTTGAGCTGTAGTTGCGCGCCCGCCAGGCTGGCCTGGCCGCCGACCTGAATCGGCGCCTGCGCGGCGCTCGGGCTGAGCGCGAAGCCCAGGTTCGCACCGCTGGCCAGCTGCAGATTGCCGCCAATGCGGCCGCTGCCGGCATAGCGTGCGCCACTGTCGACCTGCAGATTGCCGAGCAGGTTGCCCTGGTTGATCAGCGTGGCGCCGCCGAACACCTGGCCGCCTTCGCTGAAATCGCCGGCGCTGTTCAGCGTCCAACTGCCGCTGCGCACTTCCAGGCGTTCGAAGTTGCGACTGTTGCCGAAGCTGCCGCCCAGCGTGTCGTCGAGCTGCACCCGGTCACGCCCGCTGCCGCCGTCGAGGCTGCCGACAAAGCGCCCGCTGTGGCCAAGCAGCAGCAGGTCGTCGCCGTTGCCCATGTCCACCGCCAGGCCGTTCTGCCCTTCGATGCTGCCGTGGTTGCTCAGCCGGTCGTTGCCCGCGCCCATCTGCACCGCGGCGCTGGCGGTGGTGCTGTGCAGCTGATCGACGCGCACGGTCTGCGCGCCGCCGCGGATCAGCCCACCGGCCAGGTTGTCGAGGCTGTCGGCGAAGTCGCCGACTAGACCGATCGCCGCCTTGTCCGCGCCGACGATGCTGCCGGCGTTGCTGATGCTCGCGGCACCGCCGGCCGCGCTGGCGGTGCCGCGCCCGGCGGCGATAGCGCTGCCGTTGGCACCATCGTCGATAAGAATCCCGGCGCTCTGGCCGAAAATCTGCGCGCCGGCGCGGTTGACGATGCTGCCGCCGCCCGCCGCGATACCTTCGGCGCCGTTCGGCAGGCCGCCGGAATCCACGCCGCCCGCGCCCAGGCCTTCGATGCGCCCGTAGTTATCGATGCTGGCCATGCCGTCGATGTCCACACCATCGCCGTCGCCATTGGCGCTAGTGCGGCCATCACCAAAATGGTCGTAGGAATTGCCGGCGCCGGCATAGCGGCCGCTGATCAAGCCGTAGTTGAGTACCGTGCCGACGCCATCGCTACCGACCCCGGAGCCGTTACGGCCGATGATTTCGCCGCCCTGATAGTTGCTCACGCGGATGTCGAAGTCGGCGGTAATCGCATGGCGCGGGCCGGCAATGGTGCCCCAATTGTTGACCGTCACACCGGTCATCTCGCCGGCGTCAATGGCATCGTGGGCACTCGGCGCCTTCTGCCCGGCGGCCGCGACATCGCAGCCGGCCTTGAGGTAGTCCGGGCATTTGCTGTTGACCACACCGCTGGCGAGGATGCTGCCGTAGTTGTTGATCGTGGTGTTTTTGCCCGGGCGCAGGGCGTCGTCGTTGTTCGACTGGATCAGCGCGCTGCGGTTGCTCACCGAGCCGTTGTTGATGATCTTCGCCGCGCTACCCTCGGCACCGCGCAAGTCCAGCGCCTGGCCGCCACTGGTGCCGCTGCCCGTGACCACAATCGAGCCGTTGTTGTTGAGCACCAGCGTCGAGTTGGCCTTGTTGAAGCGAATCGCATCGCTATTCAGGGTGCTGATCGAGCCCTGGTTGTTGATCACGACCGCCACCCCGTCCTTGTTGTTGTCGATCGCCCGGCCAGTCTGATTGGTCAGCCTGCCGGCGTTGTCGATGGTCACCGTGCCGCTGCTGGCGGTGATGTCGATGGCCGCTTTGCTGTCATTGACGCTGAGCGCCGCGCCGCTGGCGATCGTGCCGCTGTCGCCGCCATTGGCGAGGGTTTTCGGCGCACTATTGGTGCCGCTCGGCACCGTGAAACTGGCTGCCCAGGCGCCGGAAGTCAGCACGGCCTGCAGGGCGAGAAGCAACGGAAGAGGACGCAGCAGTCGGGTTGGGGCTGGCATAGATCACCGCTCTTATTGGAAAGCGGCCGACTATGCACAGCAGGGATTACAGCTTCGTGAAAGCCAATGGCCAGTAACGACAGAGATCGCCGTTGGGCATCGCTGCGCTCAGCGCCAACCTACACCCATTCATCCGCACTCACGTAGGTTGGGCTGAGGAGCGCAGCGACGATGCCCAACGTGTGGTGATGAACGTCGAGGTTGGGCGGACAGCAGCGCCCGTAGCAGAGCGGCGCGACAGCCATCCGGGGGCGCGTTAAGCTAGCCGTCTGATGCGGAGGCGTGATGATCGGTCTGGGTGATGTGTTCCTCTTTCTGCTGTTCGCCAGCGCGCTGGCCTGGCTGTGGCGCGGCCACGGCATCCGCGAACGGGCCTTGACGCTGGCCATGCAGCATTGCAAACGGCTGAATATCGAACTGCTCGACGGCAACGTCGCGCTGCGCCGGCTGACGGTGGTGCGCGACGGCCGCAATAATCCGCGCCTGGCCCGCATCTACGGCTTCGAGTTCACCGTCACCGGCGAACAGCGGCTGACCGGCAGCATCAGCATGTTCGGCCAGCATCTGGGCAAGATCGAGGTGGACGCCTTCCCGTTCGACGCCCGCGCCGAAACCGCCGCCGACCCGGCGCCGGTGCTCGAGCATCCGCCGCTGAGCAACAACGTCGTCTCGCTGAACGACTGGCGCCGCCATCACGACCAGTGAGCCGCGCCGGCCCGCCGCTGCGCCGGAGTCCGCCATGAGCCGCCTGCCAGCGCGGCCGTTGCGCCTGACCCTCGGAGTGCTGCTGATCCTCCTCGGCATGGCGCTGTGCGCTGGCCTCGCCCAGCACCAGGCGCGCCAGCGTGCGCTGCACGCCAGCGCCAACCAGGCCGAAGAACACCTCGGCCTGTACCTGAACAACCTGCGCACCCTGATCGACCGCTACCGCACCCTGCCGACGGTGCTCGCCCTCGACCCGGAACTGCGCGCCGCGCTGGCCGGGCCGGTCGACGCCGCCACCCAGGCGCGCCTCAACCACAAGCTGGAAGCCATCAACGGCGCCGCGCACTCCTCGACTCTGGAGCTGCTCGACCGCAACGGCCTGGCGATCGCCGCCAGCAACTGGCGCGGTCCGCACAGCTATGTCGGCCACAACTACGGCTTCCGTCCCTATTTCCAGGAAACCCGCCAGCAGGGCAGCGGGCGCTTCTATGCGGTCGGCGTGACCAGCGGAATTCCCGGCTACTTCCTGTCCAGCGCGGTGACCAACGAGCAGGGCGAGTTCCTCGGCGCCATGGTGGTCAAGCTGGAGTTTCCCGGCCTGGAGCATGATTGGGCCGAGAGCGCGGGCATCCTGTTGGTCAGCGACGCCAAGGGCGTGGTGTTCATCGCCAACCGCCCGGGCTGGCGCTACCGCGAACTGCTGCCGCTGGATGCCGCGGCGCGCGCCGAGTTGGCCGCCACTCGCCAGTACGACAAGCAGCCGCTGCAGCCCCTCGCGCACCAGACCTTGCAGCCGCTCGGTGCGCAACGCCGCCTGGCGCGCGTGGTCGGCCCGGACGGGCGGCGCGACTACCTCTGGCAATCGCTACCGCTGCCCAGTGAGCAGTGGACCCTGCACCTGCTGCACGAACCGCGTGAAGTCGCGCAGGCCGGCCGCAGCGCCGCGCTGGGCGCCGCCGGGGCCTGGCTGGCGCTGGTCTTCCTCGGTCTGTTCCTGCACCAGCGCTGGCGCCTGGCGCGCCTGCGCCAGCGCAGTCGGCTGGAGCTGGAGCAGTTGGTCGAACAGCGTACCGCCGCCCTGCGCACCGCCCAGGACGGCCTGGTGCAGGCCGCCAAGCTGGCGGCGCTGGGCCAGATGTCGGCGGCCCTGGCCCATGAGATCAACCAGCCGCTGACCGCCCAGCGCATGCAGCTGGCCAGCCTGCGCCTGCTCCTCGAGCAGGGCCGCGGCGAACAGGCTACCGCCGTGCTGCAACGCCTCGACGAACAGCTGGCGCGGATGAGCGCGCTGACCGGCCACCTGAAGACCTTCGCGCGCAAGAGCCCCGGCGGTCTGCGCGAGCGCCTCGACCTGGCGCTGGTGGTCGACCGCGCCCTGCAGCTGCTCGAGGCGCGTCTGCACCAGGAAGCGATCGAGCTGCACCTGGAGCTGGTGCGCCCGGCCTGGGTGCGCGGCGACGCGATTCGCCTCGAGCAAGTGCTGGTCAATCTGCTGCGCAACGCTCTCGACGCCATGGCCGGCCAGGCGCAACGGCGCCTGCGCGTGACGCTCCACGCCGAGGCCGCGGGCTGGCGCCTGGAGGTGCAGGACAACGGCGGCGGCATCGCCGCCGAGCACCTGCCCAGCGTGTTCGACCCGTTCTTCACCACCAAGCCGGTCGGCGAGGGCCTCGGCCTCGGCCTGGCGGTATCCTATGGCATCGTGATGGAACTGGGCGGGCGCCTGGAGGCACGCAATCGCGACGACGACACCGGCGCCTGCTTCAGCCTGAGCCTGCCGGCCGCCCCCGACGAGGACAGCACATGAATGCGGTAATGGTCATCGACGACGAGGCGAGCATCCGCGACGCCGTGCAGCAGTGGCTGGAGCTCTCCGGCTTCGAGGTGCTGCCGTTCGCCAGCGCCGAGGCCGGCCTGGCGCGCCTCGGCCGCGACTTTCCCGGGGTGGTGCTGAGCGACGTGCGCATGCCCGGCCTCGATGGCTTCGGCCTGCTGCAGCGCGTGCAGCAGCTCGACCGCGACCTGCCGCTGATCCTCCTCACCGGTCACGGCGACGTGCCGATGGCGGTAGACGCCATGCGCCAGGGCGCCTACGACTTCCTGGAGAAACCGTTCAGCCCGGAAACCCTGCTCGAACGCCTGCGCCGCGCCTTCGACAAACGCCGCCTGGTCCTCGAGAACCGCCGCCTGCGCGAGGAAGTCGATCTGCGCCAGCGCATCGACTCGCGCCTGCTCGGTTTTTCGCCGGCCATGCAGACGCTGCGCCGCCAGGTGATGGAATTGGCGCCCACCCCGATCAACGTGCTGATCCGCGGCGAGACCGGCAGCGGCAAGGAGCTGGTCGCCCGCTGCCTGCACGACTTCGGCCCGCGCGGCGCCAAGCCCTTCGTCGCGCTGAACTGCGCGGCGATCCCCGAGGCGCTGTTCGAGAACGAGCTGTTCGGCCACGAGAGCGGCGCGTTCACCGGCGCGCAGGGCAAGCGCATCGGCAAGATCGAGCACGCCGACGGCGGCAGCCTGTTTCTCGACGAGATCGAGAGCCTGCCGCTGGCCCAGCAGGTCAAGCTGCTGCGCGTGCTGCAGGAGCAGAGCCTGGAACGCCTCGGCTCCAACCAGAGCATTCCGGTGGATTTGCGAGTGATCGCCGCGACCAAGCCGGACTTGCTCGAGGAAGCCCGCGCCGGGCGCTTCCGCGAAGACCTGGCATACCGCCTGAACGTCGCCGAGCTGCGCCTGCCGCCGCTGCGCGAACGCCGCGAGGACATCCCGCTGCTGTTCGAGCACTTCGCCCAGGCCGCGGCCGGCCGCCTTGGCCGCGAGGCCACGCCGCTGTCGGCCTATGCGCTGGCGCGCCTGCTCGGGCACGACTGGCCAGGTAACGTGCGCGAGCTGGCCAACACCGCCGAACGCCATGTGCTCGGCCTCGGCCAGGCCAGCGAGGAGCCGGCCGCCGGACAGTCGCTGGCCGCCCAGCTGGAAGCTTTCGAGGCGCAGTGCCTGCGCACCGCGCTAAGTCGCCACAAGGGCGAGATCAAGGCGGTGATGGACGCCCTGCAGCTGCCGCGCCGCACCCTCAACGAGAAGATGCAGCGCCACGGCCTGAGCCGCGACGAGTTCCTGTAGCAACCCGCTCCACGGATCAGCCCGCCCCGCTTTGGTAGCCCGGATGCAATCCGGGACCTGGTGCTGCCGGTTTCCCGGATTGCATCCGGGCTACGACGACGGTTCGGCACCGCTCCGCTTTGGGTAGGAGCCAGCTTGCTGGCGATCCGTGCTCGGCTGACAACTCGTGATCGCCTGCTGGCCAAGTTCCTCGGCTAGCCGCCCCACATCGGCGGATTTCCGCCGATTGCCCCGCACGGATCGGCAAGATTCCGCTTAGCCATCGCCCATTTCCCCGCCACAACCGCTCTAGTCCGGGCTTCCTGATCCTGGCACAGGTCTTGCCATCAGCCTTACTACGGCCGCCTCCGTGCGCCTATTACAACCACAATAAGGTACCCGCCATGTCTGCCATTCCCTGCGTCGGCCTTGCCGCGCGTCGTCTCCCTGCGGAGGCCCGTCCATGACTGCCCATGAACCCCTCTACACCGCGGTGGAGAAGCGCAAGCGGATCTTCGCCATCGTCGGCGCCTCCTCCGGCAACCTGGTCGAATGGTTCGACTTCTACGTCTACGCCTTCTGCGCTATCTACTTCGCCCCGGCGTTTTTCCCCTCCGACGACCCCACCGTGCAGCTGCTCAACACCGCCGGGGTATTCGCCGCCGGCTTCCTGATGCGCCCAGTGGGTGGCTGGTTGTTCGGCCGGGTCGCCGACCGTTACGGGCGCAAGCGCTCGATGCTGATTTCGGTGCTGATGATGTGCGCCGGCTCGCTGGCCATCGCGGTACTGCCGACCTACGCCAGCATCGGCGTAGCGGCGCCCGCGCTGCTACTGGCGGCGCGCCTGTTCCAGGGCCTGTCGGTGGGCGGCGAATACGGCACCACCGCCACCTACATGAGCGAAGTGGCGCTCAAGGGCAAGCGCGGCTTCTTCTCGTCGTTCCAGTACGTGACGCTGATCGGCGGCCAGTTGCTTGCCGTGCTGGTGGTAGTGATCCTCCAGCAGTTGCTCAGCGAGGCCGAGCTCAAGGCTTGGGGCTGGCGCATTCCGTTCTTGGTCGGCGCCCTGGCGGCGGTGGTCTCGCTGTTCCTGCGCAGCTCGCTGGAGGAAACCAGCAGTGCCGAGACCCGCGGCAACAAGGAAGCCGGCACCCTGGCCGGGCTGTTCAAGCACCACAAGGCGGCGTTCCTCACCGTGCTCGGCTACACCGCCGGCGGCTCGCTGATCTTCTACACCTTCACCACCTACATGCAGAAGTACCTGGTCAACACCGTCGGCATGCACGCCAAGACCGCCAGCGGCGTGATGACCTTCGCGCTGTTCTGCTACATGCTCATGCAGCCAGCGTTCGGCGCCCTCTCCGACCGCATCGGCCGCCGCGCCTCAATGCAGTGGTTCGGCGCCCTCGGCGCGCTGTGCACGGTACCGATCCTGCTCACCCTGAAGACCATCGAGAGCCCGGTCGCGGCGTTCTGCCTGATCATCCTGGCGATGGCCATCATCAGCTTCTACACCTCGATCGGTGGCCTGGTGAAGGCCGAGATGTTCCCGCCGGAAGTGCGGGCGCTGGGGGTCGGCCTGTCCTACGCGATCGCCAACGCGATGTTCGGCGGCAGCGCCGAGTACGTCGCCCTTGGCCTGAAGTCGCTGGGTCACGAGGAATATTTCTACTGGTACGTGTCGTTCATGCTGGCGATCGCCTTCCTGGTCAGCTTCCGCCTGCCCAAGCAGCCCAGCTACCTGCACCACGACCGCTAAGCAGTAGCCGCGTCACGACAACCCGCTGGGCGGCACCCCGCCACTTCGGCGGGTTGTTGCGTTTAGGGGCCTAGCTGCGCTGCAAAAGGAAGTCGGCCACCCGCGCCGCGCTGTCCTCGGGGAACTCCTGCATGAAGCAGTGCCCGCCCTCGACCTGGTGGGCGCGCACGTGGCCGTTGGCGGCGCTCAGACGCGCTGCCGACTTGACCACGAACGGATAGGTGTGGCGACCGTAGAGCAGCAGGGTCGGCGTGACGATCTTGTTCAGCGAGCCCCACAGCCGCTTGGGCGTCGAGGCGAAGATTTCCGCCTCGCGGCTCGGTCGGCATTTCAGCTCGACCGCACCGTCCACCTGACGCAGCGCGTGCTCGACGAACGCCCACAGCGCGGCATCCGTCCAGCCTTTGTAGATGCCCCGTCCATGCAGGCCGGCATAGGCCGCAGCGCGGTCGCTCCACTGATGGCGGCGAGCAGCGGCGCGCGCGGCCATGCTGCTCTTGCGGTGTACGCCGAGCACTTCGGCGAAGCTCATCACGCCAATCATGGTCGGACTGAACAGCACCGGATCGAGCAACACCGCGCGGCTGAACAGCTGCGGCCATTTGGCCAGGATCAAACTGCTCAGCACCCCGCCAAAACTGTGGCCGACCGCGTAGCGTGGCACCTCGCCGAAACGCCCGCGGCCCGCTTCGAAGGCCTCCACCGCCAGCTCGGCGCTGCGGTTCCAACCGTGGAAGCGCCCGCCGTGATCGCTGTCGCCATGCCCCTGGGCATCGCACAGCCACAGGTCGAATTCGCCGGCCAGACGCTTGAGCATCGGTTCGTAGGTGCGTCCGCAGAAGCCGTTGCCGTGCAGGAAATGCAGCAGCGGCTTGCCGGAGGGTTCGCTGTGCCAGCCGCGCAGAGTGAAGCCAGCGGAACTGGCGTGGGTCCAGGGGTGCAGAATCATGGTCGATGAGCGGTCGGAAAACAGGGATCGCAGCATAGCAATCCGCGCCGGACTTGCCAGCCAGCCTGTCCTGCACCGAGGATGGCGTTTTCCGGCATGGAGGCCCGTATGTTCTATCTGCTCGATTCACCCGACCGCGCGTTGCTCGAACACCTGCAGCAGCGCCTCGCCGGCTGGGGCGTTGAGACGCTGCTGACCGTGCAGGGCACGGTCGAGGACGGTCGGCCCCGCTACGTCCTGCAGGCGCCGCACACCGACGACGCCGACCGCTTCCGCTACCTGCTGTATCGCGCCCCGTACTTTCTCGCCGAGATCGCGCCCGAGCACTTCGACGCCGTGCGTGCCCTGCGCCGCGCACCGCTGCGGGCCTTATTCGGCGCGCTCGGCTCGCCATTGGCACTCAAGATCGCCGCGCTCAGCGCAGTGTTGCTACTCGCTGGTCTGCTCGCGGAACGCTGGCTCAACTGAGCCGGCAGGCGGCCATGCCGGCCTGCAGTGCCGCCACATCCTGCGCCTCGGCGAAGATCAGTTCGAGGCGTGAGTCCTTGCGCCATTCGCTGTTACGCCAATGAATGGGCTCGCCGTCCAGGGCATTGGCCGACCGCCAGCCGGCGTTGCCGTGCAGCACCAGCTTGGCGCGGCGCCAGGGCAGAGCGGCCAGCCACTGCTGCACGCGCAGCAACTCAAAGCGCTGGCTCGGGTGCCAGCGCCAACCGATGCTCCAGCCTTCGGCCTGCGCCTGCACCAGGCAGAGCGGCTCAGCGGGATCGCGCCACACAGTAGCCAGCGGCGCCGCGCCCTGGGCCAGTTGCTCCAGGGCCGGCGCACCGGCGCGCAACGCATGGCCGGGCAGTTCAGCGAACGGCAAGCGGCCCTGGCTGGTCCAGACGTGCCGGATGGCTGGCAACTGTGCCACCAGCCGCGCCCGCGCAGCGGCGTCGAGCGTCTCGGCCTTGTTCAGCACCAGCAGCGCCGCCTCGCCGAGTGCGGCCTGCTGGCTGTCCGGCAACGGCGTACCGCTCGCCAGCGCGGCGGCATCCAGCACCAGCACTGGCGGCTGCACGGCGAGCACCGTCTGCCACGGCGCTTCGCGCAGTTGGCGCAGCAGTTCGGCGGGATGGCCGAGACCGGAGGGCTCGATGAACAGCCGCTGCGGCCGCGCCTGGCGCAGCAGCCGCGCCAGGCCGACTTGGAACGGCGCGCCATTGACGCAGCACAGGCAGCCGCCGGCGACTTCGCGCAACTGCACGCCGTCGCTATCACCATCCAGCAAGGCGGCGTCCAGGCCGATCTGGCCGAATTCGTTGATCAGCACCGCCCAGCGTTCATGCGCCGGTCGTTGCGCCAGCAGGTGGCGGATCAGACTGGTCTTGCCGGCACCCAGCGGGCCGGCAATCAAATGGGTAGGGATATGGCTCAGCATCTACCTATGCTGCGGCTTGTTGGGGTAACAGGAAAGTCCTAGAGTGCGCTGCATCGATTTTCGGAGAGCACTTATGCGCCATTGGTTCGCCCTGCTGGGTTGCGCCCTGCCGCTATTCGTCCACGCTGATGCCTGCGTGGTGCACAGCCAAGGCGATCGCCTGGATATCAAGATCTGCCAGCAGAACCAGAGCATTCCGGCGCAGATGTTCCGCGAGGGCTTTTGCCAGCCGCAGCTCAAGGGGCAGAAGATCGAAGTCGAATTCGTCGCACAATGCCCTGGCGGCTCGTTCGGCGTGTGCCGCAACGCGCAGGTCTCCAACCTGCCCTATCGCCAGGATATCCATTATTACGGAGTGGCCAGCGACGCCAATTACCTCAAGCCGTACTGCGAGCGGCAGAGCAAGGGCGTGTGGATGGCCCGCTAATTCGCCGGGGGTTTCACGTGGAACCCCCTTGGCTGCTGAGCTGCAGCTAGGATCAGCGATAGATATCCGCGCGCGTCCACGGCAGGCTGTGCGAGCCATCCTGCAGCGGCTTGACCGCGAGAATCTGATGCAGATTGATCCAACCCTGCTCGAAGGCATACGCGCAGCCGGCGAGGTACAGCCGCCAAATCCGCAGGTTCGGCCCGTCGACCAACTTGGCGGCTTCAGCCAGGCGATTCTCCAGCCGCTCACTCCAGAACTCCAAGGTCCGCGCGTAATGCAGGCGCAGGCTTTCCACATCGACTACTTCGAGGCCGGACGTGCTGATCGCGGCGACCATCTGCGCCAAGTGCGGCAGTTCGCCGTGGGGGAACACATAGCGATCGATAAACTCGCCCGCCCCGCGGCCGACCGGACGGCCATCGGTGTACTTGGAGGTGATGCCGTGATTCATCACCAACCCACCGGGGCGCACTACCTCGAACAGGCGCTGGCAATACAGCGGCAGATTGGCGTGGCCGACATGCTCGAACATGCCGACGCTGACCACTTTGTCATAACGACCATCACCCGGCAGATCGCGGTAATCGAGCAGCTCCAGAGTGACCTGCCCCTCTAGGCCCTCGGCCTTGACCCGCTTGCGGCCTAACGCCAGCTGTTGCTTGCTGAGGGTAATGCCGTGCACCTGCGCACCGAATTCGCGGGCGGCGAAGCGCGCCAATCCACCCCAGCCACAGCCGACATCGAGCAGCTTATCGCCCGCCTGCAGACGCAGCTTGCGACATAAATGCCGCAGCTTGGCCTGCTGCGCCTGCTCCAGGTCTTCCTTGCCGGTCTCGAAATACGCGCAGGAATACACCATCTCGCGGTCTAGCCAGAGGGCGTAAAACTCGTTAGAAAGGTCGTAATGATAGGAAATCGCCGCCGCGTCGGTGGCCTTGTCATGCGCCGTGCGCGTTGGACTGACGCCATTGCCGTCGCCGAGCAAGGCTTGGGCCAGGGCATCGCCGAGACGAATCACCTCGCGTATCGGCCCTTCGAGCCCTAGCTTGCCCTCGACATAAGCGCCGCCCAAGGCAGCCAGGCTGGGATGGGCGAATTGCGCGACCAGGCTCGGGTCGTTCAATACCAGAGTGACGCTCGGCTCGGGACCGAGATCGAGTTCTTTACCGTCCCATAAGCGCAGCCGCAAGGGCAGCTGAATACCGCGGAGGGCCGGCAGCAATTGCGCCAGCATAGGAACCCCCTGTTTGCGAGAAGTCAGAGCAAGCGTAGCCCAGATGACCTGCACGCCAAGCTTATGGCGCGCTGTCACTATCTATGACCACGATTTGCTCAATTCCTTCGTCGGGAGACTTCGCCAGCGCGGCGAAAAGGCCTCAGCGCGTACTGAGGTGACCAACCGCCGAGTCGAAGATCGATGCCGACTCGGCAAATTGGCGGGCTGCTGTTACTCCACGGTCACCGACTTGGCCAGGTTGCGCGGCTGGTCGACGTCGGTGCCCTTGAGCACGGCGACGTAATACGACAGCAGTTGTAGCGGCACGGTATACAGAATTGGCGCCAGCGCATCACCGATGTGCGGCATATTGACCACATGGGTGCCTTCGCCATTGCTGAGTCCGGCCTGTTGATCGGCGAATACCACCAGTTCGCCGCCGCGCGCGCGGACTTCCTGCAGGTTCGATTTGAGTTTTTCCAGCAGCTCGTTGTTCGGCGCCACGGTGACCACCGGCATATCGCCATCGACCAAGGCGAGCGGGCCGTGTTTGAGCTCGCCGGCCGGATAGGCTTCGGCGTGGATGTAGGAGATTTCCTTGAGCTTGAGCGCACCTTCCATCGCCACCGGGTACTGCGCGCCGCGACCGAGGAACAGCGTGTGGTTTTTTTCGGCGAACAGTTCGGCGACCTTCTCGATGGTCTTGTCCATCGCCAGCGCCTCTTCCAGGCGAGCCGGCAGGCAGCGCAGTTCACTGACCAACTCGGCCTCAAGCGTCGAGTCGAGATTGCCGCGCGCCTTGCCGAGAGCCAGGGTCAGCAGCATCAATGCGACCAGCTGCGTAGTGAACGCCTTGGTCGAGGCCACGCCGATTTCCGGGCCGGCCTGGGTGAGCAGGGTCAGGTCGGATTCGCGCACCAACGAGCTGATGCCCACGTTGCAGATCGCCAGGCTGGCCAGATAACCACCCTCGTTGGGCGCTTTGGCCTTGCCGTTGCGCAGCGCGGCAAGGGTATCGGCGGTTTCCCCGGACTGGGAAATACTCACGAACAGGGTATCCGGCTGGACGACCACTTTGCGGTAGCGGAATTCGCTGGCCACTTCGATTTGACAAGGAATCCCGGCCAGCTCTTCGAGCCAGTAACGGGCGACCATGCCCGCGTGATAACTGGTGCCGCAGGCGACGATCTGCACGTTGCGCACCTTGCCGAACAGCTCCGCCGCCTGCGGGCCGAACGCCTCGGTCAATACCTGGTTGCCGCCCAGACGGCCTTCCAGGGTGCGCTGCACGACCATCGGTTGCTCGTGGATCTCCTTGAGCATGAAATGCCGATAGATGCCTTTATCCGCAGCCTCGGCGCCTTCGTGGTACTGCACCTGTTCGCGCTGCACCGGCTGGCCGGCGACATCCCAGATCTGCACGCTGTCGCGGCGAATCTCGGCGATGTCGCCCTCTTCCAGGTACATGAAACGGTCGGTGACCTGACGCAGAGCCAACTGATCGGAGGCGAGGAAGTTCTCACCCATGCCCAGACCGATCACCAGCGGGCTGCCGCTGCGGGCGGCCAGCAGGCGATCCGATTGCTCCGCGCTGATCACCGCCAAGCCATACGCACCGTGCAGTTGGCCGACCACCGCCTTGAGGGCGACGGCCAGATCGCCCGCTTCCTGCAGCTGGTGGTGCAGCAGGTGGACGATGACTTCGGTATCGGTCTGTGAGGTGAACACATAGCCGAGGGCCTTGAGGTGCGCGCGCAGCTCCTCGTGGTTTTCGATGATGCCGTTGTGCACCACGGCCAGCTGGTCGTTGGAGAAATGCGGGTGCGCGTTGGCCTCACTAGGTGCGCCATGGGTCGCCCAGCGGGTATGCGCGATGCCCAGGCGACCGGCCAAGGGTTCGCCGGCCAGGGCCCGATCCAGCTCAGCGACCTTGCCGACCCGGCGGCGCCGTTCAAGGATGCCGGCGCTGCTGAAGACCGCCAGGCCGGCGCTGTCATAGCCGCGATATTCCAGGCGCTTGAGGCCCTCGACGAGAATGGCGGTGATGTTACGTTCGGCGATGGCGCCTACGATTCCACACATATGAATCTCCTACTGGCTCAGGCGGCGGCGCAGATCAGCTTGACGCCGCGGGCTTGGATTTCTGAGCGTGCCTCATCGGGCAGGCGCTCATCGGTGATCAGGGTATGGATGCTGCTCCAGGGCAGCTCCAGATTGGGAATTTTGCGGCCGACCTTGTCGGCCTCGACCATCACGATGACTTCACGGGCGACCTCGGCCATCACGCGCGACAAGCCGAGCAATTCATTGAAGGTGGTGGTCCCGCGCTGCAGATCGATGCCATCGGCGCCGATAAACAGCTGGTCGAAATCGTAAGAGCGCAGCACCTGTTCGGCGACCTGGCCCTGGAAGGATTCCGAATGCGGGTCCCAGGTGCCGCCGGTCATCAGCAACACCGGCTCGTGCTCCAACTCGCTCAGCGCCTTGGCGACATTCAGCGAGTTGGTCATCACCACCAAGCCAGGTTTGTGGCCCAGTTCGGCAATCATCGCGGCGGTGGTGCTGCCGCTGTCGATGATGATCCGCGCATGTTCGCGAATGCAGGCCACCGCGGCTTTGGCGATGGCCTGCTTGAAGCGCGAGACCGGCTGACTGGCTTCGCCGATCAGCTCGTGTGGCATGGAGATGGCGCCACCGTAACGGCGCAGCAGCAAGCCGTTGGCTTCCAGAGCCGCCAGATCCTTGCGGATGGTCACTTCCGAGGTGCCGAAGGTTTTCGCCAGGGCATCCACGCTCACTTCGCCTTGCTCGCCGAGCAGGGACAGAATGGCGTGGCGACGCTGCGGGGTATTGCGTTTCGACATACTAAGTTTCGATTCGAAAGTTTAATATCGCAAATCAAAACCTAATGAAGCTTTTCCGTCAAGCGCGAAACGGATGAAAGGCGACCCAGTGCCGTCAGCAACTCCACCCTGATGAGGAGGAAGCAAGTCTGTGCGCTGTGCTCACTTCTTCTTGGTTGGCCGCTGCCAGCCTTCGATGTTGCGCTGCTTGGCACGCCCGACTGCCAGGGTATCGGCGGGCACATCTTGGGTGATGGTCGAGCCGGCACCGGTGGTCGCGCCAGCGCCCAGATTCAACGGAGCGACCAGCGAGCTGTTCGAGCCGATGAAGACATCCTCGCCCATCACGGTCTTGAATTTGTTCGCGCCGTCATAGTTGCAGGTAATGGTGCCGGCGCCGATGTTAGTCCGCGCACCGATTTCCGCGTCGCCGAGGTAGCTCAAATGGCCAGCCTTAGCGCCGGCGCCCAGCACGGCGTTCTTCATCTCGACGAAGTTACCGACATGCGCCTTGGCGCCCAACACGCTGCCCGGACGCAAACGGGCGAACGGCCCACAGTCGGCGCCTTGGCCGAGTTCGGCGCCATCCAGATGGCTGTTGGCTTTGACCACCGCGCCTTGGCGCAGGGTGCTGTTACGGATCACGCAGTTCGGCCCGATTTCGACGTTGTCCTCGATGACGACGCGGCCTTCGAGGATCACGTTGATATCGATCAGCACGTCGCGGCCGACGCTGACTTCACCGCGTTGATCGAAACGGGCTGGATCGATCAGGGTCACACCCTGTGCCATCAGGCGACGACCCGCGCGGTATTGATAATGCCGTTCCAGCTGCGCCAGCTGAATGCGGTCGTTGGCGCCAAGCACTTCCATCTCATCGCTGGCCTGCTCGGTCGCCACCACCAGACCATCGGCCACCGCCATGCCGATGACGTCGGTGAGGTAATACTCGCCCTGCGCGTTGCTGTTGGACAGCCGGCCCAGCCAGTCGGCCAGGCGCTTGCCGGGCACCGCGAGAATGCCGGTATTGCCTTCGCGGATAGCGCGTACCGCGGCGCTGGCGTCCTTGTGTTCGACGATTTCCTGCACCGTGCCAGCCGCGTCGCGGACAATGCGTCCATAGCCGGTCGGATCGGCGAGCTGCACCGTGAGCAATCCCAGCTGCTCCGCATTAACCTGGTGCAACAGTCGCTGCAGGGTTTCGACCTCAATCAGCGGCACGTCACCGTACAGAATCAGCACGGTATCGGCGGACAGCTGCGGCAGCGCCTGGGCCACGGCATGCCCGGTACCTAGTTGCTCGGCCTGCACAACGAAGCTCAGATCATCGGCCGATAGACGTTCGCGTACCGTTTCCGCACCGTGACCGATCACCACTTGGATACTCTGCGGCTGCAATTGCCGAGCGGTATCGATGACGTGGCCGAGCATGGATTTACCAGCGACCGGGTGCAGCACTTTCGGCAAAGCCGAACGCATGCGAGTGCCCTGGCCGGCGGCAAGAATCACGATATCGAGGGACATAAGCGAACATCCTGAGCAGCGCGCGAAAGCGCAAATGGCAGAAAAGCAAAAGGGTAGCCAAGGCTACCCTTTTACCTAATCGCGATGAAGCGTGCGGATTAACCGCCGAACTTCTTGCGGACTGCCTGAACCGTGCGCAGCTGGGCTGCAGCTTCGGCCAGACGGGCAGCAGCGGAACCGTAATCGAACTCGGCACCTTTGGCGTGCAGAGCCTTCTCGGCATCCTTCAACGCCTGCTGGGCAGACGCTTCATCCAGATCGGCAGCGCGGGTCACGGTATCGGCCAAAACCTTCACCATGTTCGGCTGCACTTCGAGGAAGCCGCCGGAAATGTAGAACACTTCCCGCTCGCCACCTTGCTTGGTCAGCGTGATCGGACCCGGTTTCAAGTCGGTGATCAGCGGTGCGTGACCCGGGGCAATGCCCAGATCACCCAGGTTGCCGTGTGCAACCACCATCTCGACCAGGCCGGAGAAGATTTCCCCTTCGGCACTGACGATATCGCAATGGACAGTAATAGCCATACGCTTGCCTCACATAAGCACCCGTTGCCGGGTGCTCGGTGGATTACAGTTTCTTGGCTTTCTCGATCGCTTCGTCGATGCTGCCGACCATGTAGAACGCCTGCTCAGGCAGATGGTCGTAGTCACCGTTGAGAATGCCTTTGAAGCCAGCGATGGTGTCTTTGAGGGACACGTATTTGCCCGGCGAACCGGTAAATACTTCAGCCACGAAGAACGGCTGGGACAGGAAGCGCTGGATCTTACGGGCACGGGACACGAGTTGCTTGTCCGTTTCGGACAGTTCGTCCATACCCAGGATCGCGATGATGTCCTTCAGTTCTTTGTAACGCTGCAACACGTACTGAACGCCGCGCGCGGTGTCGTAGTGTTCCTGGCCGATCACCAGCGGATCCAGCTGGCGCGAAGTCGAGTCGAGCGGATCGACAGCCGGGTAGATACCCAGCGAGGCGATGTCACGCGACAGTACGACGGTGGCGTCCAAGTGGGCGAAGGTGGTCGCCGGCGACGGGTCGGTCAAGTCGTCTGCAGGTACGTATACGGCCTGTACGGAGGTGATCGAACCGGTCTTGGTGGAGGTGATGCGCTCTTGCAGAGTGCCCATTTCCTCAGCCAGAGTCGGCTGATAGCCCACCGCGGACGGCATACGACCCAGCAGAGCGGATACTTCAGTACCGGCCAGGGTGTAACGATAGATGTTGTCGACGAACAGCAGAACGTCGTTACCTTCGTCACGGAACTTCTCGGCCATGGTCAGGCCGGTCAGCGCCACGCGCAGACGGTTGCCTGGCGGCTCGTTCATCTGACCGTAAACCAGGGCTACCTTGTCGAGAACGTTGGAGTCCTTCATCTCGTGGTAGAAGTCGTTACCCTCACGAGTACGCTCACCCACACCAGCGAACACCGAGTAACCGCTGTGTTCCATGGCGATGTTACGGATCAGTTCCATCATGTTTACGGTCTTGCCGACACCGGCACCACCGAACAGACCGACTTTACCGCCCTTGGCAAACGGGCAAACCAGGTCGATAACCTTGATGCCGGTTTCCAGCAGATCATTGCCACCGGCCTGCTCTGCGAAAGTCGGCGCCGGACGGTGAATCGCCCAACGCTCTTCTTCGCCGATCGGACCGGCTTCGTCAATGGGGTTACCCAGCACGTCCATGATCCGGCCCAGGGTCGCTTTACCGACCGGTACGGAGATGGCTGCGCCAGTGTTGTTGACGTCCAGGCCGCGTTTCAGGCCTTCGGTCGAACCCATCGCAATGGTACGTACCACACCGTCGCCCAGCTGCTGCTGAACTTCCAGGGTGGTTTCCGCGCCTTGTACTTTCAGCGCGTCATAGATGTTCGGCACCTGATCGCGCTGGAACTCCACGTCGATCACCGCGCCGATGATTTGAACGATACGTCCGCTACTCATAGCTGGATCCTCTAAATATTTGAACCGTTAAACCGCGGCAGCGCCGCCGACGATTTCCGAGATCTCTTGGGTGATCGCTGCTTGACGCGCCTTGTTGTAGATCAGCTGCAAATCTCTGATCAAATCACCGGCGTTGTCAGTAGCATTCTTCATCGCGATCATCCGCGCCGCTTGTTCAGCTGCGTTGTTCTCGACCACCGCCTGGTACACCTGCGACTCCACATAGCGCACCATCAAGCCGTCCAGCAACTCCTTGGCGTCGGGTTCGTAGAGATAGTCCCAGTGATGCTTGAGATCTTGATCCGGATCGGCCACCAGCGGAATCAACTGCTCCACTGTCGGCTTCTGCGTCATGGTATTGACGAACTTGTTGGAAACCACGGCCAGGCGATCAATACGGCCTTCCAGGTAAGCGTCCAACATCACCTTGACGCTACCGATCAGATCGTTGATCGACGGCTCTTCGCCCAAGTGGCTGATCGCCGCGACGACGTTACCGCCGAAGTTGCGGAAAAACGCCGCACCCTTGCTGCCGATCACACCGAGATCAATCTCGACGCCTTGTTCGCGGTTTACCGCCATGTCCTTGACCAGAGCCTTGAACAGGTTGGTATTCAAGCCGCCGCACAGACCACGGTCACTGCTCACCACGATATAACCGACACGCTTTACTTCGCGCTCGATCATGAACGGATGGCGATATTCCGGGTTGGCGTTGGCGAGATGCCCAATCACCTGACGAATACGCTCTGCATAGGGACGGCTGGCAGTCATACGCAGTTGAGCCCTGCGCATCTTGCTGACCGCCACCTTTTCCATGGCGCTGGTGATCTTTTGCGTGCTTTTGATGCTCGCAATCTTGCTGCGAATCTCTTTTGCGCCTGCCATGTAACACCTATCGGGTTAGCAAGCGGGGGCCTCGCAGCCCCCACCGCGGCTTACCAGGTTTGGGTGGCCTTGAACTGCTCGATACCGGCTTTGATGCCAGCGTCGATATCGTCGTTGAAGTCACCCTTCTCGTTGATCTTGGCCATCAGAGCGGCATGATCACGATTGAAGTAGCCAATCAGGGCCTGCTCGAAGCTGATCACCTTGGTAACGTCCACGTCCTGCAGATAACCACGCTCAGCGGCATACAGCGACAGAGCCATGTCGGCGATCGACATCGGCGCATATTGCTTCTGCTTCATCAGCTCGGTAACGCGTTCGCCGTGCTCAAGCTGCTTGCGGGTAGCGTCGTCCAGGTCAGAAGCGAACTGGGCGAAAGCCGCCAATTCACGGTACTGAGCCAGAGCGGTACGGATACCACCGGACAGCTTCTTGATGATCTTGGTCTGTGCAGCACCACCGACGCGGGATACCGAAATACCGGCGTTGACGGCCGGACGAATACCCGAGTTGAACATGGCCGATTCCAGGAAGATCTGACCGTCGGTGATCGAAATCACGTTGGTCGGAACGAACGCGGAAACGTCGCCAGCCTGGGTTTCGATGATCGGCAGAGCGGTCAACGAACCGGTCTTGCCAGTCACGGCGCCATTGGTGAACTTCTCGACGTACTCTTCGGAAACGCGGGAAGCGCGCTCCAGCAGACGGCTGTGGAGATAGAAAACGTCGCCCGGGTACGCTTCGCGGCCCGGCGGACGGCGCAACAGCAGGGAGATCTGGCGATACGCTACGGCCTGCTTGGACAGGTCGTCGTACACGATCAGGGCGTCTTCACCGCGGTCACGGAAGTATTCGCCCATGGTGCAACCGGCGTACGGTGCGATGAACTGCAGGGCAGCCGATTCGGACGCGGACGCAGCCACCACGATGGTGTTGGCCAGGGCGCCGTTCTCTTCCAGCTTGCGCACGATGTTGGCGATGGTCGATTGTTTCTGACCGATAGCCACATAGACGCAACGGATGCCGCTGTCTTTCTGGTTGATGATGGCGTCGATGGCCAGAGCGGTTTTACCAATCTGACGGTCACCGATGATCAGCTCGCGCTGGCCACGGCCTACCGGGATCATGGCATCGACCGACTTGTAACCGGTCTGTACCGGCTGGTCGACCGACTTACGCCAGATCACGCCCGGCGCAACCTTCTCAACAGCGTCGCTAGCGACGTTGTTCAGCGGGCCTTTGCCATCGACCGGATTACCCAGGGCATCGACCACACGACCCAGCAGTTCCGGACCAACCGGTACTTCCAGGATGCGGCCGGTGCATTTGGCGCTCATGCCTTCGGCCAGCGACTGGTAGGCACCCAGAACCACGGCGCCGACGGAGTCGCGCTCAAGGTTCATGGCCATGCCGTAGACGCCGCCCGGGAACTCGATCATTTCGCCGTACATGACGTCGGCGAGACCATAGATCCGCACGATACCGTCAGACACGCCGACGACAGTGCCTTCATTACGGGCCTGAGAAGAGACGTCGAGTTTCTCGATGCGTCCCTTGATGATTTCACTAATTTCGGATGGATTGAGTTGCTGCATTGCTCTGCTGCCCCTTCAAACTCAGGATTTCAACGCTTCGGCCAGCTTCGCGAGTTTGCCACGAACCGAGCCATCGATAACCAAGTCGCCCGCGCGGACGAGAACACCACCGATAAGGGCGGAGTCTTCCACAACGTGCAGACGCACTTCTCGGCTGAGCCGTGCGCTGAGAACCTTGGCGAGTTTGTCTTGCTGTTCTGCGTTCAATGCGAAGGCGCTGGTCACTTCCACGTCCACCGATTTTTCCTGTTCGGCCTTGTACTGCTCGAACAGTTCGGCGATCGCCGGGAACAGAACCAAACGGTCGTTCTCGGCTAGCACGGAAATGAAGTTGCGCACCTGCGCATCAAACTTGTCACCACCGACTTCAACAAAAGCGGCGGCCTTTTCTGTACTCGTCAAACGCGGGGCCATAAGCACGCGCTGCATGGTGTCGTCTTGCGACACCGCTGCAGCCAGACCAAGCATGGCTGACCAGGAGGCCAGTTGCTGATGGGCCTGGGCGTGCTCGAAAGCTGCCTTGGCGTAAGGTCGGGCCAGCGTGGTCAGTTCTGCCATGATCGCCCTCGCTTAGATTTCGGCGGCCAGTTTATTAACCAGCTCCGCATGCGCGTTTTGATCGACGGTAGCGCCCAGGATTTTCTCGGCGCCACCGATAACCAGGCCACCCAGTTGGGCACGCAGCTGATCTTTGACGCTGTTGAGTTCCTGTTCGATCTCGGCCTGGGCCTGAGCCTTCACGCGGTCAGCTTCGACACGAGCCTGATCACGGGCTTCATCGACGATCTGGGTCGCGCGCTTCTTGGACTGCTCGATGATCTCAGCTGCCTGAGCCTTGGCATCGCGCAGTTGCTGGGCCACTTTCTCGTGGGCCAGTTCCAAGTCACGAGCCGCACGGCTGGCAGCGTCCAAACCATCAGCGATCTTCTTTTGGCGTTCGCGCAAAGCCGTGATGACCGGAGGCCATACGAACTTCATGCAGAACAGCACGAAAATGAAGAACGCAACGGCCTGGCCAATCAGGGTTGCATTAATGTTCACGCCAACACCTCGCTCGTTCGTTGTCAGTCAAATCCCTGAAATCAGGGATTATTGTGCTACCTGAGCAATGAACGGGTTAGCGAAGGTGAAGAACAGGGCGATACCCACACCGATCATGGTCACGGCGTCGAGCAGACCGGCGACGATGAACATTTTAACTTGCAGCATCGGCACCATTTCCGGCTGGCGAGCAGCGCCTTCCAGGAATTTGCCGCCCAGCAGGCCGAAGCCGATAGCAGTACCCAGGGCACCCAGGCCGATCAGCAGAGCAACGGCAATCGCGGTCAGTCCAACTACAGTTTCCATTTTTCCTCCGACTCTATGTCGTATTGGTTTAGTTTCAAGGTAAAGCGGTAAAGCGTTTTCGTTTCGGAACGCGGTGCGCCCTTAGTGGTTATCTTCGTGAGCCATCGACAGATAGACGATGGTCAACATCATGAAGATGAACGCCTGAAGGGTGATGATCAGGATGTGGAACACTGCCCAAGCCCAGTTCAGCGCGACGCCGAGGGTGCTGAGCAAGAACATGCCGCTGCCGAACATCACGGCAATCAGGATGAAGATCAGTTCACCGGCATACATGTTGCCGAACAGACGCAGAGCCAGGGAGATCGGCTTGGCGACCAGGGTGACGAACTCCAGCAGGAAGTTCACCGGCACGAACAGCGCCTGAACGAAGACATTCTTGCTGCCGAACGGGTGCAGGGTCAGCTCGCCGAGGAAGCCACCGATGCCCTTGACCTTGATGCTGTAGAAGATGATCAGCGCGAACACCGAAATCGCCATGCCCAACGTGGCATTTGGATCGGTAGTCGGTACGACGCGGAAGAACAGATGGTCGTTACCGGTGATCGTGGCCGCCAGCATCGGCAGAAAGTCTACCGGCACCAGGTCCATCAGGTTCATCAGGAAGATCCAGACGAAAATGGTCAGGGCCAGTGGTGCGATCAGCGGATTACGGCCGTGGAAGGTGTCCTTGACGCTGCCGTCAACGAATTCGACGAGCACCTCGACGAAGTTCTGCAGACCGCCCGGTTGGCCAGACGTGGCCTTCTTCGCCGCCCAGCGGAACAGCAGGATGAATACCAAGCCAAGTACAACGGACCAGCCGAGAGTATCGACGTGGAAGGCCCAGAAGCCCATGTCCTTCGCTTGTTCAGCGGTATGGGCGAAACCCCAGTCACCGGAAGGCAGCTGCCCAAAAGTCAGGTTCTGCAAGTGGTGCTGGATATAGCCCGAAGCGGTTTGTTCTGCCATGTTTGCCTCAAACGCCCTAAGGTCTCGAAAATTTTCTTCCAATTAGCAAGGGTGCGAACCAGTTGACCAGTTGGGTCAGCACGAACACGCCAAATACCGCTAGCGCGTCCAATGGCTTCACACCTGCAAACGTCAGTGCAAACAGCACTGCCGTGAAAACCAATTTGCCCGCCTCGCCGGCATAAAAAGACCGGACGATCGCTTGAGCAGCCCGCGCTCCGCTAAAGCGGAACGCCTTGTGGGCGAAATACAGATTGGGTAGCCAGGCAATCAGGCCACCACATAGCCCCGAGTAACCGGCGACCGATCCACGGCACAGCCATAACAAGATGGCGGCCAGCCCGAGAACGATCAGCTGGAGCAAAAGAACCGGAAAAACTGGCAGACGATGGAACGGCAAGCGGTTGGGCGTGCGGACATCCATCACAGCAATTCCTCGGCATCTGCCTCTGGTGTCGGCCGCCATTAAATCAAAGACTTGGCATAGTTTGTGCCGACAAAATGCGCGCAGAGTATAGGGGGCGTTCCCCCCCTATTCAACTGCTCGATAGTGTTTCCGACTACCCGGAACAGCCACATTTGTTTCAGCGAATGTGGGCTAGAACGCCCTGCAATTCATCCAGCGAATTGTATCGGATGACCAGTTGGCCCTTGCCCTTCTGTCCATGCTTGATCTGCACCGGAGAGCCCAGCCGCTCTGCGAGGCGCTGCTCCAGGCGACTGATGTCGGGATCGGCCTTGGCGACCACCGAGGGTTTCTCCTTAGTGTTCAACCACTGCCGCACCATGGCCTCGGTTTGCCGAACGGTGAAACCTCGTGCGACAACGTGTCGCGCCCCTTCGACCTGCTGTTCGGCCGGCAAACCGAGCAACGCTCGCGCATGGCCCATTTCCAGATCACCATGCGACAGAAGCGTTTTGATCTCCTCCGGCAAGGCGATCAGGCGCAGCAGGTTGGTGATGGTCACCCGCGACTTACCCACCGCGTCGGCAACCTGCTGCTGGGTGAGCTGGAATTCCTGCTGCAGGCGCTGCAGGGCGACGGCTTCCTCAATGGGATTGAGGTCTTCACGCTGGATGTTCTCGATCAGCGCCATGGCAATCGCCGCTTCGTCTGGCACTTCGCGGACCAACGCGGGAATCTTTTCCAATCCGGCCTGCTGGCTGGCACGCCAGCGCCGCTCACCGGCGATGATCTCGAAACGACCGCCGCCAATCGGTCGCACCACGATGGGTTGCATCACGCCCTGCACGCGGATCGACTGAGCCAGTTCTTCCAGCGCGGTGGGATCCATGTCACGACGTGGCTGATACTTGCCGCGCTGGACCAGATCCAGTGGCAAATGCTGCAGCTCGCGCGTATCAGCTTGGGCGGCTTCTTCCTGCATGGCAACAACGCTACTGCCGCCCAACAGGGCATCCAGTCCGCGTCCGAGACCTCGTTTCTTAACGGCCATGCGAATTCCTTATGCTTTTGTGGTGGGCGCCATTGCGATACGGCCAGCGCTGCGCTGGCGACGGGACAATTCGCCGGCCAACGCCAGATAGGCCAGTGCACCACGGGATTGCTTGTCGTACACCAGCGCCGGCATGCCGAAACTCGGGGCTTCGGCGAGGCGCACGTTACGCGGGATGACGGTGTCGTAGAGCTTGTCGCCGAAGTGTTCCTTGAGTTGCTCGGACACGTCGTTGGTCAGACTGATGCGCGGGTCGTACATAGTGCGCAGCAGGCCTTCGATTTTCAGCGACGGATTGAACAGCTGGGCGATGCGCTGGATCGAGTTGATCAGATCGGTCAGCCCCTCGAGCGCGTAGTACTCGCACTGCATGGGAATGATCACCCCATCGGCGGCCACCAATGCATTGACCGTCAGCATCGACAGCGACGGCGGACAGTCGATGAGGATGTAATCGTAGTTTTCGCGGACCGGCGCCAAGGCTTCGCGCAAGCGCTTTTCCTTGGCCGGCAGATTGAGCAGGGCGACTTCGGCGGCGGTCAGATCGCGGTTGGCCGGCAGCAGCTGGTAACCACCATGCTCGGAAAACTGCATGGCTTCGACCAGACTGCATTCGCCGATCAGCACGTCGTAGATGGAATATTCCAAAGCCAGCTTGTCGACGCCGCTGCCGGTGGTGGCGTTGCCCTGCGGATCGAGGTCGATCAACAACACGCGCCGCTTGGTCGCGACCAGCGAGGCAGCCAGGTTGATGCAAGTGGTGGTCTTGGCCACACCGCCCTTCTGATTGGCGATGGCGAGTACTTTAGCCATGGTCGGCGTGTGTTCCAGTCATTGAGTGCGGCGCAGTATCAACAGATGGCGCTGGCCTTGGCAACCGGGAACCCTGAGCACTTGGCAGGCCGTCATCTGGAAATCAGCCGGCAAGGCCTGCAGCTCGTCATCCGGCTGCACGCCCTTCATCGCCAGCCAGCGGGTTTGCCCGTCACCCAGGTGCCGGGTCCAGTTGCTGAAATCGGCCAAGGCGCTGAAGGCCCGCGAACAGATTCCGGAAAAGGGCTGCGCCGGGGTAAAGGCTTCGACTCGGCTGTGGACAACTTCGAGGTTGGCGAGCTTCAGCTCCAGTTTGACCTGGGTGAGGAAGCGGGTTTTCTTGCCATTGGAATCGAGCAGGGTAAAGCGTCGCTCGGGAAACAGGATGGCCAGCGGCACGCCCGGCATGCCGCCGCCGCTGCCGACATCCAGCCAGCTGTCACCGCCTTCGGCGACGTAGGGGACCACGCTCAAGCTGTCGAGCAGATGGCGCGAGACCATTTCGTCCGGATCGCGGACCGCGGTGAGGTTGTAGGCCTTGTTCCACTTGATCAGCAGGGCCAGGTAGGCGAGCAGCTGGGCGTGTTGCTCGGCCGATACTTCGACGCCCAGCGTCCGTGCGCCTTGCGCGAGTTCTTGCGCATGGCGCTCGGTGACCGCAGACATCAGGCGCTTTGCTCCAGCTGACGACCGGCGCCGCGTTTTTTCAAATGGATCAGCAGCAGCGAAATCGCTGCCGGGGTGACCCCGGGAATCCGTGACGCCTGCCCCAGGGTTTGCGGACGGGTCTGACCGAGCTTGTGCTGGATTTCCTTGGACAGCCCGGAAATCCCCGCATAGTCGATGTCCGCCGGCAGCTGGGTGTCTTCGCTGGCACGCAGGCGGGCGATTTCGTCCTGCTGGCGATCGATATATCCGGCGTACTTGGTCTTGATCTCCACCTGCTCGGCGACTTGCGGATCCTCCGCGCCGTCACCGGTGACCTCGATCAAGCCACGGTAATCGATCTCTGGTCGACTGAGCAGGTTGAGCAGGTTGTACTCGTGGGTCAGCGGCGTGCCGAAACGGCTGGCGATCGCATCGCCCTGCGGCGACCCGGGACGCACCCAGGTGCTTTTCAGGCGTTGTTCTTCGCGCTCGATGTTTTCCCGCTTGGCGCAGAACGCCGCCCAGCGGGCGTCGTCGACCAGACCCAGCTCGCGGCCCTTCTCGGTCAGGCGCAGGTCGGCATTGTCTTCGCGGAGGATCAGCCGGTATTCGGCGCGCGAGGTGAACATTCGATACGGTTCCTGGGTGCCCAGGGTAATCAGGTCGTCGACCAGTACGCCGATGTAGGCTTCGTCGCGGCGCGGGCACCAAGCGTCTTTGCCCTGCGCGCGCAGGGCGGCATTCGCCCCGGCCAACAGTCCCTGAGCGCCGGCTTCTTCGTAACCGGTGGTGCCGTTGATCTGCCCAGCAAAGAACAGCCCGCCAATCACTTTGGTTTCCAGGCTGTACTTCAGGTCGCGCGGATCGAAGTAGTCATATTCGATGGCGTAGCCGGGACGGACGATATGCGCGTTTTCCATGCCGCGAATCGAACGGACGATCTGCAACTGCACATCGAACGGTAGCGAGGTGGAAATCCCATTGGGGTACAGCTCATGGGTGGTCAGGCCTTCCGGCTCGATGAACACCTGGTGGCTGTCCTTGTCGGCGAAACGATGGATCTTGTCCTCGATCGACGGGCAATAGCGCGGGCCGATCCCTTCGATCACTCCCGAATACATCGGCGAGCGATCCAGGTTGCTGGCGATGATTTCGTGAGTGCGCGCGTTGGTGTGGGTAATCCAGCAACTGACCTGCGGCGGATGCTGTTCCTTGCTGCCGAGAAACGACATGACCGGAATCGGCGTGTCGCCGGGTTGTTCGGTCATCGCCGAAAAATCCACGCTGCGCCCGTCGATGCGCGGCGGCGTTCCGGTTTTCAGGCGCCCGACCCGCAGCGGTTGCTCCCGCAGACGTTGCGCCAAGGCGATCGAGGGTGGATCGCCGGCGCGGCCACCGGAGTAGTTCTGCAGCCCGATGTGGATAAGTCCACCGAGGAAGGTGCCGGTGGTCAACACCACCGATTCGGCGAAGAAGCGTAGGCCCATCTGGGTGACGACGCCTTTGACCTCACCGTGCTCGACGATCAGGTCATCGCAAGCCTGTTGGAATATCCACAGGTTGGCTTGAGTTTCCAGGGTTTCGCGGATCGCCGCTTTGTACAGAACGCGGTCGGCCTGGGCACGGGTTGCCCGCACTGCAGGGCCTTTGCGGCTGTTCAGCACGCGGAACTGGATGCCGCCTTTGTCGGTGGCTGCCGCCATGGCGCCGCCGAGGGCGTCGATTTCCTTGACCAAGTGGCTTTTGCCAATCCCGCCGATGGCCGGGTTACAGCTCATCTGGCCGAGGGTTTCCACGTTATGGGTCAGCAACAGGGTTTTGACGCCCATACGTGCTGCAGCGAGCGCGGCTTCGGTGCCTGCGTGGCCACCGCCGATCACGATCACATCAAAACGGGAAGGGTAATCCACCACGCACCTCGTGCCTGTTCATAACTGGGGGAATGGAAAGGCGGCAAGTATAGGCACTTAGCGATCTTGAATGAAGTCTTTGCGCAAAAAATAGCCAACTCCGCGGTCAGCTCTTGAGAACCGATCAATTAGATTTAAATGAATGAATTTTTATAAAGCTTTGTTTTTATGTTTATTACTTATGACCGGCTTTTCTGTGGATGGATCGCTACAGCCGTTATGACCCGGTGATTACAGCGATGTATAAGCATGTGGTCAGAGGCCCATAAGCGAGGTGGATAACCGTCTTAAGCTTGTGGATGGAATGCGTGGTTATCCACAATCTGGTTTATCCACGACTCTCACGCCGACTTATCGACCGGGCTTATGGCCAGTTTTCCACAGGGCTTAACGGGGAGGATTGGCTAACACTCAGGCAGCCGAAATCCTCTCCAGGGAGAAGATAGGGGTGAAGGGAAGCGGTGTTAATTAATCGATCGGGCTATTTGCCGATGCAGAAGCTGGAGAAAATTCGACCCAGCAGGTCGTCGGAACTGAACGCTCCGGTGATTTCGCCCAGGGCTTGCTGTGCGTGCCGCAGATCTTCCGCAAGCAGTTCACCCGCGCCGGCCAGGGTCAGCTGGCTATGCCCATGTTGCAGATATTCATCCGCCTGACGAAGGGCTTCCAGATGGCGGCGGCGGGCGCTGAAACCGCTTTCCGCGGTTTGCTCGTAACCCATACAGGCCTTCAGATGCTCGCGTAACAGATCCAGGCCCGCTGCTGATTTCGCCGACAGACTGATGGTGACGTGCTGATCGTTACTGAGCGCTAACGCTACTGTTTCGCCACTCAGATCGGCCTTGTTGCGGATTAGCGTGACCTTGGCCGGATCCGGTCGCGTGGCGAGGAATTCCGGCCACAGGGCAAACGGATCAGCCGCTTCCGGCGCGGTGGCGTCGACGACCAGAAGCACCCGATCAGCCGCATCGATCGCCTGTACGGCGCGTTCGACGCCGATTCTCTCCACCTGATCGTGGGTATCCCGCAAGCCAGCGGTATCAACCACGTGCAAGGGCATCCCGTCGATGTGGATATGTTCGCGCAACACGTCACGAGTCGTTCCGGCAATCTCGGTGACGATCGCGGCCTCGCGCCCGGCCAACGCATTCAGCAGGCTGGATTTGCCGGCATTGGGCCGGCCGGCGATGACTACGGTCATCCCATCGCGCAGCAAGGCGCCCCGTCCGGCCTCGCGCAAGACCTGGGCGAGCTCGGCGCGTACCGCCTCGAGCAAACCGAGGACATGACCATCGGCGAGAAAATCGATTTCTTCTTCGGGGAAATCGATCGCCGCTTCGACGTAGATGCGCAAGGCGATCAATTGCTCGGTCAACCCATGCACGCGCCGCGAGAACTCGCCCTGCAGCGAGCGCAGGGCATTGCGGGCGGCCTGTTCGGAGCTGGCCTCGATCAGGTCGGCAATCGCTTCAGCCTGCGCCAGATCAAGCTTGTCGTTGAGGAAGGCGCGTTCGCTGAATTCCCCCGGTCGCGCTTGGCGGGCACCGAGTTGCAGACAGCGACGCAGCAGCAAGTCGAGCACCACCGGTCCGCCATGTCCCTGCAACTCCAGCACGTCTTCGCCGGTAAACGAGCGCGGACCTGGAAAATACAGGGCTAGCCCTTCATCAAGGACCTGATTAGCCTCGCTGAGGAAGGGCCCGTAGTGGGCGTACCTGGGCGCCAACTCGCGCCCGCTGATACTGCGGGCAATCTGCCCGGCGAGCGGACCGGAGACGCGGACGATACCGACGCCCCCCCGGCCTTGGGCGGTGGCGACGGCGGCGATGGTGTCGCGAGCTGGATGCATGGCGCGCTACTCGGCAAAAAGGGCAGATAGCAAAACGCCCCGCGAGGGGGCGTTGGCTGTTCGGCTAGCGATGCGGCAAGAAGCTTACGCCGCCTTGCTGGCCGCCTCGATCTTGCGGGTAATGTACCACTGCTGAGCAATCGACAAGCAGTTGTTGACCACCCAGTACAGCACCAGACCAGCCGGGAACCAGAGGAAGAAGAAGGTGAAGATGATCGGCATCAGCTTCATCACCTTGGCCTGCATCGGGTCCGGTGGCGTCGGGTTGAGCTGCTGCTGAATGAACATGGTGGCGCCCATGATGATCGGCAGGAGGAAGAACGGATCCTTGATCGACAAGTCAGTTATCCACAGCAGCCATGGTGCCTGCCGCATTTCCACGCTTTCCAGGAGTACCCAGTACAACGACAGGAATACCGGCATCTGCACGAGGATTGGCAGGCAACCGCCGAGCGGATTGATCTTCTCCTTCTTGTACAGCTCCATCATTGCTTGCGACATCTTCTGCCGATCATCGCCATGCTGTTCTTTCAGCGCCGCCAGCTTCGGCGACACGGCGCGCATGCGGGCCATCGACTTGTAGCTCGCCGCCGACAGCGGGAAGAACGCCAGTTTGATGACGATGGTCAGGGCGATAATCGACCAGCCCCAGTTGCCCAGCAATGCATGGATATGTTGCAGCAACCAGAAAATCGGTTGGGCGATGAACCACAGAATGCCGTAGTCGACCGTCAGCTCGAGGCCCGGCGACAGTTCTTTCAGGTGTTTCTGGGTCTTCGGACCGGCATACAGAGTGGCGCCGGTTTCGGTCTGGTTGCCTGGGGCGACAGTCAGTGTCGAACCCGTGAAGCCAACGATGTAATTGCCCTGGCTGTCCTTGCGGGTTTGCAGCACATGGCTCTCGCCTTTGGCGGGGATCCAAGCGGTCACGAAATAATGCTGCAGCCAGGCAACCCAGCCGCCCTCAACCGTTTCCTTGAAGCCCTGCTTGTCCATGTCCTTCATCGAGACTTTCTTGTACGGCTCGGAAGGTGTCCACAGCGCAGCGCCTAGGTAGGTGGCGGTACCGGTAGCGGTAGTCGACGACGGATCGGCGCTGGCATCGCGTTTGAGCTGCGCGAACAGATTGCCGCTCCACGCTTGGGCGCTTTGGTTATCGATTTTGTAGCTAACGGCGAAGTCGTACTGGCCGCGCTGAAAGGCGAAGCGCTTGACGTAATTGACGCCGGCATCGCTGAAGGTCAGCTCGACTACCAGTTGCGGCTGACCGTCGACCAACTGGTAGTCAGACTTGGCACTGCGGTACAGCGGCCGGCCGGCGGGATTGGCATCCGGACCATTGCTACCGGTTAAGCCGCTCTGCGCCAGATAGAGACGCTCGCCGCCATTGTCGAAGAGCTGGAAGGGCACATCAGGACGATCCTGACGACGCGGGTACAGCGGCAAATTGAGCTGCACCACATCGCCGCCACGCGGATCGATCGCCAACTCCAGAACATCGGTCTTGACCCGAATCAGCTGATCGCTAACCGCCGGGCTTGGCAGCGATGCGACGGCGCTTCCCTCACTTTGCGCCGTCGGCACATCGTCATTGCTGGCCTTGGTCGCCGTCGCGGTGTCAGGCAATGCGGGAGTCGCCGAATGAGCGGTTGCATTGGGAGTCGGCAGCGCGGCTTGACCGTAGTCCTGGTTCCATTGAAGAACCATCAGATAGGTCACGATTGCCAGGGCGACGATCAGGATCGAGCGTTTGATATCCATGATTACTCGGCCATCGAAGGAGATTGGGGGGGTGAAGCAGGAGGTACCGGATCGTAGCCACCGGCATTCCACGGATGACAGCGACCCAGCCGACGCAAAGTCAGCCAGCCACCGCGCAAAACACCATGTTGATCGATGGCGTCATACGCATAGCAGGAACAACTGGGATAAAAACGACAGTGGCTGGCCATCAGCGGGCTGATCGCGTAGCGGTAGAACTGGATCGGAACGAGCGCCAGTTTACGCATCGGGACTGTCGTTAGCTCCGGCGGTGAGGTTGGGTTCGGTATGGGGCCGGCTACGTGCCAGGCGTTTCCAGAGCTTGCCGAACTGTTGAGACAATTCGGAATTGTCCAGATCCCCCAAACCTTTGCGCGCGACGATCACGATATCCCAACCGACCAGGCTGTCCTGGTTGATTCGGAAGGAATTGCGGATCACACGTTTAAGGCGATTACGTTCGACAGAGAGCTTAACGCTCTTCTTGCCGATGACTAACCCCAGACGGGGATGAGCCAAATCGTTGTTGCGCGCAAGAAGCAGGACATTCCTGCCTGGGACCTTACCGCTCGGTGAGTCAAAGACTGCTTTGAATTGTCGAGGTGTCAGCAGGCGCTTTTCTCGACCGAAGTCTTGACTCACCACGGGGTCTGAATGATCAAACAGTCAGACGCTTACGGCCTTTGGCGCGACGACGCGACAGAACAGCGCGGCCGTTCTTGGTGGCCATGCGGGCACGGAAGCCGTGGGTGCGAGCGCGCTTGATGGTGCTGGGTTGGAAAGTGCGTTTCATGGTGAATTACCTGGATGAGCGACTACGGGCCAAAGCGGCCCCCGTTTTAAGAGACCGGCGATTCTAGAGAAAGCTGCGGGGCAGGTCAATTTCCAACCAGCTTTTTATCTGGGCATCGGACAAACAAGAATAGAAAAAAGAAGATATTTAAAGCTTTTCTATTTCTTTAGATACTTTTAAGGAAGCCCTTGGCTGTGGAAAACCTGCTAGAGGCCTAGTGAAACCGGGCATAGGGGTGCTCCGTAAGTCTGTTCACAAGGCGTGCCCCACCTGTAGGCAGGCTGCGTATAAGCTGGGGATGAAGCGGCAAGTTATCCACAGCGCCATTCAGTCGCAGCTTTCGCACAGGGTTGTGCACGGGGCTGATTGGCAGTTATCAACAGACCTTACCCGCACAGGCTGCGCGTAATAACACGTTGATTTTCCTTGCCCCAAGCGCATGCTTCTTGTGGATAACCATGGTGCTGAGGGTTACAATCGCGGCTGTTTTTGCCGCAAGCCGACCTTAGGGGATACACGTGTCCGTGGAACTTTGGCAGCAGTGCATCGACCTTCTGCGCGATGAACTCCCTGCTCAGCAATTCAACACCTGGATCCGTCCACTACAGGTAGAAGCCTCTAGCGATGAGTTGCGTGTCTACGCGCCTAATCGCTTCGTTCTCGATTGGGTAAACGAAAAATACATTGGCAGATTGCTGGAATTGCTGAGCGAGCGCAGCCAGGGTCTGGCGCCGGCGCTGTCCTTATTAATAGGCAGCAAGCGCAGCAGCTCTGCA